>NZ_OZ038525.1:600000-975000 GCF_964036645.1 Tenacibaculum sp. 190524A02b | reverse complement strand
TGTGGGGGATAATCCTCTCAGACCCCCTACCTATCGTTGCCATGGTAAGCCGTTACCTTACCATCTAGCTAATAGGACGCATAGTCATCTTGTACCGATAAATCTTTAATTAATCAATCATGCAACTAATCAACATTATGGAGTATTAATCTTCATTTCTAAAGGCTATCCTCCTGTACAAGGCAGATTCTATACGCGTTACGCACCCGTTCGCCGGTCGTCAGCAAGTAGCAAGCTACCTCTGTTACCCCTCGACTTGCATGTGTTAAGCCTGCCGCTAGCGTTCATCCTGAGCCAGGATCAAACTCTTCATTGTATAATCTTTAATATTATCCAATGTAAAAGTTTCAAAAGAATTTTTTAAAATTATTTAATCACTTAAATAATCTGTGGTAATTCTACTCTTAAATTACGCTGTCAATTTCAATATTTTCAATGAACTTTGTTAATCTTAATATTTGACATATCTCAATCAAAACCTCAATTAACTTCTTGTAGAAACACTAGAATCGAACTAGTTGATTTTTCTTCAAAATCTTTCCAAAATTTCTTAGATCGTGTCGCCTCCAAAAGCGGATGCAAAACTAATAACTTTTTTTAACTCCAACAAAACTTTTTTGAAGTTTTTTTTATTCGCTATAAAACACAATATTTTAATGAACCTCCCTTTAAATTCGGACTGCAAAGATACTGAGATTAATTTCAATTAAACAAATAAAATTTAAACTATTTTTTAATCTTTTCTTAACTCTTTACACTACCTAATCCTCAATGAACTTACTAACTTTGCAAACTACGTTTCTCCGTTAGCGGCTGCAAATATACAACCCTTTTTGATCCCCACAAGCCTTTTATCAATCTTTTTTATTTAAAACCCAAACACCAAAACTCAAAAACTTATTTAACAATAGTTTAAACACTATTTTTTTCTAGGAAATTATTTTATAATGTAAACTAAATAAAAAAACAAGCCCAAAAGAACTTGCTTTACAATATCATTATATACTACTACTTACTTAATTCTTTTTTTATTTTTATTCTTTTCTCTTTTCTTCCTTTGTTTAGCAAACATCTTTTTATACTTCTCTACATCAACTGCTCCTTTCTTATTTGCTAAAATCTCTAAGTAATTCATTTGCAATTTTGGCTCTTGATACTCTAGTAATTCATCTATGTATGCTCTTTGTAAAACATCTTCTATCAAGTAATCTTCATTATTTAATTTTGGATTGTATTCATCCTTCAGTGACAAATTAAAGATATTAGCTGTTGCATTATACCAAAAAGCTTTCCACCCACTTCTTAACTCCTTTACATTATTGAAAGCTGTTTTACCAGTTTGCCTATGGATTAATTTAAGTAGTACTCTACCTTCTGTTCTAGTTAACTTTTTCAATGGTTCAGTTAGTTCTCCTTCTAAATATTTTTGAATTCTTTTTATATATTGTCTTTTTTTTCTCTTTGACTTTATCCTTTCCAAACGGGAATGAACACTATCTACTCTTTTTGATGCTAGTATTGCGTATGGGTATGCCTTAAATACTTTTTTCTTAAACCAATAATAGTAATGTATATCAATCCTGTCGTTAAATTTATGTTTGGGTAATACGGATACTTCGTTAAGCTCAATCATTAATGAATCTCCATCTTTTATCAAATAGTAGTCATCAACAAAACTAGGCACTGAATCTCTTTTTTGTCCAAACACCAATACCACTATAAATATAAAGTATAAGCTTAAAATTTTCTTCATCGTCATATTTTAGATCAATCAATGTTTTATGTAAACACGGGATAAAGTTAATTATTTTAATCCTACTAGTATTTCTATTTATTTAATTATTTACTTTTGTTTTAAATGAAACAAACTAACATATACGAGTCTATTAAAGTAACTACTGAAAAAAACACTTTTCAAGATGACTCATTAGTTATTGAAGCTCCTTTACAAATCAATATTAATAATCAACCTTATACTATAGTAATGAGAACTCCAGGTAATGATATTGAGTTAATTAATGGACTTCTTTATGCTGAAGATATTTATAGAAACAATATATCTTTAAAAGTTGAACTTGAAAAAACAGACGAAAGTTTTAATGACATTTATAATGTAGAGATTCCTAAAAACTATTTGGGAAATGGTTATTTAAATAAAAGAACCTTATTATCCGTATCATCTTGTGGCATTTGTGGTAAGAAAGAACTAAATGATATTACAGTATCAGGAGACGCTATCAATAATAAGACTTCATTATTACATACAGATATACAAAAAATGTTTACTATTATGACTAATCATCAATATACCTTTATGAAAACTGGAGGAAGCCATGCTTGTGCTATTTTTGATAAAAACAACAAATTTCTAACTTGTAAAGAGGATATTGGTAGGCACAATGCCGTTGATAAGTGCGTAGGTAGTTTAAGAATTAACCAACAATTAAAGGAAGCTTTCTCAATGTTTGTAAGCGGTCGTGTTTCTTATGAAATTGTTTCGAAAGCTTTTTTTGCTAAAATACCAATTATTATTGCGGTATCGGCTTGTTCTTCATTAGCTGTTGATTTTGCTAAAGAATTTGGTATTTGCTTAATAGGTTTCAGTAGAAAAGATAAAATGACTATATACGCTAACCCACAATATATACAGTATGAGTACTAAAAAAACCAATGCACAGCCTCCTGAAAATTTAACAGGAATAAAGTTAACAAAAGTTCCAGAAAAAGCCGTAGGTACTACAGCTATAAAATCTGCTTTAAATCATGTATTTACAGAAACTGGTATTGGCAAAGGAATTGGGTTACTTAAAAACTTAAATCAAGTTTATGGTTTTGATTGTCCAGGTTGCGCATGGCCCGACCCAGATGAAAAGAGAGCTTTCTTAGCAGAGTATTGTGAAAATGGTGCTAAAGCGGTTGCAGAAGAAGCTACTAAAAATAGGGTTTCACCTATATTTTTTGCTTCGCATTCTGTTGAAGAGTTATCTACTTTATCTGACTATGAAATTGGTAAAAGTGGACGTATTACACACCCAATGATTTTAAAAGAAGGAGCTACTCATTATGAAGAGGTTTCTTGGAAAGAAGCTTTTAATGTTATTGGCGAAGAGCTTAATAATTTAGATTCTCCCGATGAAGCGATTTTTTATACTTCTGGAAGAACCAGTAATGAAGCTGCATACTTGTATCAGTTATTTGTTCGTCAATTTGGTACTAATAATCTACCTGATTGCTCTAATATGTGTCATGAAAGTAGTGGTAGTGCTCTATCTGAAACCTTAGGTATTGGTAAAGGTTCTGTAACACTTGATGATTTTGACCATGCTGATTTGGTTATTGTTATTGGACAAAACCCTGGAACTAATCATCCAAGAATGTTATCTGCCTTAGGTGAAACTAAGAAAAATGGAGGTAAAATAATTACAATTAACCCACTTCCTGAAGTAGGTTTAATGAATTATGTAGATCCTCAGAACCCTTTGAAGTGGTTTGGTAAAGGACAAAAGCTAACTGATTTATTCTTACAAGTGAAGATTAATGGAGATGTTGCTCTTTTAAAAATCATTTTAAAACTAATGAAACAAAAAGAGGAAGAGCAACCTAATTCTGTTTTTGATCATCAGTTTATTAAAGAAAAAACTAAAGGTCTTGATGATTTTTTAGCAGATTTAGATAATTATAGTATTGAAGAGTTACTTCCTCAAACAGGTTTGGCGCTACCAGAAATAAAAAAAGCTTTAGAACTTATAGTTAATAACGATAAGATAATTATTTGTTGGGCTATGGGACTAACGCAACATAAAAATGGGGTTGATAATATTAGAGAAGTTGTTAATCTTTTATTATTAAAAGGAAGTATCGGAAAAAAAGGAGCAGGTACATGCCCAGTTAGAGGTCATTCTAATGTTCAAGGTGATAGGACAATGGGAATTTGGGAAAAACCTAAAGAAAAGTTTCTTCAAGCACTTGAAAAGGAATTTGATTTTACAGCCCCACGTGCACATGGCTACGATGTTGTTGAAGCTATTAAAGCCATGTATAATCAAAAAGCTAAAGTATTTATAGGTATGGGAGGTAATTTTGTTTCTGCTACACCAGATACTGAATATACAGCTGAAGCATTACGTAATTGTAATTTAACGGTTCATGTATCAACCAAATTAAATAGGAGTCATTTAATTCATGGTAAGAAAGCCTTAATTTTACCTTGCTTAGGTCGTTCTGAAAAAGATATACAACAAAATGAGGAGCAATTTGTTACCGTAGAGAACTCTATGGGAGTTGTTCATCAATCAAGTGGACATTTAACTCCAATATCTGAGCATTTATTAAGTGAACCAGCTATTGTTGCAGGAATTGCAGAAGCTACTTTAAAAAACTCAACTGTTAAATGGTCTGAATTAATTAGTAATTATGACTTAATCAGAAATAAAATAGAAGCTACTATCAATGGTTTTGATGACTATAATGATAGAGTTCGTAAAAAAGGAGGTTTTTATTTACCCAATAACGCAAGAGCTAATGACTTCTCTCCTACTACAACTGGAAAAGCTAATTTTTCTATCAATAAACCATCTGATATTACTCTTGAAACAGATCAGTTTTTATTAATGACTATTCGTACTCATGACCAATACAACACTACTATATATGGATTAAATGATAGGTATAGAGGTGTTTTAAACGAACGTAGAGTAATTTTCATGAATCCAAATGATATGAAAAAGCTAAAACTTTCAAAATTAGACAAAGTAGATTTAATTAGTCACTTTGAGGGTGAAAAAAGAGTTGTAAGAAAATTCTTGGTTATTCCTTTTAGCATTCCAGAACAATGTACTGCTACTTATTTTCCTGAAGCAAATGCTTTAGTTCCTATTAATAGTACAGCTAGAATTAGTAATACTCCAGCTTCTAAAACAGTCATAATCACTATAGAAAAACATTCTTAAAAAAAGTATTTGTATTTTAGTCCCCATAATGTCAACTTTAAAACTATAATAGAATGCCATTTATCGAGGAGGAAAAGTATCAACAATTACAAAAAAGTATTGAAGATGCTAACCTAAAAGTAGAACAAGCTGAGTTAAAAGTAGAAGAAACTGAACTAGAAGTTGAAGAGCTAGAAGAAAGCTTTAATAATTTAAAACAAAAAAGCAGAACTATAAATATTGTATTAATTATATTATTACTTATTGCTGCTGCCGTTATTTATTTATTTAAAAGTGGAACATTTTCTAGTAACAGTACTCCTAAAATAGATGTTGCAACTATAAAAGCTAAAGAAGCACAAAGAGTTATTGATAGTATACAAAGATTGCAAGCAGATAGTTTTAGTCAAGAAGAATACCCTGAGGAAAACCTTGATGATAATATCCAAAACATCTCTGATAACACCAAAGGACAAACTGTTTACTCTGTTCAAATAGGTGCATTTAGCACAAAAAAGTACCCTTTATTATCAAGTAAAATTATTGCTGGAACTTCATCATATAGAAACGAATATTACAAATACTCTGTAGGTTTATTTTCTACAGTAAAAGAAGCTAGAAGTCTAAGAAACGAATTAGTACGAATTGGTTTTGAAGATGCTTTTATTGCTTCTTATAAAAATGGTAAACGAAAACAAATTCACGATTAAATTTAATATTGTTTATGTTTAAAAACATAATTAAAAGAACACTCATGTTAGGATTAACGTTGAGTGTTCATTTTTTTTACGCACAAGAAAAAATACCTACTAAAAAAACGCAAGAAGGATTTGGTCAATTGGACTTCTTATCTATTAAAATGCCAGAAAATGAAGCTAACATGGATTTTGCTGGCTTACACTATAATTTAAAAATCAATGATTGGTTCTATGCGGGTATTGGTTTTTATGGAGCTGTTGGAGGTATTAGAGGAGGTTTTTTTACTTTAGGCATTAATGCTGGTATTCAACAAAAACTGACTCAAAATCTTTTTATAGATACTGGACTTCACTTTGGTGGTGGTGGTGGTGCAAGTGCTCCTGATGGTGGCGGTGCTTTTATTCTTCCTCACTTTAATTTGGGGTACGATTTTTCTCACTTTTCTACAACTGCTGGATATAGTTATGTTAACTTTTTTGATGGAGGGACTATAAATAGTCATCAATTTAATGTTGCTGTACAAATTCCTTTATCTTTTGAAAATTCTAGTTTTAAAAGCAGAGAAACCTCTTTCTCTTATGACGATTTAGAGAATACAAACTGGAAAAAACCTAGCAGTAGACTTTCCTTACTTGTACATTTAAATAATTTACATGTAACTAAAGGTTCATATAAAGGAAGAACAATTAGATTGGCTGGATTTGAATTTAATTCTTTTTTAACAGATGATATTTTCTTTTTTGTCAAAGCTGATGGAGCATACCATGGTATAAAAGCTGGATATATGGATATATTTTTAGGTGGAGGTTATCATTTATCAATGAATAAAAATCGTACTAATATCCAAGCTAAATTTGGTATAGGTGCTGGCGGCGGCGGCGGCGTTGACACTAAAGGTGGATTCTTAATCTATCCCGATTTATCTATTGAACAAAAATTATTTGATAACTTTTATGCCTCTTTAAATAAAGGATACATGATGAGTCCTAACTCTCATTTTGTAACTTCTACCTTTGGTTTTGGTTTAAAATATTATGTTGATAAAGATGGTATACAATCTAAAGGAGAAAAATTTACTAAAGGTAAATTTAAAGGTTTAGAAACTATTATGGCTCAGGAGTTATACTTAAATGCACAAAGAGATGGAGGATTTAACCAAAACATGCACCAAATATCTTTACAAATAAACTTCTTTTTTAACAAGTATATCTATGGAGCAGGTCAAACTTCATTTGCAAATTTTGGAGATGCTGGTGCTTATGCTGAAGGTATTGTTGGTTTAGGTGTACAATCAAACACTTTCTTTAATAATACTACTTCTATATATGCCCAACTACTTGGTGGTGCTGCTGGTGGTGGTGGTATAAGTACTGGTCAAGGTCTTATTATTAAACCTAGTATTGGTATTCAACACAACCTTACTGATAACTTAACCTTAAGAGGTTCTTTTGGTCATATAAAAGCCAGAGGTGGTAAATTAAATACTTCTCTCTTAAACTTAGGTTTTGCCTATCGCTTCTCTTTTTTAAGTATGAAAAAATAACTATTAATAAGCCTAATTATATCTTTCTATGTAATTAGGCTTTTATTTTATTTCAATTGTTTTCTTCTTTTCTTTAGCAGATGTAAAAACGTAGGTATACAACCACATCAATGTAAACGTTGGTATAACATCTAACCCAGGCATTGCTTCTTCTATAAATGTTACCGCTGCAGCTATTTTCCCTTTGTTTCCTTTATAAAGTTTCGTCATTAAAAAGGCTGAAGCTGGAGCCCATATAACATCTATTAACTCTCCTAGCCCAGGAAGAATAAAAGACGCATAGCCTATTGCGTCAAAAATTAAACTTAGTGCTAATTTTTGGTACTTATTTTCTGTATTCATATTTTATGTTAGATTAATATATTGAACAAAGAGCAAAATTCAAGCCAAATTAATTGGCTTTTAGCTTATAAAAAGATATGTTTGTTTAAAATAGTGATAATTTAATGATTTTCTCCGATTTTATTAATCAAAACGATACTTTAAAACATAAACCTTTAGGAGGCTTATCTTCACAATTTAAACTAGCTCCTAAACTTAGAAAGCAATTTTCTGAAAAAATGATAGCTAATAAAAACCCCAGAAAGGCAGCTGTATTAGCATTGTTTTATCCTGATGAAAATAATAAGACTAACATATTATTAACCCAAAGAGCTAGTTATAATGGTGCCCATTCAGCACAAATAAGCTTTCCTGGCGGTAAAGTAGACCTAAAAGATGAAAACCTTAAAGATACAGCGTTAAGGGAAACCTATGAAGAAGTAGGAGTTAAACCTTCAGATATATGTATTATCAGACAATTATCTGACACATATATACCACCTAGCAATTTTTTAGTAGCTCCTTTTATTGGTTATGCTAATACTAAGCTCACTTTTACTCCAAATGAAGAGGTAGCAACTATAATTGAGGTTACATTAGATGATTTATTAGATGATTCAAATATTACTGAAATTGAAATGGAAACTTCTTACATGAAAAACATATCAGTACCTTGCTTTAAATTAAACGGTTACACAGTTTGGGGAGCTACAGCTATGATGCTTTCCGAAATTAAAGATTTAATTAAATAGTATCTGTATTCTTTTTCTTTTGTAATTTAGCGTTTACTAATAAAACCCCGAGTATAATATGCCCTTATTTAAAAGGAATCCTTTTGGACATATACTTTATATAAAAAAATGGTTAATACGTATTTTAGGAATTATATCTCACGGTCGTTACCGTAGGTTTAATGAGCTTAAAATTGAAGGTTCTGAGATTATAAGACAACTTCCTGAACAAAACGTTTTATTTATATCAAATCATCAAACTTATTTTGCAGATGTTGCTGCAATGTTT
Source organism: Tenacibaculum sp. 190524A02b (assembly GCF_964036645.1). Taxonomy (NCBI): domain Bacteria; kingdom Pseudomonadati; phylum Bacteroidota; class Flavobacteriia; order Flavobacteriales; family Flavobacteriaceae; genus Tenacibaculum; species Tenacibaculum vairaonense. Next base: position 966,489 of record NZ_OZ038525.1, on the reverse strand, counting down.
CATGTGTTTAATGCTGCTTTAAAAGGAAGAGTAGATAATATTAAAAATATAGGCTACATATGGCATCCCAAATTAAACGTATATTACATTGCTGCCGGAGAAACCATGCGTTCTGGTTTATTACCTAAAATCTTTGCATACACTGGTTCTGTTTCTATTGATAGAACTTGGAGAAGTGCTGGAAAGAATGTAAATAGACAAGTAAAAATGTCTGATATTTCCAATATTGGAAAAGCTTTAGATGATGGTTGGGTTGTTACATTTCCGCAAGGAACTACTACCGCTTTTAAACCTATAAGAAGAGGAACAGCTCATATTATAAAAACATTTAAGCCTGTGGTTGTTCCTATAGTTATAGATGGCTTTAGACGTTCATTTGATAAAAAAGGATTGCAAATTAAAAAACGTAATGTTTTACAATCAATGGTTATTAAAGATCCATTGGATATTGATTATGAAAACGAGAGCATTGAAAGTATTGTTGAGAAAATTGAATATGCTATTGAACAGCACCCTTCTTTCCTAAAAGTAATGACTCCTGAACAAATTAAAGAACAAGAAGAATTAAACGAAAAACGTAAGTTTTGGAGTTAATTTATACTATATAAACAATTTTGAATTATGGCTGATACATCAATCTTAAATCAAAAGTCTTTAGACTTTCTTGAAAAATATCTTAATAACCCTGCTCCTACTGGCTACGAATGGGAAAGCCAAAAAATCTGGATGGATTATTTAAAACCTTATGTAGATGAATTTATTACTGACACCTATGGTAGTGCCGTTGGTGTTATAAACCCTGAAGCTAAGTATAAGGTTGTTATTGAAGGACATTCTGATGAAATATCATGGTATGTTAACTATATTTCTGATAATGGGTTAATTTATGTTATTAGAAATGGTGGTAGTGATCATCAAATAGCGCCAAGTAAAATTGTAAATATTCATACTAAAAAAGGTATTGTTAAAGGTGTATTTGGTTGGCCTGCAATTCATACTCGTGATAAAGGAAATGAAGAGCCTCCTAAATTAGATAATATTTTTATTGATTGTGGTTGTACTACTAAAGAAGAAGTTGAAAAATTAGGTGTTCATGTAGGTTGTGTTATTACCTACCCAGACACATTTCACATTTTAAATAAAGACAAGTTTGTTTGTAGAGCTCTTGATAATAGAATGGGCGGTTTTATGATTGCGGAAGTAGCTCGTTTATTAAAAGAGAATAATAAAACACTTCCTTTTGGATTATACATTACCAACTCTGTTCAAGAAGAAATTGGGCTTAGAGGTGCGGAAATGATTACACAAACAATTAAACCAGATGTTGCTATTGTTACTGATGTTACGCATGACACTACTACTCCAATGATTGATAAGAAAAAAGAAGGTCATTTGGAAATAGGAAAAGGACCAGTAGTAGCTTATGCTCCTGCTGTACAACAAAAGCTTCGTGATTTAATTATTGAGGCTGCTGAGGCTAATAATATTCCTTTCCAACGTTCTGCTTTATCAAGGGCTACAGGGACTGATACAGATGCTTTTGCTTATAGTAATGGTGGGGTTGCTTCTGCTTTAATTTCTTTACCTTTACGTTATATGCATACTACCGTTGAAATGGTCCATAGAGAGGATGTAGAGAACGTTATTAAAATGATTTACGAAAGTTTACTTAAAATTGAAGACGGAGAAACTTTTTCTTACTTCAAATAAATATTAATAAGCGTCATTACAATTCAGTAATGACGTTTTTCTTTTATTATATGGATGAACTAATAGATATTGTTGACGAACAGGGAAACTATACAGGAAAAACGTGTTTAAAATCTGAAGCTCATAAGTTTGGCTACTTCCACCCTACTATACATGTTTGGTTATATACCAATACTAACAAAATTCTATTACAACAAAGAGCTTTATCTAAAAAGGTATTTCCTGGTTTATGGGATATTTCCGTTGCTGGACATATAGCTGCGGGAGAAAAAATAGAAATAGCTGCAATTAGAGAAATTGAAGAAGAGATAGGTTTCACAATTGATATTGATGCCTTACATAAAATTGGTACCAGAAAACATCAGGTAAATCATTCTAATGGGATAATTGACAATGAGTTTCATCATGTTTTTATTGCTGAACTTACTGTACCTCTCAGTGAATTAGTACTTCAAGAAAGTGAGGTTACTGATATTAAATTATTTGAGCTAGAAACTATTATAAATACTCAGAACTTAAATAATATTTTATTGCCTCAATATCATGATTACTATTCTTTTGTTTATGAACATATAAAAGGTAAATTAACTTAAGTTCTATAGTTTATAACTTAATATTATTTTAAAGAAAAAGTTGCCTCAAGTATCAACTCAAGACAACTTTTTGACTTATAATATAAGTATTAAAATTTATGTTAACTATTAGCTATTAATTCATCTTTAGATTTAAAAACAGATGTAAAATGCTCTACTAATAAAGGCACATGATCATAAATGAAAAAATGCCCACCAGACAGTTCGTATGTCTTAATATCTTCTGTAGTTTCTTGTACCCATGGTAACATTTGTTCCAAAGGAAAAATATCATCTCTTCCATAAAATACATCAATAGGATATTTCAACTTTCTTTCTTGCTTGTATTCATAATCCTCCACTGCCTTATAATCTGACTTTATAATTGGTTCATAAAATTCTTTTAGAATTTCATTATTTAATAACTCGTCAGGTGTTCCTCCTACCTTTTTCATGGTATTCCAAAAATCTTCACTTGTCATTTTACTTATACCTCTATTATATTTTACAGCAGGAGCACTTTTTCCTGAAACTACTAAACACTTAGGTTTAGGTAATTTTGTTTTTGCTAATTCAATTGCTGTTAAATATGCTATTAAACCTCCCATACTATGTCCATATAGCATATAGGGTTCATTCTCTTTTAAACTCATTACTTTTTGTAGTACTTGAGGAATCACTTTCTTTATAATCTCTCCTATATTACTTGTTAATGGCTCTGAAATTTTATTTCCTCGCCCAGGATATTCTACTGCTTCAATGGTTATTTTATTTTTTGCAAGCGCTTCTTCTAAAAACTTAAAAGAATAGCTATTACCTCCTGCAAATGGAAATGCTATTATCCTCATATATAGTTAAGTAGTTGTTTAGTTTTACTTTTTTAATGATGCTTTGTTAAAAATATCTTCTGATATATTTGCCTCTAGATCCATTGTATCAATAATAAAATCTGTTCCCTTTCCATCTTTTAAAACGTCTTTATAATTGGTTACTTTAGGGTACCATTTGCTCTTTATTTTCATTACATCTAGTACCTTTATCTCTTTAAGCTTTTGTCCACTTTTGGCATACATTTCTTCTTTTAAAGGAATAAATCTTTCTTGATCTACCCATAATTTTCTTTTTTGATAGTTCACCTCATCGTTTTTGGCTACTAACTCAATTACCCATGTCTTTCTTTCCTTAAAGGCTTCTTCACCTATTAATTTTGAATGATATAAAACACTATATTTTTCATTGCTAGAAACATCTTCATAAGATAAATCCGATCCCATTACCGATTGTCTTAATAAATGCCCTGACAATTGTATGGTTCTATCAGATGAAGGTGAGTATATCCATAAACGGTTTTTTAACTTTAACATCTTTGTACCTCTTTCTCTTTTAGGCTGAAGGTACTCTATAAATGATTTTTCATTTCCTTTTGAATATCCTTTAGAGACTATGGTTCTGTTTTTTCTTTTTCCATAAATAATCATTTGGGATTGTATGATACGTTGCTTAGATACTAAGTTACCATCTACTTTTGTTAATATTTGTGATGCTGTTATTGCTTTATTTTGCCCTGCAATTGGTAGTGTTATAATTAAAATTAATATGCTTATTATTTTCTTCATTTTAAATTATTTTTTCTCACCAAGTGAGATGTTTACTATATCACCTTTCGGTATTTTTTAATCTTTTTTATAAACCTTATATTGACTTTTAAACTTCTAACTCTTTAAATAGTTCGGCTGTTTTTCTTTTATAGATTACCAAACCTGATAGAATATTGCCTAACATGATCGCTAGTACTCCTGGTATAAATCCTATATAAAGTAAATCAGTTGTAAACTTTGCTCTTACTATTGATGGCATCATCATAGAAGTTCTTTTTAAATATGGCGTAATGTCAATTCCGTAAATCTGTAAATAAACGGTCATTGCTATTCCGCTTATAGTTCCTATAAACGAACCTATTATACCTATTAAAAATGCTTCTATTAATAACGATTTATATATATGGGTTTTACTTTCTCCTAAAGCCAATCGTACTCCAAATTCTTGAAATCTTCTTAATCCTCCAAGCAATCCCGTATTCCATAGTACTACAGACATTGCTATGACAAATAGCATGATAAACAAACTCGCGTATACGTCTGTATAATCTATGTAAGCTGCTAAATTGTTTTGATTTTTTAAAGTTTCCATTAAAGGCGCAAACTCATCTTTAGATTGTTTATAGTTTGCATTAAAACTTGCTGCTATATTAGTAGCATTAGCATCATCATATAACGCATTATTAAAATACCCTAAAAGTTCACTTGAAGCATTTTCCATATCTAACATTAATTGAGCCTCATTAATATCTATCAAAACACTACTATTATCCATAACACTATTACCAAAGTGAAGTGTTCCAGCAACAATAAAGTTATGTGAGGTCATACTGCCATTCATTGTTGTTCCCAAATATGTTACTTTATCACCTATTTTTAAAGCTAATCTCTCAAATAAAGCATTCCCCATAAGAATCTCTCCTTTGTTTACTGGTAATGCACCTTTTACTATAGATTTTTTAATATGTAACCTATTTATTTCTGTAGGATTCTCTGTATTCAACTCAATTGCCAAGCCAGATATAGGCCCTTGCTTTAAGGTTTCTCCATTTTCATCAGGTACATCTATCAGTCCTCCAAACTTTATTCTTTCTACCCAGGTTATGGTTGAATATTTATTTTGTAATATTCCTTTTAAAGAGTCTACTTCTAAAATAGCTAGATCATTTGGCAATTGTTGTCTTTCTTTTGCATATGCTCTAGTCATTACTTTTACATGACCTGTGTCAAAATTTGCATTTTGTTCTACCATATCTCCCATTACTCCTCGTATATAACCACTTAATAATATGGTTAATGCTACTCCTGAAGTTATAATGGTTATTGGAAGTACACTTCTTCCTTTATCTCTTATTATTCCTTTTAGAAAAAATTGTATCATGATAATTTTCCTTTTAGTGCATTTACTGGATTTAACTTTGATATTTTTCGTGCTGGTAAATAACTCACAATGGTTGCGGATACTACTATTAACAGTATTGTTTGTATTATTAAGCCTACTGTATAATAGGGATAAATACGATCTGCTATAGCCATTCCTAAATCATCTGAATTTGGTATATACAAACCTTCTCGTTGTAAGTACCACAGTAAAGGAATACCATATACTGCTCCAAGAAAAATAGCTAAAACACTATACATAACACCTTCTAAGGTAAATATGAGCATTACTTTAGTTTTAGTTAAGCCTAACGCTAAGTACGTACCTATTTCTTTTTGTCTTCTGAAAATAGACAATACTTGTGTGTCAAAAATTGCTAATAAAGCAATGGATAGTAACATTAAATAAAAAATGGAGTTACTAGATTTCTTCATTTCAACCATTTCTTCAATATCTTTTAATAATTCTTTCAATCCTACAAACTTCCAATTATTCAATCCAGCAACTATTTGTTTCGCTTCTTTATTATTAGCTATCCAAATAGTAGCTTTATTATCTAACCTTGTCATTTTTTGTAGTGTTTTTAAAGACATCCAAAGCTGTCCATTATCAACTCCTCCCACATTCGTATCAAACACCCCAACAATAGTAAGTTGTTTAGCATCGTAAACTCCATGTTTATCTTTCCATCTAAGTAATACTTGATCGTTTATTTTTAGTTGTGCAGTTTTAGCCATTCTTTTTCCTATTAATACTGGAATTTCTGCTTTACTTTTAGCCAATATATCCGTTGGTATTTTTACAGCTTTCTGATTTACACCTATTCCCTTTAATTGAATGGGGATAAATCTTTGCTGTGGGTAAATACTTCCTTGTTGAATTAATATTGGAACACCTACGTCTTTTAGTTTTTCTGGTATTTCTGTTACTGAATTCTGCAATGTAAAAGGATCTAAAGGATCGTAATTTTTACTCCAAATTTGACCTTCTCCATATTCCCATGCTATAGTTTCTTTTTTGGTTTCTTCATTCCATCCATCCATTAAACCGTTAAAAAAAAGAATTAAAATGAAAGCAAAAGAGAGTATCCCTGCATTTAACCATGTTCTTAAACCACCTTTAATACAATTTTTATATGCTAATTGGAACGCTAATTTCATGATTTGTTATTTTTATTTTACTTACACTATTACTATTAACTACTCCGTCTCTCAAAACTATTTTTCTTTCTAGATACTCCATTACCTTTTCATCATGTGTTGAAAAAATAAAAGTTGTATCATAATTTTGATTTAGAGCTTTTAGGGTTTGCATTATTCTATGTGCATTTTCTGCATCTAAATTTGCAGTTGGTTCATCAGCTAGTAAAATTTTAGGCTTTTTGACCATAGCTCTAGCTATAGCTACTCTTTGACATTCTCCACCAGAAAGTTTATCAGGTCTTTTATTAGCCAAATCTTGTAATCCAACTTGTTCCAATACTTCCCATACTTGCTTCTTTCTATAAGCGACACTTTTATTTTGTAGAATTAAAGCAAATTCTACATTTTCATATACTGTATATATAGGTAATAGATTATAACTTTGAAATATGAATCCAATAGTTTGATTACGTAATTCTGCAGCTTGTTTGTGTGATAAGTCTGTAATATTTTTATTTAGAACTATTGCTTCTCCTTTGGTTGGTTTATCTAAGCTTCCTATAATATTAAGTAAGGTGGTTTTTCCAGAACCACTTGGCCCTATTAACCCTGTAAATTCTCCTACTTGAAAACTAAGGTTGATGTTTTTTAATGCTAAAAAGTCTTTACCTCCAACTTGAAAGCTTTTAGACATATTATTTAATTTTATTACTATATTTTGATCTTGCATTTGTATTTATTTATTGTGTTATAGCAAACCTTTTTTAATGATTGAAAACAGCCATTAGTCTTATTCCAAAACCTGAAAAGGCATTTATAAATTGATTATCAGGTAAGTTTATAGTATTCGTTGGGTTGTAATAGCCCATAAGATATCCTGTTACTGCTTCAAATTGGTGTTGATAGTTCAAGGAAACCACCATAGAATTATCCTTCCATGCGTAATAACTGACTAAGTTTATACTATCAAAAAAGCCAAAAGGATATTGAAGCGTAATAGCAGTAAAATGATTATTGTTTTGAAATGTAAAACTTTCTTCTTCTAAAGTATTAACCATATGCTCTACATTTGCATTCAACCCATTTCCTATACCAAACGTATAACTTGTTCCTAAGTTAATTAACGATTGATTGGTTAAAACTCCAATATTCTTTTGCAGTTTTACATGTGAGGCTTCTATCCATAAACCCACAATTAAATCCCACTTAACATCTACTCCAAATCTATATTCTGGAATACTTTCTGTTAATGATTTTTCTATTGTATTTACAGAAACGTTTCTACTATGATATGATAATGCTATTTCACCTTTTGCTATTGGTAATTGAACTCTTAAACCATATTCTGGTTGGTATTTTTCACTTACAAAAAGATCAAAACCTCTACGTTTATCGTTTCCGTATAATACCCAAGCCCATATGCTAGCATTGTTCTTAAAATAGTATTTAAATAAAGCTCCATAAACTCCATTAGTTAACTGTAATGGATCTCTGGCATCTATTTGATTAAACCATTGCAAAGGCCTAATTATAGAAGCGGAACCAAAATCTATTTTCTGGAGTCCTAACCTAGCTTCAAACTTTCTTCTTGAATATCGAATCCAAAATCTATACGGGTTAATCTCATTGGTTGTTACAGATTTATAAAAAGGTTTAAATAGTAAGTTACTTGAGGCATTTAATGAAGCTTCTATGTCTAAATCACTAACTGAATCTAACTTATTATTGAATTGTAACTCTGGAATATATCTTGCGCCCAAAAACACATCCCTTTCATTATTTGGACTATAATTTATTAGTCCTGATAATTGCCCTGAGAACTCAACCTTTTTTTGCCCATATAAATTAGTACATAACACTATTAAAATACCACACATTATGCATGTGTAATATTTTACTTTATTTATAATTTTCATTTATAATGTTAAAGCAAACTACAGCAACTTACTGTAGTTTACTTTATCTTTTAGTATTAAAGAATTTATATTTCGCTTAAAACCTCCATTTTCACGTCTTGAAGAAGCGCATCTATTTGATTTCCTAATTTTACCACATAAGGTCTTCTTATCATTGTTACATGATTTCCTTCTGAAGGCAAAATGTTTACTGGATTTACTGCTAATTCATTCCACTCATTAAAACGGTTTTCAAAATCTTCATTATGGAATGCCGTTTTAAACACAGTTACTTCTGTATTAACTAGAGTAGTGTCTAATTCCATCATTTGAGATAAAAGCATATGATTCATTTGTATTTGTAGGTATTTATCTAAATACTCATTATTCATAAACTCTTTTACAGCTGCATCTTCTCTTGCTTTGTCTAAAATGATTTTTTTAGCGGCTTCATAATCCATGTTTTTAAAATCATCTGGTTGCATTCCAACCATGTTCCCCATTCCTAAAACTAGCGCAAACATTTTTAACTCTTCTTGAGACATTTCTACTTTTTCTTCTGCCTCAACATGCATATTGGGAACTGTATCTAAAATAAGTAGGCCTTTCACAGGGATTCCTTTTTTCTCCATTCGCTGTGTAAGTCCAAAGGCTAAATGCCCACCTAAAGAATGTCCTGCAAAATAATCTACTCCTGGTCTAAAGTGATCTTTTACAGCTTTTTCAAATATATCTAGCATTTGTTCATAACTTAAAAACTGTGGTGCTTCATCTTCAAATAAACCAGGTCCTTGAAGTCCAAATACATCACCAACATTTTCTAAATTTCTACTTAATTCTATATATCCCATTAAGGTTCCTCCTGCTGGCGGTAAAAAGTAAACCCTAGGTTTATCCTGACTTCCAGAAGATAATTTAATTAGATAATCCTTTTCTGTTCTTGTACGTTTTACCTTATGTTCTCCTAATTCAATGGCTTGTGAAAGTTCTTGAATAGTAGGATACATAAAAATCATTTTAGGGTCTAATGGAATTCCTTCTCTTTGAAGTTTTCCTATTAAACTAACTGCTAAAATGGAGTCTCCACCTAAATCAAAGAAAGAATCTTCAATACCAAATGTATTACTATCTAAAACATCACTCCAAACTGTAAATAATTGTTTCTGTAAGTTTGTTTTTGGAGCAATCATCTCCTTCAAAGATTGTGCTATCTCAACTTTAGGCAGTCTTTTTCTATCTAATTTAGAATTTGCATTTTTAGGTAATTCTTCTAAATACATAAAAGCTGAAGGAATCATATATGAAGGTAATTTCTCTTTTAAACTTTTAATTATTGTTTCTGTTGAAACTCCATTATCAGTATAATATGCTACTAGTCTTTTATGTCCATTTTTATCTACCTGAGGTACTACTGCGGCATCTTTTCCTTTACAAATATTACTTATTACTTGTTCAACTTCACCACATTCAATTCTATAACCTCTTATTTTAACCTGATTATCTACTCTTCCCCAATACTCAATACAACCATCTTTTGTCCATCTTCCTAAATCTCCAGATTTATACATTTTCGTTTTAGGAACAAATGGATTATCTATAAACTTTTCTGTGGTTAATTCTGGTCTACTTAGGTATTCTGTGGCTAAACCATCTCCTGCTAAATAAATTTCGCCTATTACACCAATTGGTAAAGGTTGTAAATAGTTATCCAATACATAACACTTACTATTAGCAATAGGTTTTCCTAAAGGAATCGAGTTTTGTTCTTCTCCTATTTCTGTTATAGGATATACATTAGAGAACGTGGTGTTTTCCGTTGGTCCATATCCATTATAAAGTCCTATTGGTAGGTATTGAAGTGCTTTTTTCATGTGATTAACTGAAAGTTCTTCTCCTCCAACTAATACACATTTCATTTTGCTTATGGTATCAGGATATTGATCTATTATTTGATTAAATAATGTTACTGTTAAGAAAGTTACTGTTATATTATTTTCTTTAATGAAATTAGAAAGAAACTTTAAATCTAATCTTTTCTCTTTATCTATAACATAGTAGGTAGCACCATTTAACATAGCTCCCCAAAACTCAAAAGTAAACGAGTCAAAAGCAAAATTAACAACCGTCATAAAATTATCTTCTGGAGTAATTCTATAATAGTTCGTATCCTTTACTAACCTGAGTATTGCTTTGTGTGGAATTAATACTCCCTTTGGAGTTCCTGTAGAACCAGATGTGTAACATATGTATGAATTAGTTGTACTTGAAATAGCTTGCTTATTTAGTTCTAAATTTGATTCTGAATAATCATTTGGCTCTTCTGTTAATTCAATTATTGGAAAATCATTCCACTGTATGGTATTATTTAACTCTGGCTGAATTATTAAAAACTTAGCATTGGAATCTTCTAAAATAAATTGTCTCCTCTCTAAAGGTAGTTCGTAATCTAGTGCTACATAGGTTGCTCCTATTTGTTGTGTGGCTAACAAGATTATTATTTGTTCTAAAGAGCTTTTGGCACAAATTGCTAAAACCTCTCCACTTTCAATACCTTTTAACTGTAGACTTTTCGACCATTTATTTACTTTTTCATCTAGCTCTTTATAGGTTACAGATTTATTTTCTAACTGTACAGCTATAGCTTGTGGGTTTTTATTTACCTGTAATGAGAATTGTTCATAGATTGTACTTTCTTTAGGGTATGGTGTTTCGGTTTTATTAAATGTTTCTGTTACTTGTATTCTATCTTCATTAGAAAGCATCGTGTATTTATATACAGGTGCTGAAGAAGACTTACTGATCTCTTTTAATAATTGAACAAATAAGTTTTGCCAATTATGAATAGTATCATGTTTAAATAAACTTGTATTGTACTCAAAACTAACAGCTATTTGGTCTACTTGATCTAGTATTTGAACTGATAATTCAAATTTTGAAATTTTATGTTTAACATGTAATGGTGAAGCTTTACATCCTGCAAAGTTTATAGATAAATCTGCACTTAAGAAGCCGAATAATGTTTGAATTAATGGTGGTCTGCTTAAATCTCTTTCTAAATTTAAATCTGACAATAATTCGTCAAAAGGATAATTATCATTTGTTAAATCTTGTTGAAGTGTAACCATATTCTTTTCTAGGTTTTCTTCAAAACTTAACTGATTATCTATTTGAAACCTTATAGGTAACGTATTAACAAACATACCAATAACATCATTCAAATCTTTATGATTTCTTCCTGCAACAGGAGTACCAATTAATAAGTCGTTATTATTACTAATTTTACTAATAAAGATTGCATAAGCTGTAAATAATAAATTATATAAAGAAGTTTGTTTTTCTTTTGCTAATAGTCTTAAATCTTTTTGTAATTGCTCTGGTAAATTAATTATTTGTGTATCTCCTGTATACTCATACAAAGCTGGTCTAACATTATCTATTGGTAATTCAAGAATAGTAGCATAGTCTTTTAATCTATTTATCCAATAATTTTGTTCATCATTAGTATCTTGTTCTTTTTCCCAATACACATAATCGGTATAATCAATACGACTTTCAGTAAATTCTACAGTTGCATCATTATATAAATCATTAATTTCTTCAATCAGTTGATTTAATGACCAACCATCAGAGATAATATGATGCTGACCTATTAATAATATTTGCTGATTTTCTTTAATCTTAACTAACTTAACACGCGTTAAGTCTCCTTTTTCTAAATCATATTCTACTCCACTTTCTTGTGTTATTAAATCGTCTAAAGTTTTATCAATTAACATTTCAGGAACTGTAGTAAAGTCTATAAATTCTAAAGGTATTTTTGCATCATCCTTTTCAAACATTACAGGTTCGCCATTTACCTGTTTAAATCCTAAATGTAAACTTTGATGTCTGCTTGATATAATACTTAAAATAGCCTCTAACTTTCCTACATTAATACTTCCATTAATTTTCCATGCGCCTAAAATATTATACAACTTACTCTGGCCTTCTAATTCAATAAGTGTCCATATTCTTTTTTGAGCATGACTAAGTGGATAGTAATCCGTTTTACCATAATTAGCTATTTTTTGGTAATCTATTTCTTTTTGTCCAGAAATAAAATCAACAAATTTATATAGTACAGCATTTTCAAATAACTGTGCCATATTTATATTCGTTTTATAAGCATCATTAACTTTTGATATTAATTGAATGGCTTTTATTGAATGTCCTCCTAAATCAAAGAAATTTGCTTTTGCATCTGTTATTTGTACTTCTAATACTTCTGACCAAAGTTTTGCTATTGCTATTTGTACCTCACCTTCTAAAGGTTGTATTTCTCTAACTTTTTGTTTTATATCAAGGTGTAAAAGTTGTTTTGAATTAATAGTACCATCAGTCAATTTAGGCATTGTATCCAGTTGTAAAGTCTGAATATTATTTAACCATGATAACCTATTTTGATCACTTACATTTTGTATTAAAACTTCTAGAGCATTCGGTTTTGTAGTATATAATACAGGTACTATTTCTGTTTCATTATTTATTGTTTCTTGTATAATATACTTATTATTCAAGTCTAAACCTACCATGACTCTTGATTCATCAAGCTGCATTGCCACATCAAAACTTATTAAACCACTGGAAGGATTAATACTTAAAAAACCTCTCTGTTTAGCTAAAAGTGAAGTTTCATTAGCTTTATTCATTCCTATTTTTTCCCAAGCACTCCAATCTATAGTCTTTATAGATACATTTTCAAATAGTGATTGATTAGCTAAACCTGATTGATATGATGTAACTGCTGAATAAGCACTAAAACCATTTCCTCCAAAAAAAGCATTAACAGATGAAAATTGTACAAAAAGACTTTTGTTTTTTTGCTTTCCTAATGCTTTTAAAATTTTATCAGCAATAGTTACTTTTACATTTATTTGTCTTTCTACATATCCCCATGGTTGCTCCAATACTGAGTAGTTTTGAGGTTCTTCAAAACTTTCATTTAATGAAGCTCCTGCTAAGTGAAAAACACCTTGTATTTCTTCATTTGAATTGGTTATTACATTTTCTATTCCTTTTTCACTTTCAAAGTCTATTTTTTCATAAGAAACATCACCTACTTTTTGCCATTTTTGTAACAAAACTTCCCTTTCTTCCGATAATGCTTTTCTTCCTAAAACAACCAGCTTGAGTTTGTATTTTTTTAATAAATGTGGTACCAAAACTTCACCAATACCTCCAAAACCTCCTGTTATATACCACTTTTGATTGTAAAACTGTTCTGTATTAGGTAATAATAGTTTTGATTTTATCTCTGCTTCTTTTAATGCTTCAATTTTAAAAACAAATCGATTATAATCTCTCCATGATATAATTTCATCTATTAGTGGTTGCTGAATTTCTTCATGAATATCGTTACAAGCTTGCCTATCTATTTTATCTAAGCTAATTAATTGAGCCTTTATAATTTCTTGCTCAATATTTAAGGTTTTTACGTATCCTATTAAAGCTTCGTTTTCACCTAAATATTGACTTACTTCTCCTCTATCTTCTACAACAACTACTAATCTTGCATTATCTGAAAAACAAGACTGTAAGCTTTGTAACATATAATGAAGATTTCCAAGTGCTATATTAACAGGGGTTACTTCTTTTTGGTATGACCATAAGTAGATTATTTCACATATTTTTTCTTCTCTTAACGAATTACTTAGTAATGCATAACCTTCTTTTGATAAAGGATTGATGACATAAGTTTGACCCTGTAAAGTATCTTTGATGCCATTGTCCTCACCTTTTTGAACTACAATAGTGTTTTCTGTAATAAAATCATCAACGTTTACATTTTGATTTACCAATAATAAACGTTTACCTATTTTTTGTTTTGTTTTAAAATTCGTTAACTTTTTAAGCTGCCATTCTGGTTTAGCAAACCATTGTGGTATTGTTCTTTTATTTTTCTCTAATACATCAATTGCTTTAATTGCTTTGTCATAAATATTTGTTGTAAAACGATTTTTTATTTTTGCTCTTTGTATTTTTCCACTTATTGTTTTAGGAAAATCTTCTTTTGTTACTGGAATTACATAACTAGCTTCTAATCCAAAACTTCTTAAAATACTCTTTTTTATTGCTTCTATTGTTATAAGCTCTTCTTCTAATGTCTTTTCTACTTCAGGAACATATACAACTACTAACTTTTCTGTTTCTTCTATTGGGTCAAAAATACCTGTAGCTGCAGAAAAGGTATTTTTAACTCCTGCAAGTTCATCAACAACTGCCTCTATTTCAAAAGATAGAAAGTTGGCGCCATTGATAATAATTAAATCTTTTTCTCTTCCTGTTATATATACATTATCATTTAAAATGAATCCTAAATCACCTGTATTCATCCATCCATCTCCAACAAAAGCTTCTTTATTTGCTTTAGGATTATCTACATAACCGTCCATTATTGTAGCTCCTTTTATTTGCAAACGTCCTATAACTCCTTCAGGAATTATATTATTTTGTTTATCTGTAATTCTTGCTTCAGATCCTGGGGCTATCTTACCACAATGTGGTAATGAAGTATATGCCGTTTCATCAATACCTTTTTCTATCTCTTCAGAGTCGGCTATTTTTAATAAACCATTCATAGAGCTTTTTTCTACAATTGCCACTCCTGATGACTTAATTCCTGCTCTCATTTCATGATTTACCAAAATACATGAACTGGTTTCTGACATACCGAAACTTGGTTGCATGGCGCTATTTGGTAGCCCGAAAGGAGTCAATAATTCTAAAAATTTCTGACAAACATTTGTCGTTACTGCTTCAGCTGCGTTCATAATATGATGCAAACTTGATAAGTTCCAACTACCTTTTTGAATTTCATTTTCATATTCATTTACGAGTGCGAAAACAAAATTAGCTCCCCAGGTCATGGTTACTTTAAACTCATCTACCCAATCTAGTAATTTTATAGGGTCTTCTAAAAATTGGTTTACTTTTACATTTATTTGATGATACCCAAAGTAAACATCTCTTGCAGAAAACATTAATGAGCCTCCTACGTGATCCATTGGAAGAAAACTCAATGAAACTTCATCTTCTTTTCCAAAATCTTGAGTTTTACTACTCCACATTCTATTAACCAAGGTTCTATTTCTATGTAAAATACATTTAGGAACTCCTGTACTACCTGAAGTTAATAATTGAATAGCGGGTGAATCTGGTTGAGCATCAAATAAATTTTCATCTGGAATCGCATTCGTAAAATCTTCTGCTTCTATCCCTACTAACGGGTGTTCTCCCCAAATTTCTTCTATTGAATTTAATTTATCTAAATCACCTTGGTTTACAACTACTAAAGGTTTCTTTAATAACTTCCATACATTTGCTAATCTTTGAACTATGGCATTTTCTTTCTTAAACTCACTAATTGCTCCTACTGGAGTTGGTAAAAAACCTCCTAAAATACATCCCCAATAAGCTTCTATAAAAGATCTATTGTCTAGTATATTAAGAATCACAGTATCTCCCGGTTTTAATCCTTGGTTTCTATATACAGCTAAGGCTTTTTTTGCTCTTACTAGCAAATCTTTATAATTAATAAAGTCTCTACTTCCATCTCCTAAAATAAATTGGATTCCTCTTTCTGGGTATTTTTCTGCTGTAATTATTAAAGAGTCTTTTAATGTTTTAGGCGCATTTTCTGGTAATTTAAGTTGTTGACCTACCGTATGAGCCATAGGAATGTTCTTTGCTATTTCACCATTTAATGAATAATCTTCCTTATGAGTATAAGAAACCTCTTTAAAAGGATTTAAAGAAATATCCCATTGATGCAATGGTGGTATATAACTTGTAACTTCTTTCAATAATAAACTACTATCATTCAATTCTGGGGTATGATAGCTTGTAGTAACAAGATTGTTTATATGTTCATCTAGCTCTTCTTTTAATTTTAATTCATCAATCTTACCACCAGATGTTAGTGGCAATACATCTTTATGAATAAAATGTAATTTGTCTTTTAACTTATAAAAGCCATCAATATGAGTAAGATCTGAGATATCTATCAAACTTTCAGAAACAATACAAGCCACTACAGCTATTATTTCTTTGTCTTTTTTAACAGGAAAAAGATAGGCGTTCTTTACCTGAGTAGTTGCGATTAACTCGTAAGTCATTTTTAAAAGATCAAATCTTTTTCCATTAACCCTTATAAGGCTCGACCCTTTTTTAGTCTTTGTTGTTAACATATATAGTAATGATTTAAGTTTGTGTTTGGTTTAAATTTGGATCATAACTCCTCCTTCTCACCTATTAAATAGGTAAGAAAAAGAAAGGGTTATGATATATGTATGTTATTTAATCTAGTATTCTTCCAGTTCTAGAATTTGTATTGTAGAATCTTTATTCCATTTACCTGTATCTCCTGTTGGATATAAATACGAATCTTTAAATATTGGGTTTTCTATTTTATTTTCATCCATCCATTCTCCCCAATCTCCACAGCTTTCAATTGGGTTATTGATAGATAAATAAATTTCACCTATTTGTTCTGTATTTTTAATTTCTTCTAATGATTCATTCAAAATAAAAATTTGAGATCCTTCTTCTTGATTCAAAACTCTATAGACTTCATCTTGATCTTCATATAATGTATGTATTCTTATATTTTTACTATCAATTTTAAAATCTACTTCATTTTGATTTACATATAATGATTGTAATACCGAATCATTAATATTATCTACCATTTGATTAAGTACAGTTTCCAGCTGATTTAATAATCTAACTATTTTACCCTCTGAATAAATATGATTTTGGTACGATAATCTTATCAGTATTTCCTCTTCTGGCATAATTACAAGACTTAAAGGGAAATTAGTATGCTCATATGCTGTTGTTTCTCCCATTTGAATCAAACTGTGATCTGTATTGGAATCATTAGCATAATTTTCGAATACTAAAATTGAATCAAAATATCGCTTAGACACATCTAATTTGGCTGCTTTGTATGTTTCATTTAATTCAACTAACTGATAATCGTGAAGTTCTAATACAGTGTTTTGTATTCTTTTAGATAATTCTAAAATAGTTTCATATTGGTTGTGTAAATTTACTCTTAAAGGTAAGCTGTTAATTAACATTCCTGAAACTTGATCAACATCTTCTATCGCTGGTAATCTTCCTGAAAAAGTTGTGGCATACAATACATCCTTAACTCCATTAAACTGAGCTAACGTTAATGTCCAAGCTGTTTGAAGTATTGTGTTTAAAGTTATTCCATTTAATTGAGCTACTTTTTTTAATTGCGCTGTTTTATACGTATTAATAGTAACTGATTCTTGTTGTATTTTTTCCATCAACCCTTTTTCTCTTAGCTCAGGAGATAACTCAGGTATCGGCTCAATTCCTCTTAAATATTTCAGCCAAAAAGTTTCATTAATTGACGTATTATTATAATTAAGTATAAAATCTTTAAAACTAGATTTAAAATTGGTTTTTAACTTATACGTATTGTTATTACTTAAGTTATGATATGTATCAATAATTGCGTTTAAAACTAAAAATAGACTCCAACCATCTAAAATTATATGATGGAAGCTTAAAACTAATAATGATTGCTCCTTCTCTAATTCTATAAGATTAAACCTTGGTGTTGTTAGCTGAGCAAGGTTGAATGGATTATCCAAATCATTATTGAAAAATTCCTCTAAGTCCTTTTGTTTATCATTATTTGTAAGGTTAGTATATTTTAAATCTACTGAAACATTATTATGTACTAACTGAACAGGAACTCTAAAGTTTTCCCAAATGAACTGTGTTCTAAGGTTGTCATAATTATTTACTACTTGTTCAATTGCTTTTTGAAGTATATTTCTATTTACTTTACCTTTTAATTCTTGCTTTACTTGAGTAAAATATACTTTTGCTTTTGGGTAGTTTATATGCTGATACAACATCCCTTCTTGGTTTTTTGTTAAAGGGTAAACATCTTTAATTCCTGAAGGCAATAAGTTTAACTCTTTTTCTGAAAGCTGTACACTATCAAAATCAACAGTTTGATAACTAAACTCATTTGTTGTTAAGCAATGATTAATTATTATTTTTAAGTTTTTTATAAACAACTCTCCTAATGATTTGTATTTAGTTGTATAACCAGGAGTTGTTACTTTTACTGTAAAAATTGCATCATTTACCCAACAATTTAATTCTATTGGATAAGGCCTAACTGCTCTTGGAGCATGAAATTTTCCTGTTGCCTTAGGCGCTAATTCAAAAGACTCTTCAGATTGATCTAGCCTACCTAAATAATTAAAACAAAGTTGGCTTTTTACTTCCTCTTTTTTATCCAATAAACCATAGCCTAATCCTTTTTCCGGTATACTTCTTAAAGTGTCTTTAATATTTAGAATTTGTTCTTTTAAACTAGCTTCATGATTATGCACAATACTAGATGGATAGGCAGTTGTAAACCAACCAACAGTTCTACTAATATCAATAGCATCATTTACATCTTCTCTACCATGTCCTTCTAACGTTACAATTATATCTTCTATTGAAGTTAATTCATGTACTGCCTTAGATAAAGCTGTTAGTAAAATATCATTATAAGCTGTTTTATAGACTTGGTTAACTTCATTAATTAACGAACTTGTTTCCTCACTAGTTAAACTTACAATTTCTTCAAAGGCATCTCCTTCTCTATCTTTCTTTGAAAAATCAATTTCCGGTAATAACTTCTGGTTTTCTATTCGTTCTTGTATAGACTTCCAATAATCTTTCTGGTCTTTAAGTTGCTCATTTTTATAAATGTTTAACGTCTCTTGCCAAGACTTAAAAGATGATGTTTTTGGCGGGAGTTTTACTTGTGGATTCTCTAACAATAAGAATAAATCTTCAATTAAAATTCGCCATGAAATTCCATCTACTACTAAATGATGCATACATAAAAATAGTTTAATATCATTTTTATTTACCTCATACACTATCGCTTTACATAAGGCCCCTTCTTCTATATTTAGTGTTTTTTGTACTTCTTCTGCGTGCTTTAATAATTCATTTTCTTGATTTTTCTCATTAGTTAAATCAATAAAATCAATAGTTATTGGATTTACATTTTCTGATATGATTTGTTCCCAATTACCTGTTATATTTTTTTCATATTTAGCTCTTAGCATATCATGGTGCATTGCCAATTTATCTAAAGCTGTTTGTAAGTCTTCTTTTGATGGTTTGGTTTTTAAAGAAACTAAAACAGGTAAATTCCAATAATTGACCTCTTCTTTATTAAAGTTAAAGAACCATTCTTGAATTGGGCTTAAAGAGACATTTCCTTTTAATTGTTCTTGATCTTTTAAATTCTTCTTAGTTAATGGTACCATTACTTCTGCTAACTTTTCAATGGTTTTTAATTGAAAAACTTGCTTTGGTTTAATTTGATATCCTTTTATCATTAGTTTAGATATCATTTGAACCACTACAATAGAATCACCTCCTAATGAGAAAAATTCAGATTTTATGCTAACATTATTCAGTCCTAAGACTTCCTTCCAAACCTCTGATAAAATGAGTTGCTTTTTTGTTTCTGGCTGAACTAACTCTTCATTATTTATAGTATTCAATTCAGGCTCTGGTAATTGTTTTCTATCAACTTTACCATTGCTATTTAGTGGAATTTCATGTATAACTGTATAATAACTTGGTATCATATACCCAGGTAATTCTTCTGATAAATAAGACTCGAGTTCGCTTATTTTATCTTCATTATTAAATACAATCCAAGCTGCTAGTTTTTTATTTCCAGTTTTATCTACAAAAACTTCTACTACAGAATCTTTTACTTCTAAATACTCATTAATTCTTGCCTCTATCTCTCCACATTCGATTCTATGTCCTCTAATTTTTACCTGTTTGTCTAATCTTCCTAGATACTCAATGCTACCATCCGGGAGCCATCTTCCTACATCTCCTGTATTATACATTAAGCCTTGTCCTACAAAAGTATCATCAATAAATTGTTCTTGGGTAATTTCTGGATTATTCAAATAAGATAATGCTACTCCTTTTCCTGCTCCATAAATAATTCCAGGAACACCTGGAGGAACTAATTCTTTATTTTCATTTAAAATATATACTCTAGAATCTCTTAATGGATACCCAATAGGTATTGATGGCTGTCTTTCTTTTACATTACTGATAGGATACGTTGTAGTAAATACTGAGTTTTCAGTAGGTCCATATCCATTCATTAATCCCTTAGGTAAATAATTTAACGCCTTCTTTATATGACTAACAGATATTGCCTCTCCTCCAACTAAAAGACACTTGTAACTTTTAATAGCCTCAGGTTTGTACTCTATTAGTGAATTGAATAATGTTACTGTCATAAATCCTCCTGTAACTTGTTCTTTTTCTATGACATTAGCCAACTTTCCAATATCAAGAATATCATTCTTTTTAATTACAACAAGCTTACCACCATACAACCAAGCTCCCCATATTTCTAAAGTAAATGTATCAAAAGTTGGATTTCCTAATTGTAGAAAAACGTCGCTTTCATCAATATCATAATATTCATTATCAACTACCGTTCTTAAAACTCCTCTTTGTGGTACAACAACCCCTTTAGGTTTTCCTGTAGATCCTGAAGTATAATTTATATATATAGGATCTTCAGTATTATTTATTGTGCTACTTAAGTTTGTTGACTCCTGTTGGTAGTTAAAATCTGTATCAACAATTAGAATATTATCACCATACTTCTTGGCTTCACCTTCTAAATGGTTACTACATAAAATGATTGGAGTTTTTGTATCTTCAATTATCCATTTTATTCTTTCTTCTGGATAACTTGGATCTATAGGTACATAAACTGCCCCCAACTTTACAGTGGCTAGTATAGATAAATACAACTCATCTTCTCTATCAAATAATAAACCTATTGGTGTTTTACTTTTAATTCCTTTGTTTTGTATTATACTGGCAATTGTATTGGTAAATGTATCTACCCATTGATAACTATATGTTCTCTTTAAGCCTTTTAATGCAATAGCATCACCTCTTTCTTCTACTTGTTTATACCAGAGTTCTTGAACAGTTGCCTCTTTTGTTTTAAAGTTTATTTCTTTATTCCATACATTTAAAATAGTATGTTCTTGTGTTTTTGGTAAAACTCTTTGTTCATTTATTGATAAGTTTGGTGAACTTATCACTGAGTTTAAAATTGTTTCATATTGATGTAAAAATTGATTTATGGTTTCTGGATTGAATAAATCTGTATTGTAAATAATTTTTACATCTACATACGCCTCTCTATCAAAAATATGACACTCTAAATCAAATCTAGTTGCCTCTTGATCATGAATTATAAATTCTGCATCAAGCTCTCCTAAATCAACTTTTTGTTCGTGTGCATTTTGCTGAACAAATAAAAATTGAAACAATGGATGCATTGAAGCTTCTCTTTCTACCTCTAACTCATCAATTAATCTATCAAATGGTACATCTTGGTGCTTCCAAGCGTTTAATATTACTTGTTTTGTTTGTTGTAAAAATTCTTCAAAACTTAAACTTTTAGACATATCAAAACTAATAGCTAATGTATTCACAAAGAATCCTATTAGTTTTTCTATAGTTGCATTTTGACGATTGGCTATTAATGAACCTAAAACAACTTCCTCTTGTCTGGCATACTGCTTTATCAAAATTGCAAAAGCTGACATCATGGTCATGTATAGTGTACAACCCTTTTCTTCTGAGAACTCTTTTAACCTTCTACTTAAATTAGTATCTAATGATAAAATTTGCGCTGTTCCATTATATGTTTGACTTGCAGGACGTATATAATCAAAAGGAAAATCTAATACTTTAGGTTTGTCTGATAATTGATTTTTCCAATATGCTATAGATTCGTCATAAGTACCAATATTACAATTGTTTTCTTGCCAGATTCCAAAATCAGCTGGTTGAAACGCTAACTCAGGTAACTCTATATTTAAATTGCTGGCTTTAGCAGTATACAAAGCTTGTAAGTCTCGAACAAAAACTCCTGCCGACCATCCATCTGATACAATGTGGTGTATTGAAAATAATAACTCGTTTTTTTCTTCTGAAAGCTTTATTAGTTTACATCGTAACATTGTATCTTCTTCCAAAAAGAAAATTTTATTACTCTCTTTATTTCTTAACTTATTGATCTTATACTCTTGTTCTTGAATTGGCAATAAGCTTACATCAATAACATCTAAATCAACAATATAAGGCTCTTTAATAATTTGCCATAAATTACTTCCTGAATCAATATTAAAGTTAGTTCTTAAACCTTCATGTCTTTCCACAATAGCATTTAAAGAAGACTTTAGTATTTCAATGTTTAACTTACCATTAAAAATTAATGAAAATGCATTTACATAAAGTGGACTTTCTGGAGCATACATATACGTAAACCATTGTCTCTTCTGCGCCAATGACATTGGTAGTTTACAAGGATAACTTCTTTTTTCCTTTACTTCAATCTTTAGTTGATTACTTTCCTCTGAGTTAGTATCTATTAATTTTGCTAATGATTGTAACTCCGCTAGTTCAAATAATTGCTCAATTTTAACAATTGTATTGAACTCTTCTTTTATCTTAGTTATTAATCTTGTTGCTTTTAGAGAATCGCCTCCTAATGAGAAAAAGTTATCCGTTTTACTAACTGAGTCTACATTTAAAATTGATTTCCATATTTCAGATAATTGTTGCTCTGTTATAGATTCAGGTGCTTGAAATTGTTTTTGTTTTGCTAGTAATAAACTTTCAATTCTTTCTGTATCTACTTCTCCATTTTCTTTATAAGGTATTTGTGTAACTCTTAAAACATGTAATGAGCTAGATTTATCTTCTTCTCTAAATTCTTTTAAAACCTTGGTGATTTCTAAATTATTATCATCCGTAGTAAAAAGTAATGTTTTAATTTCTTTTTCCTGAGTTATTTCTTGTGTCAAACTAGCTATTTCTTTTGCACTACTATCAAGGCCAACATACGTTACTGGTTGAGATAGCTTTAACCCTATAAGCATTGATGCAAAAGCTTTTTCAATTGGCATTGATAAATAACCTCTAGAAGCTAAAACTTGTTTAATAGCAAGGTCTTTTCCCATACCAACACCATCCCATAAACTCCAACTAAAGCAATACGCTTTTTTACCTTCCTCATATAGTTTTGTTGTATAATTCTCTACAAAATCACTAGCTGCTGCATAGGTTCCTACTGTCATTCCAGACTTGATAGCTCTTGCAGATGATGTAGTTACTAATATACACTCATTTCTACTATTTAATAATTTACTTAGGCTTTTGGTTCCAATAACTTTAGCTAAATACATTTCTTCTAACTGACTTTTTGTTAAGTCTTTTAATAGAATTTCTTGTATTATTCCTGCAAAATGAAATATCCCTTTTAAACTTTGATTGTATTTAGTTTCTATATTTTTTATTTCTTCTTCAAATTCTTCAAAAGAAGCTATATTTACATTTGTGTAATATACATTACTTGTTAAACCCTGTAAAGTATTCCATTTATCTAAAGCTTCACCTTTTAAAGTTTCTTTGGCTTTTCTACCTGAAATTATAACTTTAGCATTAAGCTCTTCAATTAAAAACTGTGCTAATCGAAATCCAACTCCACCTAAACCTCCTGTAATTAAATAAAGTCCATCTTTATCAAGTGGTAACTCTTTATTTATTAAACCTACATCTTCAACAGCTTTTGATTTTTTTAGTCCAAACTCATAGCGTTTATCATCACGAATTAGCACTAAAGAATTTTCTTTTTCATTAAAAGCTTCTTTTATTGCTTTATGAATCAGTTTTTCGTTAAATACGTCAACGTCTAATTGAGTTGTTAATTTAATATGTTCAAACTCGTGCGGTAATGTTTTAATTAATCCAGAAACCCCAGATGTTTTAGAGATTCTATTTTTTTGTGAATATGGTATTAGGTTCTTTGTTATTACTAGTATTTTATCTATTACGCTTTTAACAGTATCAAATGCTTTTATAATTTCTAAAAACTGAAGCTCTAAATTTTCTTCCATATTCGTAAAATCTATAATAATAGATTTGCGTTTATTAGAATTATTTAATTCAGCTATTAAATTTTCCCATTTTTCGAATACCTTTACTTCTTGCACAGTATCCCAATTTGGACTTTTTGACCAAATTAAAAGTTGAGATTTAGTAGTATTTGTTGCTAGTTCTTTTTCTTTCCAATCTATATGTGAAAACCAATTTAGAATGGTATTCTTTGAATTATTATTGGTTTGATAAAAAGATTCTCCTTCAATAAACTTATTATCTAAATAGTTTTTTATAACTGCTGCTCTTTGCTTTTTACCAATGTTCGTTTTAGGGATATCTTTCTTTTCTATAGGAATTATTAAGTCTGGATTAATTCCTAATTGAGTTGTTATTTTCTCTTTGATTTGAGTAATAACACCACTCATAAAAGTAGGTTCTGTACCACTACAAACAAAAAATATTGCCAAAATATCTGATCCATCTTCTGCATTTGGAATACTACAAGCTACAGACCAATTTTCCTCTACTCCAAAAACACTTTCACATATTTCTTCAATATCATAACAAGCATAATTAATCCCATTGATAATAATCATATCTTTTTCTCTTCCAGAAATAGTTAGCCTATTATCCACCATAAAAGCAATATCACCTGTATCCATCCAACCATCACCAATAAAACTTTCTTTATTTGCTTTTTCATTATTACGATAACCTCTCATAAGAGTTGGAGAACTGATCTGTAATTTCCCTTTTACTCCTTGTGGTACAACTTCTAATTCATCATTTACTATCCTTATACTAATTCCTGGCAAAGGCCTTCCTATTTCAACTAGTAGTTGTTTATTTATAGAGTTTTCTTCTGATGGTATTGCTACTCCTTCTTCTGTAAAACCTACAATTCCTTGTATTCCTGATTTTGTTTCAAAAGCTGTTATTTTATCATTTATTGTCATGACAGATGATGTTTCTGACATTCCCCATCCTGGTTGCATAACAGAATCTTTTAAACCAAATTTAGCTAATGCCTTTAAAAAATCATGGCATACAACACTAGTTACTTGTTCTCCAGCATTTAAAATACTTTTCAAAGAACTTAAATCCCAATTTCTTTCTTTTTGATTATTTATATGTTGAGTTATAATATTGAAAGAAAAATTAGGAGACCAAGTATGTGTTATTTTATATTTTTCTATCCAATCTAACCATCTTAATGGCTGTGCTCCAAAAAGATTTACATTAATTTGTACTTGAACACATTGCTTATACAAAGCCTGTAAGTGAGACATTACAATTCCACCAACGTGGTCTAAAGGCATCCAATTAAGATGCACACTATCTTCTTCTAATTCGAAACCTTTTGAATTAATCACTACATGATTACATAATGTTCTGTGACTATGTTGTACACACTTTGGTTTACCTGTAGTACCTGATGTAAGTAAATGTAAGGTAATTGAATCGCTATCAATTTTATAATTAGGTTCTAAAATTCCTTCATTCTTTAATGAATCAGTGTTAATAACAACTGGATTTTTATAATCCTCCTCAAAGAGTTCATCCCAAACTTGTAATACATTCTTTAATTTTTCTTCTTGAAGGTCATCACATAATATTTTAGGAAAACCTAATAATTCTGAAACATTTTTTAGTCTCTTTACGTCACTGCTTTCTATTCTTAGATCTTTTAAAATTCCCATTGGAGTAGGAATTGCCCCTATGAAAATTAATGCCCAAAATGTAATTAAGAACTCATCATTTTCATGATATTGCATTATAATAATATCTTCTTTCTGTACACCTTTATTTTTCAAACTAAAAGCCCTTTGCTGTGCTTTTGTGTAGAGCATTCTATAACTAATAAAACATTCTTCATTTTCTCCATTTACAAAATATACTCCTTTTGAATCAGAAGTATTAGCTGCTTTATCTAATAAACTTTCTAGTTTAAAAACATGATCAGATGGCATTATTAACTCCTCTCCTTTTACTAATGATAAAGGCGAGTTACTAGGCCAACTTATACTTCTTTGTTGATTAGTATTAATTTCACTCTGAACCTTTTTTTCAATATTTACTAATGAATCTATTTTTATCTTTCTTACTTCAGATTTAATACACTTTTCATAAATCAAAGCTTTATTTATTGAGAGCTCTTTTAAATTTGTTTTTTCTTCCTTAAGATTTAATAATAATGGCAATTGGATATTACCTTTCTTGTTCTTAAATATAGTCATAAAGTAGTATTATAATGTGGTTATATTATTTTAATCAGGGTAAAATTATACAGGCATCTTTTATTCCACAATACTCAATAATCCTGAAAAAGCAATAATCGAAAACCCTTAGAGAATATTAAGGGATACAACCCACCCACACGTAAGGGTAAAACCCTACTTGTACGTAAGGGTAAACACTGAGTTTTCATCAAAAAAAGACATCAAAAAAATACTTATTTTTTACAACTTAAAAAATTTTAAAACTGTTTATCAAAACAATAAACTAAACTTAATTTATTAACTTTTTTAAACTTTATTTAAAAACTAAATTCATATACTTTTTTAACATATAGTAAAAAAAAAACAACTAAAACTGGAATACTTATGAATAGTAAAAATGGACCTAAAAAGTCATTTTTATTATGATTTTTCATTTATAACTCTATAAATATTCTTCTATGGATAACTATAAAAACATTTTTTATGACTAATAAACTATAGACTATTTGTAAATTTGATATATGGATTTTATCAAAACTACTGAGCAGGATTCTAGATATAATGATCTAGAAAAAATGACTTTATCAGAACTATTAAATAATATAAATAAAGAAGACCAAACAGTTCCTTTAGCTGTTGAAAAAGCAATACCACAAATTGAAAAATTAGTAGAGCAAATTGTTCTTAAATTAAAAAATGGTGGTAGATTGTTTTACATAGGTGCTGGCACAAGTGGAAGACTTGGAATTGTCGATGCTAGTGAGTGCCCCCCAACATTTGGTGTCCCTCATGAACTAGTTATTGGACTAATAGCTGGTGGAGATACTGCCATTAGAAAAGCTGTTGAGTTTGCTGAAGATTCTGAAACTCAAGGATGGTTAGATTTATTAGCCTATAATATTTCTAAAAATGATGTTGTTGTAGGAATTGCTGCTTCAGGAACCACATCTTATGTTATAAATGCCTTAAAAAAATGTAATCAAGAGAGTATAATAACTGGTTGTGTTACTTGTAATGAAAAAAGCCCTTTAGCTTTAACAGCTAAATTCCCTGTAGTAGCTGTAGTTGGCCCTGAATTTTTAACAGGTAGTTCACGTATGAAAGCTGGTACAGCGCAAAAGTTAATTTTAAATATGATATCTACCACAACAATGATTCAATTAGGAAAAGTAAAAGGTAATAAGATGATAGATATGCAACTTTCTAATAATAAATTAGTGGAAAGAGGAATTAACATGTTAGTTTCCGAATTAAAAGTAGACTATAAAACTGCTCTACAATTGATAAAAAAATATGGCAATGTTAGAAATGCTTTAAAATCTTTTAATAATGAGTAATAATAATTCCATTGATAGTATTGTAAAGAAGTTATTAATTCTTCTTTTATTGTTAATAACTTCTCCAATAATGTTAAATATTGGATTTAAAGCTTTAAAAGTTTTTAACAATCAACCTAAAGTTTTTATTGCTTATATTTTGATATTTGCAGGATTTTTATTAATATTATGTACAGTTTATCATGGATTTAAAACTTTTAAAGGTATTCTAGATTTACTTTTTAACAATTAAATTCGGGGGTATTGAAATTAAAAAATAAGTTTCATAGGATAATAAATTGGGAATATTGGCCATCTTCAATGCTATATATTCCAAATATTCCTTATGCCTTATTTTTAGCATTAAAAGCAAGACACTTTTCATTCTTTACCGCAACAAACCCTAGTATTAAAAGTTCGGGAAATGGTACTGAGAGTAAATACAAAACAATACAGCTCATTCCTGAAGTTTATCGTCCAAAATCTATTTTAGTCAACCCTAACAACACTTTTAAAGAAGTTAAAAATGAAATAGATAGAAAAAACATATCCTATCCTATAATTGTCAAACCAGATATCGGTTTTAGAGGATTGTTAGTTAAAAAAATAAACTCTGACCTAGATTTAAAAGAATACCTTTCCAAATATAAAATTGATATTATTATTCAAGAATTTATTGATTATGAAAAAGAATGTGGTATTTTTTACCATAGAAGACCAGACGCTACAGAAGGTAAAATAACATCCATTACCTTAAAAAAATTCTTATCAGTTACAGGTAATGGTATCTCTACTTTAAAAGAATTAATATATGATGATAATAGAACCAAATTATATATTGATATAATCAATAATAACCCTGAATATGATTTAAATATAATTCCTAAAAAGAATGAAATCATTAATTTATCTGTTATAGGTAATCATTGTAAAGGCACACAGTTTATTAATGGAAATCATCTAATTAATGATAGTTTACGCTTCACTTTTGACAAAATTAATAAATCAATAAATGGTTGGTATTACGGAAGGTTAGATATAAAATATAATACATTTGAAGAGTTAGAAAAAGGAGAAAATTTAAAGATTTTAGAAATTAATGGCGTAATTGCTGAACCTACCCACATATATGATAGTAAAACTTACTCATATATAGAAGCATTGAAAGAAATCCGATCCCATTGGAAAAGTTTATATAAAATAGCAAAAGTTAATCATGAGAAATTCAAAGTCCCCTATAAAAGAACTCAAAAAGTTACTAAAGAAATACTACACTTAAAGAACTATATCACAAACATAAAAAGTCTTAGTTAAAGGCTTTTTATGTGACTTAATACTTAAATTACCCTCTAATAAATAGAGGTTCATTATTCGTTGTTGTATAAACGACACCCCAAATACCGTTAATATTATGAATAGAATAATTACATTGACTATCCTAATAATTCTGAGCTTAAATTCATATGCTCAGGTAAAAGTTGGTGATAACCCCAATATTATTGACCAAAACTCAGTTTTAGAACTAGAAAGTAAAGATAAAGTACTTGTTATAACTAGAGTCAATGACATTGAAATGAACAATATCTACCCTTTAGAAGGAGCTCTTGTTTATAACACAGATCAAAAATGTATTTTCCAATACAATAGTATGTTATGGGAAAGCTTATGTCTATCAAATAAAAATCAACAACTTAGTTTTGATGCTACAACAAATGAATTAACACTTCAAGATGGCGGAACTGTTAATCTTAGCTCCCTTGTTAATGATAATGATAATAATCCAACTAATGAGATTCAGGTATTAACATTTGATAACACTACAAATACCTTAAACTTACTAAACGGTGGTAGTGTTAACTTAGAAACAGTCATTAAAGACATAGAAACGTTAACTTCTATTATAGAGAATAATGACGGTACATTCTCTTATATAGATGAAAATGGAACAAGTAATCAAATTGATATTAAAAATCTAGAAACTTTAACTTCAATTGCTCTTAATCCTGATAATACGAATATCGATTATACTGATGAAAATGGACAAACTACACAATTAAACCTTACTAATATTGTAAAAAACTTAGAAACTCTAACTTCTGTAGTTGAAAATAATGACGGGACTTTTTCTTTTATTGATGAGAATGGAGGAAACACTCAAATTGATATTAAAAATCTAGAAACACTTACCTCTATAGCACTTAATCCTGATAATACGAATATTGATTATACTGATGAAAATGGACAAACTACACAATTAAATCTTACTAATATTGTAAAGAATTTAGAATCTACTTCGTCGCTTATTGACAATGGCAACGGAACAATCACTTATGTTGATGAAAATGGCGTTTCTTCTACAATTAGTTTGAATGATAATGATTCTGATCCTAACAATGAAAAGTCAGACCTAATTTTAAGTGGTAACACTCTTACTTTAAGTAACCCACTAACAGCCGGAAATCTAATTGATTTAACCCCATATCTTAACACCGATAATCAAACTTTATCGATTTCTGGTAACGATTTATCTATCGCAGACGGAAACACCATTACATTACCTTCAGCAGATGGTACTGAAACTGTAGTAAATGCTGGAACTAACGTTACTGTTACGGGGGATGGATCTTCCGCTACTCCATATGTTATTAATAGTACTGATACAGACACTGATGATCAAACTCTATCGATATCTGGTAACGATTTATCTATTGCTGACGGAAACACCATTACATTACCTTCAGCAGATGGTACTGAAACTGTAGTAAATGCTGGAACTAATGTAACCGTTACAGGGGATGGATCTTCCGCTACTCCATATGTTATTAATAGTACTGACACTGATGATCAAACCTTATCGATTTCTGGTAATGACTTATCTATTGCAGACGGAAACACCATTACATTACCTTCAGCAAATGGTACTGAAACTGTAGTAAATGCTGGAACTAATGTAACCGTTACAGGGGATGGATCTTCCGCTACTCCATATGTTATTAATAGTACTGACACTGATGATCAAACTTTATCGATTTCTGGTAATGACTTATCTATTGCTGACGGAAATACAATTACTCTGCCCGCAGATACTGATGACCAAACCTTATCGATTTCTGGTAACGATTTATCTATCGCGGATGGAAACACCATTACATTACCTTCAGCAGATGGTACTGAAACTGTAGTAAATGCTGGAACTAATGTAACCGTTACAGGGGATGGATCTTCCGCTACTCCATATGTTATTAATAGTACTGACACTGATGATCAAACCTTATCAATTTCTGGTAATGACTTATCTATTGCTGACGGAAACACCATTACATTACCTTCAGCAGATGGTACTGAAACCGTAGTAAATGCTGGAACTAATGTAACCGTTACGGGGGATGGATCTTCCGCTACTCCATATGTTATTAATAGTACTGACACTGATGATCAAACTTTATCGATTTCTGGTAATGATTTATCTATTGCTGATGGAAATACAATTACTCTGCCCGCAGATACAGATGACCAAACCTTATCGATCTCTGGTAACGATTTATCTATCGCAGACGGAAATACAATTACATTACCTTCAGCAGATGGTACTGAAACTGTAGTAAATGCTGGAACTAATGTAACCGTTACAGGGGATGGATCTTCCGCTACTCCATATGTTATTAATAGTACTGACACTGATGATCAAACTTTATCGATTTCTGGTAATGACTTATCTATTGCAGACGGAAACACCATTACATTACCTTCAGCAGATGGTACTGAAACTGTTGTCAATGCTGGAACTAATGTAACCGTTACAGGGGATGGATCTTCCGCTACTCCATATGTTATTAATAGTACTGACACTGATGATCAAACTTTATCGATTTCTGGTAATGATTTATCTATCGCAGACGGAAACACCATTACATTACCTTCAGCAGATGGTACTGAAACCGTAGTAAATGCTGGAACTAATGTAACCGTTACGGGGGATGGATCTTCCGCTACTCCATATGTTATTAATAGTACTGACACTGATGATCAAACCTTATCGATCTCTGGTAACGATTTATCTATCGCAGACGGAAACACCATTACATTACCTTCAGCAGATGGTACTGAAACTGTTGTAAATGCTGGAACTAATGTAACCGTTACAGGGGATGGATCTTCCGCTACTCCATATGTTATTAATAGTACTGACACTGATGATCAAACTCTATCGATATCTGGTAACGATTTATCTATCGCAGACGGAAATACAATTACACTGCCCGCAGATACAGATGACCAAACCTTATCGATCTCAGGTAACGATTTATCTATCGCAGACGGAAACACAATTACATTACCTTCAGCAGATGGTACTGAAACTGTCGTAAATGCTGGAACTAATGTAACCGTTACGGGGGATGGATCTTCCGCTACTCCATATGTTATTAATAGTACTGACACTGATGATCAAACTCTATCGATATCTGGTAACGATTTATCTATTGCTGACGGAAACACCATTACATTACCTTCGGCAGATGGTACTGAAACTGTCGTAAATGCTGGAACTAACGTTACTGTTACGGGGGATGGATCTTCCGCTACTCCATATGTTATTAATAGTACTGACACTGATGATCAAACTCTATCGATTTCTGGTAATGATTTATCTATTGCTGACGGAAACACCATTACATTACCTTCAGCAGATGGTACTGAAACTGTTGTAAATGCTGGAACTAACGTTACTGTTACGGGGGATGGATCTTCCGCTACTCCATATGTTATTAATAGTACTGATGATCAAACTCTATCGATTTCTGGTAATGACTTATCTATTGCAGACGGAAACACCATTACATTACCTTCGGCAGATGGTACTGAAACTGTTGTAAATGCTGGAACTAATGTAACCGTTACGGGGGATGGATCTTCCGCTACTCCATATGTTATTAATAGTACTGACACTGATGATCAAACTCTATCGATTTCTGGTAATGATTTATCTATTGCTGATGGAAATACAATTACTCTGCCCGCAGATACAGATGACCAAACCTTATCGATTTCTGGTAACGATTTATCTATCGCAGACGGAAACACCATTACATTACCTTCAGCAGATGGTACTGAAACTGTAGTAAATGCTGGAACTAACGTTACCGTTACGGGGGATGGATCTTCCGCTACTCCATATGTTATTAATAGTACTGACACTGATGATCAAACTCTATCGATATCTGGTAATGATTTATCTATTGCTGACGGAAATACAATTACTCTGCCCGCAGATACAGATGACCAAACCTTATCGATTTCTGGTAACGATTTATCTATCGCAGACGGAAACACCATTACATTACCTTCAGCAGATGGTACTGAAACTGTAGTAAATGCTGGAACTAATGTAACCGTTACGGGGGATGGATCTTCCGCTACTCCATATGTTATTAATAGTACTGACACTGATGATCAAACTCTATCGATTTCTGGTAATGATTTATCTATCGCGGACGGAAACACAATTACATTGCCTTCAGCAGATGGTACTGAAACTGTAGTAAATGCTGGAACTAATGTTACTGTTACGGGGGATGGATCTTCCGCTACTCCATATGTTATTAATAGTACTGACACTGATGATCAAACTCTATCGATTTCTGGTAATGATTTATCTATCGCGGACGGAAACACAATTACATTGCCTTCAGCAGATGGTACTGAAACTGTTGTAAATGCTGGAACTAATGTTACTGTTACGGGGGATGGATCTTCCGCTACTCCATATGTTATTAATAGTACTGACACTGATGACCAAACTCTATCGATTTCTGGTAACGATTTATCTATCACGGATGGAAATACAATTACATTGCCTTCAGCAGATGGCACTGAAACTGTTGTAAATGCTGGAACTAACGTTACTGTTACGGGGGATGGATCTTCCGCTACTCCATATGTTATTAATAGTACTGACACTGATGATCAAACCTTATCAATTTCTGGTAATGACTTATCTATTGCAGACGGAAACACAATTACATTGCCTTCAGCAGATGGTACTGAAACTGTAGTAAATGCTGGAACTAATGTAACCGTTACAGGGGATGGATCTTCCGCTACTCCATATGTTATTAATAGTACTGATACAGACACTGATGATCAAACTCTATCGATTTCTGGTAATGATTTATCTATTGCTGACGGAAATACAATTACACTGCCCGCAGATACAGATGACCAAACCTTATCGATCTCTGGTAATGATTTATCTATCGCAGACGGAAACACCATTACATTACCTTCGGCAGATGGTACTGAAACTGTAGTAAATGCTGGAACTAATGTAACCGTTACAGGGGATGGATCTTCCGCTACTCCATATGTTATTAATAGTACTGACACTGATGATCAAACTCTATCGATTTCTGGTAATGACTTATCTATCGCAGACGGAAACACTATTACATTACCTTCGGCAGATGGTACTGAAACTGTAGTAAATGCTGGAACTAATGTAACCGTTACGGGGGATGGATCTTCCGCAACTCCATATGTTATTAATAGTACTGACACTGATGATCAAACTCTATCGATATCTGGTAACGATTTATCTATCGCAGACGGAAACACCATTACATTACCTTCGGCTGATGGTACTGAAACTGTTGTAAATGCTGGAACTAATGTAACCGTTACAGGGGATGGATCTTCCGCTACTCCATATGTTATTAATAGTACTGACACTGATGATCAAACTCTATCAATCACAGGTAATGATTTATCTATCGCAGACGGAAACACCATTACATTACCTTCGGCAGATGGTACTGAAACTGTAGTAAATGCTGGAACTAATGTAACCGTTACGGGGGATGGATCTTCCGCTACTCCATATGTTATTAATAGTACTGACACTGATGATCAAACTTTATCGATATCTGGTAATGATTTATCTATTGCTGACGGAAATACAATTACTCTGCCCGCAGATACAGATGACCAAACCTTATCGATTTCTGGTAATGACTTATCTATCGCAGACGGAAACACCATTACATTACCTTCAGCAGATGGTACTGAAACTATAGTAAATGCTGGAACTAATGTTACTGTTACGGGGGATGGGTCTTCCGCTACTCCATATGTTATTAATAGTACTGACACTGATGATCAAACCTTATCGATATCTGGTAACGATTTATCTATCGCAGACGGAAACACCATTACATTACCTTCGGCAGATGGTACTGAAACTGTTGTAAATGCTGGAACTAATGTAACCGTTACAGGGGATGGATCTTCCGCTACTCCATATGTTATTAATAGTACTGACACTGATGATCAAACCTTATCAATTTCTGGTAATGATTTATCTATTGCTGATGGAAATACAATTACACTGCCCGCAGATACAGATGACCAAACCTTATCGATTTCTGGTAACGATTTATCTATCGCAGACGGAAACACCATTACATTACCTTCGGCTGATGGTACTGAAACTGTAGTAAATGCTGGAACTAATGTTACTGTTACGGGGGATGGATCTTCCGCTACTCCATATGTTATTAATAGTACTGATACAGACACTGATGACCAAACTCTATCGATTTCTGGTAACGATTTATCTATCGCAGACGGAAACACCATTACATTACCTTCGGCAGATGGTACTGAAACTGTAGTAAATGCTGGAACTAATGTTACTGTTACGGGGGATGGATCTTCCGCTACTCCATATGTTATTAATAGTACTGACACTGATGATCAAACTCTATCGATTTCTGGTAATGATTTATCTATTGCTGATGGAAATACAATTACTCTGCCCGCAGATACAGATGACCAAACCTTATCGATTTCTGGTAACGATTTATCTATCGCAGACGGAAACACCATTACATTACCTTCGGCAGATGGTACTGAAACTGTAGTAAATGCTGGAACTAATGTAACCGTTACAGGGGATGGATCTTCCGCTACTCCATATGTTATTAATAGTACTGACACTGATGATCAAACTCTATCGATTTCTGGTAATGATTTATCTATTGCTGATGGAAATACAATTACTCTGCCCGCAGATACAGATGATCAAACCTTATCGATCTCTGGTAACGATTTATCTATCGCAGACGGAAACACCATTACATTACCTTCGGCAGATGGTACTGAAACTGTTGTAAATGCTGGAACTAATGTAACCGTTACAGGGGATGGATCTTCCGCTACTCCATATGTTATTAATAGTACTGACACTGATGATCAAACTTTATCGATTTCTGGTAACGATTTATCTATCGCAGATGGAAACACCATTACATTACCTTCGGCTGATGGTACTGAAACTGTCGTAAATGCTGGAACTAATGTAACCGTTACAGGGGATGGATCTTCCGCTACTCCATATGTTATTAATAGTACTGATACAGACACTGATGATCAAACTCTATCGATATCTGGTAACGATTTATCTATTGCTGACGGAAACACCATTACATTACCTTCGGCTGATGGTACTGAAACTGTTGTAAATGCTGGAACTAACGTTACTGTTACGGGGGATGGATCTTCCGCTACTCCATATGTTATTAATAGTACTGACACTGATGATCAAACTCTATCGATTTCTGGTAACGATTTATCTATTGCTGACGGAAACACCATTACATTACCTTCGGCAGATGGTACTGAAACTGTTGTAAATGCTGGAACTAATGTAACCGTTACAGGGGATGGATCTTCCGCTACTCCATATGTTATTAATAGTACTGACACTGATGATCAAACTCTATCGATATCTGGTAACGATTTATCTATCGCAGACGGAAACACCATTACATTACCTTCAGCAGATGGTACTGAAACTGTAGTAAATGCTGGAACTAACGTTACTGTTACGGGGGATGGATCTTCCGCTACTCCATATGTTATTAATAGTACTGACACTGATGATCAAACTCTATCGATTTCTGGTAATGATTTATCTATTGCTGATGGAAATACAATTACTCTGCCCGCAGATACAGATGACCAAACCTTATCGATCTCTGGTAACGATTTATCTATCGCAGACGGAAATACAATTACATTACCTTCAGCAGATGGTACTGAAACTGTAGTAAATGCTGGAACTAATGTAACCGTTACAGGGGATGGATCTTCCGCTACTCCATATGTTATTAATAGTACTGACACTGATGATCAAACTTTATCGATTTCTGGTAACGATTTATCTATCGCAGATGGAAACACCATTACATTACCTTCAGCAGATGGTACTGAAACTGTTGTAAATGCTGGAACTAATGTAACCGTTACAGGGGATGGATCTTCCGCTACTCCATATGTTATTAATAGTACTGATACAGACACTGATGATCAAACCTTATCGATTTCTGGTAACGATTTATCTATCGCGGATGGAAACACCATTACATTACCTTCGGCAGATGGTACTGAAACTGTAGTAAATGCTGGAACTAATGTAACCGTTACAGGGGATGGATCTTCCGCTACTCCATATGTTATTAATAGTACTGACACTGATGATCAAACTCTATCGATTTCTGGTAACGATTTATCTATCGCGGATGGAAATACAATTACATTGCCTTCAGCAGATGGTACTGAAACTGTTGTAAATGCTGGAACTAATGTAACCGTTACAGGGGATGGATCTTCCGCTACTCCATATGTTATTAATAGTACTGACACTGATGACCAAACTC
The DNA here is from genome assembly GCF_964036645.1 of Tenacibaculum sp. 190524A02b. Classification (NCBI taxonomy): domain Bacteria; kingdom Pseudomonadati; phylum Bacteroidota; class Flavobacteriia; order Flavobacteriales; family Flavobacteriaceae; genus Tenacibaculum; species Tenacibaculum vairaonense. The sequence continues at coordinate 928,908 of NZ_OZ038525.1, read as the reverse complement.
TATCGATTTCTGGTAACGATTTATCTATCGCGGATGGAAATACAATTACTCTGCCCGCAGATACAGATGACCAAACCTTATCGATTTCTGGTAACGATTTATCTATCGCAGACGGAAACACCATTACATTACCTTCGGCAGATGGTACTGAAACTGTAGTAAATGCTGGAACTAATGTAACCGTTACAGGGGATGGATCTTCCGCTACTCCATATGTTATTAATAGTACTGACACTGATGATCAAACTTTATCGATCTCTGGTAATGATTTATCTATTGCTGACGGAAACACCATTACATTACCTTCGGCTGATGGTACTGAAACTGTTGTAAATGCTGGAACTAATGTAACTGTTACGGGGAATGGATCTTCCGCAACTCCATATGTTATTAATAGTACTGACACTGATGATCAAACTCTATCGATTTCTGGTAATGATTTATCTATTGCTGATGGAAATACAATTACTCTGCCCGCAGATACAGATGACCAAACCTTATCGATTTCTGGTAATGACTTATCTATTGCAGACGGAAACACCATTACATTACCTTCGGCAGATGGTACTGAAACTGTAGTAAATGCTGGAACTAATGTAACCGTTACAGGGGATGGATCTTCCGCTACTCCATATGTTATTAATAGTACTGATACAGACACTGATGATCAAACTTTATCGATTTCTGGTAATGACTTATCTATTGCAGATGGAAACACCATTACATTACCTTCAGCAGATGGTACTGAAACTGTAGTAAATGCTGGAACTAACGTTACTGTTACGGGGGATGGATCTTCCGCTACTCCATATGTTATTAATAGTACTGACACTGATGATCAAACTCTATCGATATCTGGTAATGATTTATCTATTGCTGATGGAAATACAATTACACTGCCCGCAGATACAGATGACCAAACCTTATCGATTTCTGGTAACGATTTATCTATCGCAGACGGAAACACCATTACATTACCTTCAGCAGATGGTACTGAAACTGTTGTAAATGCTGGAACTAATGTAACCGTTACAGGGGATGGATCTTCTGCTACTCCATATGTTATTAATAGTACTGATACAGACACTGATGATCAAACTCTATCGATATCTGGTAATGATTTATCTATTGCAGACGGAAACACCATTACATTACCTTCGGCAGACGGTACTGAAACTGTTGTAAATGCTGGAACTAATGTAACCGTTACAGGGGATGGATCTTCTGCTACTCCATATGTTATTAATAGTACTGACACTGATGATCAAACTTTATCAATTTCTGGTAATGACTTATCTATTGCAGACGGAAACACCATTACATTACCTTCAGCAGATGGTACTGAAACTGTAGTAAATGCTGGAACTAATGTAACCGTTACGGGGGATGGATCTTCCGCTACTCCATATGTTATTAATAGTACTGATACAGACACTGATGATCAAACTTTATCAATTTCTGGTAATGATTTATCTATCGCAGACGGAAACACCATTACATTACCTTCAGCAGATGGTACTGAAACTGTAGTAAATGCTGGAACTAATGTAACCGTTACGGGGGATGGATCTTCCGCTACTCCATATGTTATTAATAGTACTGACACTGATGATCAAACTCTATCGATATCTGGTAACGATTTATCTATTGCTGACGGAAACACCATTACATTACCTTCGGCAGATGGTACTGAAACTGTTGTAAATGCTGGAACTAATGTAACCGTTACGGGGGATGGATCTTCCGCTACTCCATATGTTATTAATAGTACTGACACTGATGATCAAACTCTATCGATTTCTGGTAATGATTTATCTATTGCAGACGGAAACACCATTACATTACCTTTAGCAGATGGTACTGAAACTGTAGTAAATGCTGGAACTAATGTAACCGTTACAGGGGATGGATCTTCCGCTACTCCATATGTTATTAATAGTACTGACACTGATGATCAAACTCTATCGATTTCTGGTAACGATTTATCTATCGCAGACGGAAACACCATTACATTACCTTCAGCAGATGGTACTGAAACTGTAGTAAATGCTGGAACTAACGTTACTGTTACGGGGGATGGATCTTCCGCTACTCCATATGTTATTAATAGTACTGACACTGATGATCAAACTCTATCGATTTCTGGTAATGATTTATCTATTGCTGATGGAAATACAATTACTCTGCCCGCAGATACAGATGACCAAACCTTATCGATTTCTGGTAACGATTTATCTATCGCAGACGGAAACACCATTACATTACCTTCGGCAGATGGTACTGAAACTGTAGTAAATGCTGGAACTAATGTAACCGTTACAGGGGATGGATCTTCCGCTACTCCATATGTTATTAATAGTACTGACACTGATGATCAAACTCTATCGATATCTGGTAACGATTTATCTATCGCAGACGGAAACACCATTACATTACCTTCTGCAGATGGTACTGAAACTGTAGTAAATGCTGGAACTAACGTTACTGTTACGGGGGATGGATCTTCCGCTACTCCATATGTTATTAATAGTACTGACACTGATGATCAAACTCTATCGATTTCTGGTAATGATTTATCTATTGCTGATGGAAATACAATTACTCTGCCCGCAGATACAGATGACCAAACCTTATCGATCTCTGGTAACGATTTATCTATCGCAGACGGAAATACAATTACATTACCTTCAGCAGATGGTACTGAAACTGTAGTAAATGCTGGAACTAACGTTACTGTTACGGGGGATGGATCTTCCGCTACTCCATATGTTATTAATAGTACTGACACTGATGATCAAACTTTATCGATTTCTGGTAATGACTTATCTATTGCAGACGGAAACACCATTACATTACCTTCAGCAGATGGTACTGAAACTGTTGTAAATGCTGGAACTAATGTAACCGTTACAGGGGATGGATCTTCCGCTACTCCATATGTTATTAATAGTACTGACACTGATGATCAAACTTTATCGATTTCTGGTAATGATTTATCTATTGCAGACGGAAACACCATTACATTGCCTTCAGCAGATGGTACTGAAACTGTTGTAAATGCTGGAACTAATGTAACCGTTACAGGGGATGGATCTTCCGCTACTCCATATGTTATTAATAGTACTGATACAGACACTGATGATCAAACTTTATCAATTTCTGGTAATGACTTATCTATTGCAGACGGAAACACCATTACATTACCTTCAGCAGATGGTACTGAAACTGTAGTAAATGCTGGAACTAATGTAACCGTTACGGGGGATGGATCTTCCGCTACTCCATATGTTATTAATAGTACTGATACAGACACTGATGACCAAACTCTATCGATTTCTGGTAACGATTTATCTATCGCAGATGGAAACACCATTACATTACCTTCAGCAGATGGTACTGAAACTGTAGTAAATGCTGGAACTAATGTTACTGTTACGGGGGATGGATCTTCCGCTACTCCATATGTTATTAATAGTACTGACACTGATGATCAAACTCTATCGATTTCTGGTAATGATTTATCTATTGCAGACGGAAACACCATTACATTACCTTCGGCTGATGGTACTGAAACTGTAGTAAATGCTGGAACTAACGTTACTGTTACGGGGGATGGATCTTCCGCTACTCCATATGTTATTAATAGTACTGACACTGATGATCAAACCTTATCGATTTCTGGTAATGACTTATCTATTGCTGACGGAAACACCATTACATTACCTTCAGCAGATGGTACTGAAACTGTAGTAAATGCTGGAACTAATGTAACCGTTACGGGGGATGGATCTTCCGCTACTCCATATGTTATTAATAGTACTGACACTGATGATCAAACTCTATCGATATCTGGTAATGATTTATCTATTGCAGACGGAAACACCATTACATTACCTTCGGCAGATGGTACTGAAACTGTTGTAAATGCTGGAACTAATGTAACCGTTACAGGGGATGGATCTTCCGCTACTCCATATGTTATTAATAGTACTGATACAGACACTGATGATCAAACTTTATCAATTTCTGGTAATGACTTATCTATTGCAGACGGAAACACCATTACATTACCTTCAGCAGATGGTACTGAAACTGTAGTAAATGCTGGAACTAATGTAACCGTTACGGGGGATGGATCTTCCGCTACTCCATATGTTATTAATAGTACTGATACTGATGATCAAACTTTATCGATTTCTGGTAATGACTTATCTATCGCAGACGGAAACACCATTACAATAGATGGTTCAATAACAAACGAGCTTGGATCATATACAGACACAACAACAGGGACAACTCACAAGATAGGTGAATATCAAAGCTCAGCTACTGCTACTGCTGTAGATGTAAATGAAACAGTAACAACAATGACTCAAAATACAACTACTGGTGTAATTACTTATACTAATGAAAACGCTACAGCACAAACAGCAAATGTAGTTGCAGCTGAAACAGATAATGCTATTACTGTTGGAGCAAATGGAGGAGCATATTTCAATGGACCAATAATATATGCAGCGGGTAGACATAATGCTAATGAATTATCAGGAACAGGTTCAAAATCTGTTTATAATGCAACCATTACTAGGGTAAGTCAAGGGCTATTTGATGTTACATTTACAGATATTGGAACTACTAACTACATTATCCAAATTACACCTGAAGATTGTGGAGGTAATTGCCCAGATAATGGTGGAGGTGGTTATGACGATCCAACCGTTGGCTATACTAATATAACTTCAACTGGTTTTAGAGTAAGAGCTGGTGATAACGATAATGGTACTACAAATTTAGATTTAGCTGATTTAGGATTTATGTTTACAGTTATTAGATTACCATAAAACTACAGTATATGAAGAAAATATTACTTTCAATTTTAACATTTATTTGTACAAACTATTCAGTACAAAGTCAATTAGACGCTGGCTCTGTTATGGGAATACCGTCAGTAACAACCAATATAAACATGTTTTCTATAACCGGTGCTCAAGAAGGATCTTTACTTTATAATACTGAACAAAAAGGTTTATTTATTTTCAATGGTACAACATGGATTTCCACTAGCGGAACTAATTGGTTAACAACAGGTAACTCTGGCCTAACTAGTACTAACTTCCTTGGTACTATTGATGACATAAAAATGGAAATAAGATCTAACAACTTACCTATTCTTGAATTTGGTAGAAGAGAAACACTAGGCTTGTATCAAAATTTCCCTGACTATACAGATAATGATCAACCTTTAGTTCATTTAAATGGTAATGGAAATGTAGCGGCCTTACAATTTGCCGCTTCGGGAGCTTCCTTTTATAAACCTATGTTTTTTACTACTACTAATGGTAGCTTTAGACTAAAAGGAAGTACTGGAGGAACCGATCTATTTGAAATTGGCTCTGGTGGTCCAGCTAATGATGGTCGTTTAGAATTTATTATTGGAGATGATGGAGCCGAACCTATCATTTTTAAAAGATACGATTATAGAAATGGACAATTTCATAAAGAGCTTTTCAGAGTTCAAGGAAGCAATAATACAGCTTCAGCTAAAACAAGATTTGGTATTAATATAAACACCTCAGAAGTACCAGTAGACAGTGATTATGACGATTCTCAGGCTAGCTTTAATATTGCCAATTCAACACTTCAAGTAGAAGGTTCTATTTCTAAATCTATTTTAAGACTTAATGGAACTGGTAACTTTACACTAACAGAAGATCATTTCACTATAATATTATTAAGTAATCAAACTATTGTATTACCTACAGCTAATACCTGTACTGGTAGAATTTATGTTATAAAAAACATATCTGGTGCTAATAGAACAATATCAACCTATGTAAACCAAAATAATGCTAATGCTACTAGAATAAATAGCAATAGAACATTATGGGTTCAAAGCGATGGTGTTGTATGGCAACAAATATTTAGATTTTAAATCAATGAGAAAATTTCCCCTAACAATTATTATTATTTTATTTTTTAACTTAATAGCTAAAGCTCAAGTTGATGAAATGTCTTTAATGGGAGTAGCTAAGGCAACAACTACAGAACTAAATAATATAAGTTCTCCTGAAATAGGAAGTTTAGCTTTTGACACTGTTAAAGATAGATTAGTCGAATACACATCTTCTGGTTGGAGAGAAATGTTAACTGATCAAAATGTGTATGTTAGCTTTTTCATTATTAATGCTCCTGGTGGCACTACAGCTACCTCTTTTAATCATATAGAAAATATGCTCCCCTTCCAACCTTCTCAAATTACATTTAAAGCTCATGCAAATATTGAAGCTTTTAATATCAATTCAGCAGGTTCAGCAGGGTTAAATACCGCTACATTGCAAAATGCATTTGGTACAACACATGGTTTTGCAAGACAAGATACTAGTTCTATAACCCAAGCCACCATATATATTGGAGGAAGCGGAAGCTCTATCAATTCTATTTCAAGATATTCTTCCAATACACAATGTATTGGATTAAGATATGGTAACCAAAATGCACAAAATTTAGGTACCATAACAGCCTCTCTATCTACTTTTGATAGTAATGGATTTACTTTAAATGTAAGTTATGGGCTTGGTTCTTCTGGAAATACCAATAGAGATAATGATATATTAAATGAAAGCTTAGTAGTTCTCTACACAGCCTACAAGTAAACATTAATACACTAAAAATCATCACATTATTATTTTTTAATCTATTTTTGCAAACTTTAAACTTGTATAATTATTATTAATAGTGACCTATAATTTAAAGCAAAAAATAAAAAAACATGTAAATAACGCTATTTAACGACAGCTTAACGGTAGTTATTTGCTATTTATCGAAACATAATCAAAAAAACTCAAAAGTTTAAATACTTTTGAACTGTAACCAAATAATGATAAAACAATGAAACTAATAAATAATTTAAAATATTGTTGACGTAAAACAACATTTTGATTTTTGAATGTAATATTAAATAATAAAGAATTATAAACAAATACGGGGGTATTATGAAAAATTTTTTATCTATATTGATAATGGTAACCCTTATGCCATTTTCAAACAATGCACAAACAGCATTTCATAATTTTGGTAACGTTAAGTTACATGAAAATGCAAATATTGGATTTCACACAGATTTTATTAATGATGGATCATTAGACAATGACAATCTAGGCTTAGCTGGCTTTTACAGTGATAGCGAATTAAGAGCTATTTCAGGTGATAATAGAGCTGTTTTCCATAACTTAGAAATAGATGCTTTAAATGACGTAGAGCTACACACTTCTATAGGTGTTACTAACGAAATGAGTTTTGTAAATGGTAGAATATACACCCCAAGAAACCTAATTGATGTTTCTTTAGATTATATTAATCATCAGTTATATGTTGGAGAAGATAATTTAAGGTATGTTGATGGATATGCTTCAGTTCTAAATCAAGGAGAATTTATTTTTCCTATTGGTGATGATAATAGATTAAGGCCAATGATTCTTCCTTCTGAAAACACAAACAACTCATATAAAGGCGCTTATTATTTTAATAACCCTAATACACCTCCAACTCACTTTACAGAGCAATTTACAACTACAGAAAAACAAGTTTTTTTAAATAATATAAGTAATCATGAATTTTGGGATTTAGATGGAGCAAAGCCTACTAAAATTACACTTACATGGGATGATAAAAGTCAAATTAACACAATTAGTGAAAGTATTCAATTTTTAAGAGTTGTAGGATGGAGTAAAATTGAAGGTAGATGGATTGATCTTGGAAGAAGTTCCGTAGAGGGTACAAATACAACTGGTAAACTTACATCTAATGAATTTGTTCCTGATGATTATACAATCATAACTTTTGGCTCTGAATTCCCTGATGGAGAACTAGCTGACATGAACTTAATATTTACACCTAATGGGGATAATGTAAATCAAACATTAGTATTTGAAGGATTGGAACAATACAAAAACAATAACCTTGAGATATTTAATAGATGGGGAAACATTGTATATGAAACTGATAATTACAAAAACAATTGGGAAGGAAAATCTAACGGAAGAGTTACTGTAGATGGAGATAATAACTTACCTGTAGGTACCTATTTCTATGTGTTAAAACTTGGAAACGATTCTTTAAGTAAAACTCAAAAAGGTTGGGTGTACATTCAACGATAATTTCAAAAATATAAATATTATTAAACGATGAATTAAAAAAAATTCATCGTTTTTATATTGGAATACTAGGCAGAAGAATTGTTATTTTCGTCCCCTTACCTACTTCACTTTCAAAAACAAGAGAACCTTGATTCTTTTTAATCAAGGTTTGGCAAAGTAACAATCCTAATCCAACACCTTTTGAGCGATCTATTTTATCAATACTTAAATTTTGTAAAGCATTAATTTTTTCCAATCGTTTTGGAGAAATTCCCATTCCAGTATCTTCAATGCTTATAAAAGCTATGCTATCAGAATGTATTCCAGTATTTACTGCAATGTTTCCAGATTCTCCCATATATTTTACGGCATTATCTATAAGGTTACGGATTACAATTTTTATAGACTCCTTATCTACCTTTACCAAATTATTTTCTAAACTAGAAGTTAACTCAATACCCTTTGCTTCTAATAGAGAAACATAATCGTGTAAAACATGCTCCACTAAAGGACGTAAAGCATACTCTTTGGTCTCAAATAATAATTGGTTACTTTGTTCTAAGGACCAATGCAACACATTATTTAATAAATGACTGGTACTTTCAGTAACAGCAATTGCCGTCTCAGAAACTTCTCTTATGGCAGATAAATCCTCATTTTGTACATGCTTTCTTAAAGTTTCATGCTGATATTTTATTGTATTAATTGGAGAACGTAAATCATGTGAAACCACAGAGAAAAGATAGTTTTTGGTTTTATTAGCCACATCCAAATCCTCCTTTTGTTTTGTTATCAGTTTATTTTTCTTTTTAAGCTTTCTATAAAAGAAACCTAATCCTCCTATAAATAATAATAACCCAGAAGCTCCAGCTAACAAACTATTCTGTACAACTTTTTGACGCTTCAACTTTTCTTCTTGTAACGCTATTTCTTGTTGTTTTTGTGCTAAAGCTAATTTTTTGTCACGCTCAGTTAACTCCCAAATACGATCTCTATTCCAAATAGAATCTTTCCATTTGTTATACTCTCTATAATAAGCTACACTTTCTTTATAACGCTTTCTATTGCGCTCCACCACTGCCATGTTTTTCGAAGTATCTTCTTTCAGTTGAAGATTTGAAAAAGATTTAGCTAACTCATAAGCTTCCTCAAATAATGGAATAGCTTCATCGTCTAGATACTGGTTATAGTATACATTGGCCAATTCCATTTTTGCTCTAATCAAAGAAGCAGTATCTTTTTTTTGAATTAAATTTAACTCTTTTTTAAAGTATTTTTTAGCTCTACCATATTGTTTTTTATGAATATAGCAAAGTGCTAAATTATGATATGACGCTTTTCTTAATTTTAAGGTTGTACTTGAGCTGTTTTTATTCCACTTTTCATAATAAAAAATTGATTCATCATATTTTTTAAGACTCAAATAAACTCTTCCTAATTTATGTAGCTTTAAACTACTCATCTCCTCATTTTCAGAAATTGCCAAAAAACTACTTAAAGCTTTTTTATAGAGCTTTTTTCTAACAGCGGAAGTACCTTGAATATAATTCAATATATCATTTTCTTCTTCGTTAAAACTTTCTAAAAGTGATCTATTACTATATGCATAGCATGAATCATACTCTTCATTTTTGTAAAAGTTAATAGACTTACAGAATGATTTTTTTTTATTCTTTAAACATAGTCTATCTGCTTTATTTAAGAGTAATTCTAAATCTAAATTAACTTTTTCATTTTGCCCATGTCCTTTGAAAAACATAAATAATAACAAAAAAGTTAATTTAGATATAGAAAAGTTATTTATACTAATCACCATCCACAGGAGAAGTTACTGTTCCTCTATCCGTTTCAGGATCATCGTCTTTGTCACGTACTAAAATTGCATCTACTGGAAGTGTTTTGTCATCTAATAAATACTCAAATTGAATATAATACAAATCGTAAGCATCAAATTGCGTTTCATTACAACTATACTCTACTAAAAAGTTTCTACAATCTACCAATTGTCGGTTTTTATTTCTATCGGTAGTAGTTACCACTTCTACACCATCGTAATTTAAAAACAACTCAAAATTGGCAGGTAGTTGTAATCCTGATCTGTTTTTTACAGATCCGAAGCCTCCTTCTGGATTTGATGGTACATAAGCTAATACGGTTACCGTATAAGGCGTATCTGTTGTTCCTTCTAAATCAGACACATTTACTAAAGGGCCAGTTGGTTTGTTTTCTTTTGGAATGTTCGCTTGCTGAAATTGCTTAAAATCTTTCAATGTTAATGTAATTCCATTAACACTTACAGTTTCGTTTAACGTAGTTGATTCTGCCATATTTTTTTGGTTTGGGTTAGACATAAAACTCAAATTTACAATAAAAAATGAATTAATAAATGCTTTTGTTAAATCTAGGTAATAATTTGGGATTCTTGTTTTAAATAGTACTACCAAACAACATTATTGTTATTTTTTTATTGAGTTAGTAAAAATCGAAACAAAATACATAATCACTTATATAAATTATTATATTTGCAATTATGATAGATGTATTAACAGGAATTGGCGAGCTGGGAATGGGCTCTAGATTAAAAAGAGTTAGTGAATATATGATGCGTGAAACACAGATAGTTTACAATGCTTATAATATAGACTTTGATCCATACCTATTCCCTACTTTTAAAATTATAATGAATAAAAAAGGGGTTACCAACAGTGAAATTAAACATAGTTTAAAAACTTCCCAACCTGCAGTAACTCAAACATTAAATAAGTTATTAAAACGAAAACTAATCTTTTTAAAAGAAGACAAAGAGGATAAAAGAAAAAAAATAATTTTTCTTTCCGAAGAAGGAAAACTACTAGTTGAAAAAGTTACTCCTATTTGGAAAAGTATAGAAACAGTGGTTAAAAATTATACCGCTATATCTTCAAATTCTCTAATAGAGCACTTAAATATACTCGAAGAGAAATTTAATACTAAAAATTTTAGCACTGCAATACTAGAACATATACAAATGACAAAGGGAACTAATACCATTGAAATAATAAGCTATGAAAATACACACGCACAGCATTTTTATAATTTGAATATAGAGTGGCTGAAAACATTTTTTTATGTTGAACCATATGACGAAGAAGTTTTGAGCAAGCCTAAGGAATATATTATAAATAAAGGAGGCTTTATATTCTTTGCTAAAAGAGATAACCATATTGTTGGTACTGTAGCCTTGATGCCTAAAGATGATACTTTTGAGCTCACAAAAATGGCTGTTTCTCCAAAATATAGAGGACACAAAATTGGACAACAACTAATGCAGCACTGTATTAATTTTGCAAGAGAAAATGATTTTCCAAGTTTAATATTATACTCTAGTAAAAAATTAGAAAATGCCATTTATATATATCGAAAATATGGTTTTATTGAAGTTCCAGTTGAGCCTAACTGTCCATATATCAGATGTGATATTAAAATGAAATTAAATCTAAATACATAATACCCGCTATTCAAACACTCTAAAAAACGAACTCCATTCTTATAATTTGAATGGAGTTCAACTTCAAAATAATATACATTTATTACTTACAATAAATACTATATTCTTTCTTTGATACTATTTAACTACTTAGCCTATGGTAAAAAGAAATTCTTCCTACAATATATTAGAGCATTTTATCTTAAAAATTATGCCATTACTGGTTTTCCATTTGGAGTTTTTTTAATTTTCTTTTCAGAAGTTTCAAACTGATTTGACGTGTTTTTTGCTCCTCCTGCTTTCAATGCATTATCACCTGCAAAAAACGTTTTATGGTCGTCACCTAAATCAGAACCTGCCATTCGCTGATGTTTTACACAAGATACTCCTTTACGAATTTCTTGACGTTGAACACCTTGAACATAAGCTAACATTCCATTTTCTCCAAAATATCCTTCTGTTAAATCATTCATATGAAGTGCTGTAGTATGATACGTTGGTAAGGTAATTAAATGATGAAAAATCCCTGCATCTCTCGCTCCATCAACTTGAAAAGTTCTAATTTTTTCATCTGCTCTTCTACATAACTCAGAACCATCATATTTAGCATCCATTAAATTATTTCTATCATAGAAAGCCATATCTTGCCCTTCTTTTAACATGGTATCATATACCTGACTTCTAAAATTCAATGTCCAATTAAAAGATGGTGAATTATTATAAACTAATTTTGCATTTGGAACTACTTCTCTAACCCTATTAACCATATGTGCTATTTGCCCTACATGTGGTGTTGGTGTTTCAATCCATAGTAAATCTGCACCATTTTGCAAACTTGTAATACAATCCAACACTACCCTATCAATATTAGAACCTTCTTTAAATTTATACAATCCGTTAGCCAATCGTATAGGACGCACTAGTTTTCCTTCTCTTTTTAATAGCACTTCATTATTATTCACTTCCTCTATGTTAACTTCCTCACAAGCCACAAAATCCAAATATTTTGAAGCTAAATCTCCAGGTTCTTTACTTACTGGTAATTTTTGAGTCAATCCTGCACCTTCAGAATCGGTTCTAGCCACAATAATTCCATTGTCCACTCCCAGTTCTAAAAAAGCATATCTAATTGCGTTTAGTTTAGCTATAAAATCTTCATGCGGTACCGTTACCTTACCATCTTGATGTCCACATTGTTTAGCATCAGATACCTGATTTTCTATCTGAATAGCACAAGCTCCAGCTTCAATCATTTTTTTAGCTAGTAAATAAGTCGCCTCTTCATTTCCAAAACCAGCATCAATATCTGCAATAATAGGTACAACATGCGTTTCAAAATTAGCTATTTCATCTTGTACATTTTCTCCATTTTCAAGTCTTCTAAATAAATCATTCAATTCAATTGCATCCGCCTGTCGTAAAAAACTGTATATCTCTTCAATAAGTGCTGGAACAGCCACTTTTTCATGCATAGATTGATCAGGAAGTGGTCCAAACTCAGAACGCAAAGCAGCAACCATCCATCCAGACAAGTACAAGTATTTTTTGTCAGTTGTCTTGTAATGTTTTTTTACCGCAATCATTTTCTGTTGCGCTACAAAACCGTGCCAACAGCCTAATGATTGCGTATAGTTAGAAGGGTTCTTATCATAATCTGCCATATCCTTTCTCATAATACCTGCAGTATATTTGGCTATATCCAATCCTGTTTTAAAACGGTTTTGAGCCATCATTCTAGCTGCATTTTCTGGAGCAATTGCATTCCAAGTACTTCCGTACTTTTCTTTAAGGTTTCTTACAGTTTCTAGTGCAGAACTATAACTAGTTTGTGCTATATTTTTCATAATTTTGCAAATGATTATACATTATTAATTTAATTGATAATTGTAATAGCCCTGTAAATGTTGCCGCATTTGAGGGCTTTTGTTTTTTTATAAATGTGAATATGCTGGTAAAGTTAAGAACTCAACAAACTCTTCCGTTAACACTAAGCTATCAAACAATTCAATAGCCAGTTTAAATTTACCTTGTTCAAAACGTTCTTTACCTATCAATCCTTTTATTTTATAAATTTCTTCCTCTTTTAAGGTATTGTATAGTTCTTTTGTTAAAACTCGTCCATCTTCTAAACTTGCACATTTATGCAACCATTGCCATACTTGTGTTCTAGAAATTTCAGCCGTAGCGGCATCTTCCATTAAATTGTACAATGCAGCAGCTCCATTCCCCATTAACCAACTTTCGATGTATAAAATTCCAACATTAATATTTTGACGAATTCCTTCTTCTGTAATAGTTCCTTTAGGTTGTTCTACTAAATGTTCTTCCGTAATATGTAATGCTTCCAACTTTCTATCTAATTGATTTGCTTTTGGCATATAAGTATTAAAAATATCCATTGCCACTGATACCAATGCCGGATGCGCTACCCAAGTACCATCATGCCCATTCTTCACCTCGTTTTCTTTGTCTTTTTTAACTTTCTCAAAAGCTAAATAGTTAGCTTCTTCATTATTTTTAATAGGAATTTGAGCCGCCATTCCTCCCATTGCATGCACACCCCTTTTATGGCAATGTTGAATAACCTTTAAAGAATACGCTTTCATAAATGGTGTTTGCATGGTTACTTGACTTCTGTTTGGAACTAAAAAGTCTTTATGATTTCTAAACTTTTTGATATAGGAAAAAATATAATCCCAACGTCCGCAGTTTAAACCAGCCATATGATCTTTGAGTTCAAAAATGATTTCGTCCAACTGAAAACTAGCTGTAATGGTTTCAATTAAAACTGTTGCTTTAATTGTTTTTTGTGGAATGCTTAAATATTCTTGAGCAAATACAAATACTTCATTCCACCAACGTGCTTCTAAATAATGCTCTAATTTTGGTAAATAGAAATATGTAGCTGAGTTTTGTTCTAGTAATCTTTTAATGTTATGGAAAAAGTACAACCCAAAGTCTACTAAAGAAGCACTCATTAATGTCCCGTTAACTTCTATATGCTTCTCCTCTAAATGCAAACCTCTTGGGCGTACTAATAAAACCGCCGTATCTCCATGCAGTTTATACTCTTTATTCTTTTTATGATCATAAAAAGAAATCGTTTTATTTACAGCATCTTTTAAATTAATCTGTCCGTTTAACATATTTTGGATAGATGGGGAACTACTATCTTCAAAGTCAGCCATAAATGTTTTTGCTCCCGAGTTCAGAGCATTAATAATCATTTTTCTATCTACAGGTCCAGTAATTTCTACTCTTCTGTCTAATAAATCTTCAGGTAAAGGTTCACAAACCCAATCTCCATTTCTAACATCTCCTGTTTCTTCTGGAAAGTTTGGAAAATTTCCAGCGTCAAAATATGCTTGATAGATCTTTCTATCCTCTAATAAAGCGATCCTTTTTTTATTAAACTCATTATGTAAGGCTACTAAAAAACGTAACGCTTCTTCTGTTAAAATACCAGAATAGTTTTCTGATTCAAAACCTTTTAAATTAATTTCTGTAGATAGTGTTATTGCATCCATGATTATCGTATTAAAGTTTGACACTACAATGTTATAAAATATTTTTGAACTCCACAAGCGAACGTTCGCTATTTTTTAAAAGTTTTTAAATTTTAATAATTCGCTAAACATGTTTATCTTTGATTTTATGCATATAGAAGATGAATACATTCGTTTAATTTTTGGACTGAAACTCAAGCAAATACGTACAGACAAGAAACTTTCATTATTTGGTTTAGCCAAACTAACAGGATTGTCAAAATCTTATTTAAATGAAATAGAAAAAGGAAAAAAGTATCCTAAAACTGATAAAATAGCTATATTATCTGATTGCTTAGATGTTCCTTATGATCATATGGTTTCTTTAAAACTAGATAAAAACCTAGCCCCTATTGGAGAGATCTTAAAATCTAAAATTTTAAAAGAAATTCCTTTAGATTTATTTGGTATACAGGAAAAAAACTTGATAGATATAATTGCAAACGCTCCTGCCAAGGTCAATGCTTTTATAAGTACCATCATTAAAATAGCTCAAAATTATAATCTAACTAGAGAAAGCTTTTTTTTAGCGTCCTTACGTTCTTATCAAGAAGCACATAACAACTATTTTGATGAGATTGAAGCTCAGGTTGAAGAATTTGCTAAGGCGTATCATATTAATCTTGAAAATAAAGTCAGTGCTAATGATTTAGAAGAAATTTTAATTGAAGAATTTAATTATATCATCAATACAGAAGAACTTTCTAAACATACAAACCTAGTAGAGATAAGAAATATTTACATTCCTAATAAAAACATTTTACTAATTGGGAAGGATATTTCTGAAGCACAAAAAACATTTATTTACGCTAAAGAAATTGCTTATAATTTTCTAAAAATAGAACATCGACTGTATACTTTCCCTTGGGTGAAGTTTGACAGTTTTGAGCAGGTTTTAAATAATTTTATAGCTTCTTATTTTGCTGGGGCACTTATTATTCCTAAAAAAGATTTAGTTAACGAGTTAAAAATATTTTTTAAGAATGAAACATGGAATACTGAAGTTTTTCACCAAATAATGCAACGTTATAATTGTTCTGCTGAATCATTTTACCAACGTTTGACGAATATACTTCCTAAGTTTTTTCATATTAAAAACTTATTTTTTTTACGATTTACGCATAAGGTTAACTCGCCAAAATACAAACTCACTAAAGAGCTACACATTACTCAACAGCAAACACCACATGCAAACAGAAACAATGAGCATTATTGTAGAAGATGGGTATCTATAAACTCAATAAAAGAGCTAGAACAGCACAAAAGTAATTCTTCATTTGGTATTCAAATATCTTCTTATGATAATTCTGCCAATGAATATTTAGTATTATCCTCTGCAACTCCTGATCCTTTTAAAAAAGAATTAAACAGGAGTATTTCTATTGGTATGCTTTTATCTCCTCATTTAAAAAAGAACTTAAAGTTTAGTAACGACCTTAATCTTACAAACCAAAAAGTAGGCATTACCTGTGAAACCTGTACAATTAACAATTGCGAAGAAAGAGTTGCTGAACCATGGAAAATTGAAAGGCAAAAACAACATGATGCTATTGCCAATGCGGTAGAAGAAATATTAAACACTTATTCTTCATAACTCATTAACACAACCATTGAACATTATAGCCTAATTTATTATTTTAGCAATCGCTTACAAACAACGATAACTTTATATGGACCTTACCTTTAATAAAAACGAAGATCATAATAAACTTTTAGCATCCGATTTAAAAAGAAAATTAGCCAAAGTAAAATTGGGTGGTGGACAAAAACGCATTGACAAATTACATGAAAAAGGAAAAATGACTGCTCGTGAGCGTATTGATTATTTATTAGATGATACTAAAGATTCTATTGAAATTGGCGCTTTTGCTGGAGAAGATATGTACCAAGAACATGGTGGCTGTCCATCTGGTGGTGTAGTTGTTAAAATGGGATATGTTCAAGGAAAACAATGTATTGTTGTAGCAAATGATGCTACTGTTAAAGCTGGAGCTTGGTTTCCTATTACTGGAAAAAAGAATTTACGTGCTCAAGAAATTGCTATAGAAAATAGATTGCCAATTATCTATTTAGTAGATTCCGCAGGTGTTTACTTACCTATGCAAGATGAAATATTCCCTGATAAAGAACATTTTGGAAGAATTTTTAGAAACAATGCTGTAATGAGTAGTATGGGAATTACCCAGATAGCTGCTGTTATGGGAAGTTGTGTTGCTGGTGGTGCGTACCTTCCAATTATGAGTGATGAAGCTTTAATTGTTGATAAAACGGGAAGTATATTTTTAGCAGGAAGCTACTTAGTTAAGGCTGCTATTGGAGAAACTATTGATAATGAAACTTTAGGTGGCGCAACTACACATTGTGAAATATCTGGTGTAACTGACTACAAAGCCAAAGATGATAGAGATGCTTTAGATACTATTAAAAATATAGTAGATAAAATTGGAGATTATGACAAAGCTGGTTTTAACAGAAAGGACGCTTTTCCTCCAAAAGAAAAAGAAGATGATATTTTTGGCATCCTTCCAAAAGCACGTCATGAACAATATGACATGCTTGAAATTATAAAAAGATTGGTAGATAATTCTGAATTTGAACAATATAAAGAAGGTTACGGACAAACTATTATAACGGGTTATGCTCGTATTGATGGTTGGGCTGTAGGAATTGTTGCTAATCAACGAAAACTGGTAAAAACTAAAAAAGGAGAAATGCAATTTGGTGGTGTTATTTACAATGACTCTGCCGATAAAGCTACTCGATTTATAGCCAACTGTAATCAAAAGAAAATTCCTTTAGTATTTTTACAAGATGTAACTGGATTTATGGTAGGAAGTAAATCTGAACATGGTGGCATTATTAAAGATGGCGCTAAAATGGTAAATGCTGTAAGTAACTCTGTGGTTCCAAAATTTACTATTGTTATAGGAAACTCATACGGTGCAGGAAATTACGCTATGTGTGGAAAAGCTTACGATCCTAGACTTATTGCTGCTTGGCCTAGTGCTGAATTAGCAGTTATGAGTGGCGCATCTGCTGCTAAAGTATTACTTCAAATAGAAACTGCTTCTTTAAAGAAAAAAGGAGAAGAAATTACTCCTGAAAAAGAGAAGGAACTGTTTGACAAAATAAAATCTAGATACGACAAACAAATTTCTCCATATTATGCAGCGGCTAGAATATGGACGGATGCTGTAATAAATCCTTTAGACACTAGAAAATGGATTTCTATGGGAATAGAAGCTGCTGACCACGCTCCTATTGAAAAACCTTTTAACTTAGGCGTTATACAAGTTTAACAACTAACCATAAAACACATCATCAGGAATGAGAAAAAAACTTATTACTGGAGTTAGTATTTTAATACTGGCTTTTTTAGCTTATCAGGTATATCTTTTTACTACAGCTAGTGAAGACAACATTAATCCTATTTACTTAATTCCTGATGATGCAGTTTTTATTGTTGATACGGAAAGACCTATTGATACTTGGGATGAAGTTAGTAATAGTAATATTTGGAAGCATCTTCAAAAAAACAATTATTTTAGTAAAGTAACAGAAAACTTAAACAACTTAGATAAAACATTTAAAGAGGAAAAAGACTTGGTTGATTTAGTTGGTGAGCGTGATTTACTAATCTCAATTCATGTATATAAGCCTAAAAGCTATGGTCTATTTTATGTATTAGATCTTCAAAAACTATCTAAACTTCGTTTTTTAAAAAATTCTATTGCTAAATTAGCTGGTGATAACTTTAAAGTTACCAAAAGACAATACAAAGAGCATGAAATAACAGAGTTATACGATAAAAAAAAACGTGAAACCTTATACCTTGCCTTTATAAAAAATCAGTTGATAGCTTCTTATACACATGTATTAGTAGAAAAATCTATTGAGCAATATACAAACCCTGTAATTGGAAGGGATGTAAATTTTGTTGAAATTAACAAAGAAACTCCTGAAGATGGTTTTTTCAAACTTTTTGTGCAATACAAATACTTAAAAAAATATTTATCTTGTTTTTCAAATAAAGTAAATTCAAATGCATTAAATACTATAGAAAAAACTTGGTTATATTCTGGCTTTGATATCGGTTTAAAAGAAAGCACCATAGTTCAGGCAGAAGGATTTACCAATTTTGATTTATCTTCAGAAAGCTACCTACGTGCTTTACAAAAATCTGGTAAAGGTAAACGAAGTATTGCCAAAATTGCACCTAAAAATACGGCATTGTATTTAAGTTTTGCTTTTGATAGCTTTGAAGAGTTTCATGAAAATTTTGAAGAAATTAAAGAAGAAAACTTTAAAAATTTTGAAACCTATACACAGCAAGTTGAGGCCATTGAAAATCGTTTAGACATTAATTTAAAAGAACATGTTTTTAGTTGGATTGGTACTGAAATTGCCCTACTACATATTAATGATGCTATCTCTAAAAAACAAAAAGATGTTGCTGTTGTTTTAAAAGCCAACGATATTGATAACGCTAAGAAAAACCTACAATTTCTATTAAACCAAATAAAAGAGAAAACACCTTTAAAGTTCAAACAGATTAATTACAAAAATCATGAGATTAATTTTTTAGATCTTAAAGGTTTCTTTAAAATATTAGCTGGTAATTTATTTGAAAAAATGGAAAAACCATACTTTACAATTATAGATGAATATGTAATATTTAGCAATAGTCCAAACACATTAAAAGAAATTATTAATACACAATTAATTGGTTATACCTTAGCTTCTAGTCAGAAATTTTTAGAGTTCAATGACCAGTTTGATGACAAAACCAGCTTATTTGCTTACATAAATACGCCTTATGTATATGAAGATTTACTAAGCTTTACCGATCGAAAAACGCGTACTCAAATCCATAAAAATAAAGACTACATTATTTCTTTTTCTCAAGTAGGTTTGCAATTAGTTTCTGAAGGCACACATTTTGAAAACTACTTAGCACTAACCTATGAAAACCCTATTAACCTTAGAAAAGAATTAACTGCTGATAAAAACCTAAAAAATAAATTGCTAAAAGAATTAAAAAAGAAAAAAGATACCACTTTGGTAATGACTGAAGAGAATGTTTTTATACTACCCGAAATATTTCCTACAGATTTAAGCGCTTCTGAGTTTATAAAAAAATACGAAGATGGTAAGGTTAAGTTTGAGGTTGAACTAAAAAACGGATTGAAACATGGTGATTACACTGAGTATTATAAAAACGGACAAACCAAAATAACTGGTAAATTTAAAAAAGGAGTTCAAGTAGGCACATGGAAAGCTTACAAAGAAGAAGATGGTGAACTCTTATTCAAAAAACGATTTTAATTGTAAAACTTTCCTGCAATAGTTACATTTGCAGGCACTAAAACATAATAATTTAGAAATGGGAAGAGCATTTGAATTTAGAAAGGCAAGAAAAATGAAGCGTTGGGCAGCAATGGCCAAAACCTTTACTCGTATTGGTAAAGACATTGTAATGGCTGTTAAAGAAGGTGGACCTAACCCTGAAAGTAATTCTCGTTTACGTGTAGTAATTCAAAATGCAAAGGCAGCTAACATGCCTAAAGACAATATTGCACGTGCTATTAAAAAAGCATCTGATAAAAATACTGAAAACTATAAAGAAGTATTATTTGAAGGATATGCACCACACGGTGTAGCGGTTTTAGTTGAAACAGCTACTAATAACAATAATAGAACGGTAGCCAATGTTAGAGCTGCTTTTAATAAATGTAACGGTAACTTAGGAACTTCAGGTTCTGTAGCGTTTATGTTTGACCATGTAGTAAACTTTAAAATTAACGAAGAAAGTTTAAACATGGATTTAGAAGAATTTGAATTAGAAGTGATTGAGTTTGAAGTTGAGGAAATTTTTAAAGATGAAGATGGTATTTTATTATACGCTCCGTTTGAACAATTTGGTTCTATTCAAAAATATTTAGAAGACAACAAAATTGAAATTGTTTCCTCTGAATTTGAAAGAATTCCTACTACTACTACTAAGTTATCTACTGAACAACAAGAAGAAGTTGAAAAACTATTAGAACGTTTAGAAGAAGATGATGATGTGAATCAAGTTTATCACTCAATGGAAATGTAAACAATGTACATTTTCCCAAAAAGCAAACCCATTATTTTTTAGATAATGGGTTTGCTTTTTTTAGTTACTTTAGCCATCAATTAATTGCTTTTGTTACGTACAATAATTAAAACTATATAATTCAAATATTATGAAGAAAAAGTTCTCTTTTTTAGTAGGTTTATTGTTGCTATCAAACCTATATGCTCAAACAAAACTCCCGAACTCAATATCTAGAACCGAAAAAATTTATGGATTGTCAAAATTTTGGAATGAGGTAAATTTTAATTTTGCTTATCTCAATAAAATAGACAAACAAAAATGGGATTCTGATTATAAAAAATTGATTGAAGAAGTACAGAATACAAAAAATGACTACGAGTATTACCTCCTATTACAAAAGTTTGCTGCAAGTTTAAAAGATGGGCATACTAGTATTGAATTTCCAAGTACTATCAGTACTTTTTTAATAAATGCTGAATTTGGAGCTACTAAATTTGTTCTAAAAAACATTGAAGGAAAAGCTATTATAACTCAGATAAACCAAAGTAAGAGAAAAAAACTTCCTCTTGGAACTGAAATTATTGAAGTTAACGGAATACCAACAAATCAATACCTTAATCAATTTATAAAACCTTATATTTCTTCTAATACTGAAAACCTATTAGATGCTTTAGCTGTTTCTTTTCTTTTTCATAAACCTAAGGGAACCACATTTAATGTAAGGTTTAAAACACCTAAAGGAAAAACATTTTTCCAAAAACTAACACTTATGCCCGCTACTGAAAAAGCAATGCATAAACGTAGTAATGATGAAGGTGTTTTTAGTTTTAAATGGCTTAAAAATCAAACTGCTTATGTTTCATTAAATAGTTTTGGTGATGGAAAAATCTATTCTTTATTTTTAGAAAAGTTACCAGAGATTAAAAAAGCTAAACAATTAATTATTGATTTAAGAAAGAATTTAGGAGGAAACTCTACCTATGCTCATGCTATTTTAAAACATTTAACTTATGACAATGAAATAAACACCGCTAAATCATTAATATTAGATTACAACCCTCTTTTTGAACATTACGGAGAATACTATAGCATTAAAGCTAAAGATACTTTGCAAGGAAGTGCTGAAAATAGAAAAATGCTAAGTAGAGCTTATTTAACCGCTAAAGACAGTTACTTTTATAAAATTCCTTTTCACACAATAGAAAATTCTATTCCAAAACAAGATCGTATTGTTATTCCAACTGCCATATTAACAAGTAATTTAACTGCATCCTCTGCTGAAGATTTTTTGGTAGCTACAGACAATCAAAAGCATATGATAAGAGTTGGGGAAGCCTCAGCTGGAACTACTGGAATGCCAATGTCTTTTATACTACCTGGTAATGGTTCTGCTAAAATCTGTATTAAAAAAGAAATCTATTCAGATGGAAGAGAGTTTGTAGGATATGGAATTCAACCCAACATAAAAGTAAAAACAACTTACAAAGACTACATAGAAAATAAAGATTCTGTTTTACTAGAAGCTATTAAACATTTAAACGAAAACAAGTTATAAGCAATTTTTATTCCCTTTACTACAGGTAAAGGGATTTTTTCTATAAGACATACTTTAAATCCCCTTATGTTTTTATAACTAGCTGAAAATTCTATAAAAAAACTCAACAACTATAATTAATTAGGTATATCTTCAACTTACCCCCTTCTCTATAGTTCTAAATGTTAAATTTACTCTTGCTCTATGAATTTTCTTTGTCGGTGGTAATCTATGTAACCAGAAGTCCTGGGTTTCATCTTTCATTACCAATAAAGAGCCATGCTGTAATACTAATGAAACCACTTCTTTTGTTTCTTTATGTTTAAATGCAAATTTTCTTTCTGCCCCCAAAGTTAAGGAAGCTATAGCTCCGTGTTTTTTTAAGTCTTTCTCTCCATCAGCATGCCAAGCCATTCCTTCTGAACCGTCATGGTATAAATTCAACAAACAAGAATTATAGGTTTCTTCTGTTTGTTTTTCTACTAATTTTTTTAATTCTAACAATTGCTCAGTAAAAGGCAATGCTACTTTGGTGGTATTGGAATAAGAATATTCAAAAGGGTGTGTAGCATACCAAGCTACTTTGCGTTTAGTTACCATTCGTTTTCCAAAAATAATAGCCTCATCATTACGCCATTCAATATTTTCTAATAAATGCTCATAAAACCAATTTGCTT
This sequence comes from Tenacibaculum sp. 190524A02b, assembly GCF_964036645.1. Classification (NCBI taxonomy): domain Bacteria; kingdom Pseudomonadati; phylum Bacteroidota; class Flavobacteriia; order Flavobacteriales; family Flavobacteriaceae; genus Tenacibaculum; species Tenacibaculum vairaonense. The sequence goes on along the minus strand of NZ_OZ038525.1, from coordinate 905,469 downwards.
TTTCTGAATTCAACACCAATCCATAATAAACTACGGTTCCATTTTTAGGCAATAAATTTTTAGGTGATGCTTCAAATTGAGAAAATAAGTCCATGACTAACTTTTTAATTTTAAATATATCGTTTTGTATATTGCTAAATTACTACTTTATCTTCTTATACAAATTACCTCTAAAATCTAAAAAATCTTAATTTTCAAAATATTTACTTTATACTTTTACAGCATAAAATTTATTTATTAAAAACATGAACTTACCTAATTTTACGTCGTAATTAAATAGGCAACATTTCCCTTAAAATTTTGCTATATCCCCTTGATCTAGCTTTTTTGAACTTTACCTTTTTATAACTTACCATTTACCCATTTATTACAATTAATATGTAGCTTTCTCCTGAGTTTAATTTCGTTAATAAAATTGAATTAGTTAACTATTTTAGCCACACCACTGCCATGTTTTAGGTGTGGCTTTTGTTTTTCTAAATTATAGTTGATAAATTGACTGATACCAAATCATGATAACTTTCATAGACAATATTCAATTGGTGTTACTTCTCACACTTGTTTACAACTTTATCATTATGGATTTAATTTTGTTTGTTTGTTTTTTTAGGGTTTTCTATTTTTGTTGACATAAATAATAGAAATTCATGGAGCATTTTATAGTATCAGCACGTAAATACCGTCCTCAAAATTTTGAAGATGTGGTGGGGCAACAAGCCATTACCAATACGTTAGAAAATGCTATAAAAAACAATCACTTAGCTCAAGCTCTATTATTTACAGGTCCTCGTGGTGTTGGTAAAACTTCTTGTGCTCGTATTTTAGCTAAGCGTATTAATCAAGAAGATGCTACGACAGACGATGAAGATTTTGCTTTCAATATTTTTGAATTGGATGCTGCCTCTAACAATTCCGTTGATGACATTCGTAATTTAACAGATCAGGTTAGAATACCTCCGCAAACGGGAAAATATAAAGTATATATTATTGATGAGGTGCATATGTTATCTCAAGCAGCTTTTAATGCTTTCTTAAAAACATTAGAGGAACCGCCAGCTCATGCTATTTTTATTTTAGCAACTACTGAAAAGCATAAAATTATACCAACTATTTTATCTCGTTGTCAAATTTTTGACTTTAAAAGAATTGGTGTTATTGATGCTAAAGAGTATTTAAAAACTATATGTGCTAAGGAAAATATTACTGCTGATGATGATGCGCTACATATTATAGCTCAAAAAGCAGATGGTGCCATGCGTGATGCACTTTCTATTTTTGACCGTGTAGTTAGTTTTTCTGGTAATAATTTAACTCGAGAGGCTGTAACACAAAACTTAAATGTGTTAGACTACGATGTTTATTTTCAAATGACAGATTTGTTATTAGAAAATAAGATTCCTGAAGTTTTAATGGCTTATAATAACGTACTATCTAAAGGTTTTGAGGGGCATCATTTCATTAATGGTTTAGCAAGTCATTTTAGAGATTTATTAGTTGCCAAAGATGGGGCTACTGTTGCTCTTTTAGAAGTTGGAGATACAACTAAAAAGAAATATTTAGAACAGGCTACTAAAGCTAGCATGCAGTTTTTAATTCCTGCTATTGATAAGGCGAACGAGTGTGATTTAAAATATAGGGGAAGTAAAAACCAACGATTGCTGGTAGAACTTACTTTAATGCAAATTGCCTCTATCACTTTTGATGGAGCAAAAAAAAAATCTAGCAACTACATAATCCCTGCTACTTTTTTTACGACTTTATCACCTGCTAAACCAAAAACATCTTCAAAACAAGTTAATGAAGTTGTACAACAAGCTGCTGCTGCTGTTTCTAAAAACATAAATGTAGCTTCTCAAGAAACTGGCAAAGAACCAGAAAAGAGTGAAAAACCTCTATTAAAAAACATTAAACGAAGAACTTCTGCTTTATCTTTAAAAAGCATTCATCAGAAAAAAGAATTTAAAGGTAGTACTGAAGAGGAAAACTATGACAACCACCCAAGAACTCCTTTTACTCAAGAGGATTTAAAAGATGCTTGGAAAAAGTATTATTTTAAATTGCAAGATATGGGAGAACGAAGTATTGCAGCTATTATAGCATCTGGAGAGCCTCAATTGCGTGAAAACTTTCAGGTTGCTTTTTCTTTACCTAATGATTTAATGAAAACGCAATTAGATAAAGGCAAGCCTAAATTACTGCGTTTTATCCGTGAAAAACTAAACAATTACGGTGTTCAAATTGTAATAACCGTTAATGCTACTGTTGAAAAGAAGTTTGCTTATACTCCTCAAGAAAAATATCAAAAATTAAAGGAAAAAAACCCTTTATTAGAAAAACTTAAAACTACCTTTGGTTTAGACCTCTAATTTTTTCCCCAAGTAAACAATACTACTTGTGCCATTAATTTGGGCGGCATCTACCTCAGGAATTACATCAATTGTTTCTTTAGTTTTGATAAAAAGAGGAATTGCTTTCTCTTCTTCATTAATTACGGCTAGTTTTTCTGTATATTCTTCTGTAGAATTAACTTTTACTTCATGTATTAAAGGATAATCTCTAGCGCTTTCATTAATACTTATATAATCGTCTTTTAATGTAAAAAGCATATCCTCATTCTCTGATTCGTTATCTTTCACTTCATTTAACGTAGCTAACCTATAATTCCCTCTTTCTCCATAAATACCAGAAAATTGGTTAATGGCATATTTATTTACTTCATCACTACCTGTCATCGCTATTAAATAACCAACATCATTTAGCTCTACTCGTTCATCCAAACTATCATTATAAATATCAATATCAAAAGCCTCAATTCCTAAGCCTCTAGCTTCTTCAATATAACTTTTGTTTTGATCCAATAGTACAACTCTTCTTCCATTATCTTTTAAATATTTAGCAATTACTCTAGCCGCATCTGCAGCACCAATAATTACTATCGCTTCTGAGCTCTTTAAAAATACGCCTATCAGTTTTGCAAACATTCTAGCTGTTGTAGCATTTAATAGTACCGTACCTAGTACAATCATAAACACTAATGGTGTAATGTATTCTGCTCCTACAACGCCTTGTTTCATTAGTTTTGTTCCAAAAAGAGAAGCAATACCTGCCGCAACAATACCTCTTGGGCCAACCCAACTTATAAATAGTTTCTCATTTAATTTTAATGTTGAATTATAAGTACTTAAATACACAGCTAATGGTCTAACTATAAATACTACGGCTAAGAATACATAAACAGCGTTCCAATTGAATACCAATTGTAATTGATCCATATTCATATTAGCTGCTAATAAAATAAACAGAATAGATATTAATAATACGGATAGTGATTCTTTGAAGTATAATAATTCATCAAAACTTTTAAGTTTACTATTTGCTATTACCATTCCCATTACTACCACCGATAATAATCCCGATTCATGTGCAAATAAATCTGACAATACAAATACAAACAGTACAAAAGATAATGATACTACGTTTAATAAATAATGTGGTACTAGCTTTTTGTTTATAATAGCTATTAAAGCATGTGCAAAGGTAAACCCGAATGTTAATCCGAATAATACGATTTTACCAAATTCCATTAAAGCAGTAATTGTAAAGCCGCTTCCACCTCCAACGCTTATAAACTCAAATACTAATACAGCGGCAAGTGCTCCAATTGGATCTATTAAAATTCCCTCCCATTTTAATACGGCTGCTACATCTTTCTTTAAAGGAATATTTCTTAGAATAGGTGATATTACCGTTGGTCCAGTTACAATAATTAAAGCTGAAAAAAGCATTGATATTTCCCACCCTAAATCAAAAGCATATCTTGCTACTATTGCAGATATAAAAAAGGTAACTGCTGACCCTAAAGTTATTAGTTTAGTAATCACTGGACCTACATTTGCTATTTCACTTTTTCGTAAGGTTAATCCTCCTTCAAAAAGAATAATACTAATGGCTAAGGATACAAAGTAAAAAAGACCATCACCTGGGAACAATCCTTTTTTACCGTTCCATATAGGTTCAATCCATTTGCTCCCATCTGCACTAAAAAACTCCGCAGCTACAGGTCCTACAAATAAACCAATTAGAATTAAAGGTAAAATAGCTGGGATTTTAAACTTCCATGCAACCCACTGCGCTAAAATTCCTAAAATTATAATACCTGCTAATTCAACCATATATGTATTTTTTAAATCTATTAGTTTGGTTATAGTCCTACTTTTTAAAAGTATTACTATTAAAAACTCCAAATTTAGCATTTTGATTCACAAAAATGCCTACAGTTTTTTATTTTTTGTGTAAGAAAAATAACATTTTATTGTAATATTAATCTTAACAGCAAAGATATACCAATTAAACATTAAAATGTCTCATATAAATTCTTTCTTTTTAGTTTGTTTCTCGTTTTAAAAAAGCAATCATAACTATTGTTATACTTCCTTTTACAGCCAAAAACAATTCTAAATTTTAATCTATATTACTAATAAAATCTTAAAAATTATAGGTTTACTATACAGCTTGAAGTACTTATTATTATTTAAACTCTATTACTCTAACTTTTTCATTACCAAAACCATCTATAGCTGTAATTTTATAAATACCAGTAGCAGGAGCTATTTCTTGTTCATGGTATTGTTCAGTAATCCCTATAAATTCATTGTTTAAATACCAATATATTTTAGCTTCAGGATTGGTATGTGTTATTTTTAACAGTACAGTATTAACTTGACCTGTGTTATCTTTGGTTAACGATAATGTAGATCGGTATTTTGTTGGAAATACAAAATCCATAACATTTGCATCCATTTTTCCACACCCATTTTTAAAATTAGGAAGATCTTTATAAACAGCATTCTTTTGTTTATAATAATACGCCATTAATGGAGGCAATACAAACCATGTTTGTTTTTTTATATTATTAATTGACTCACAATTAGTGTTTACTCTATACTTTTCAGAAGTATCTACTGTTATTTGTTGATGATAACTGCACGATTTTCCTCTAACGCCATTTTTAGGAATTCTTTTTAACTCACTACTACATATTGGTAATGCTAAACATCCGCTTTCTTTGCAAATATTTTCCTCTATCATATCCTCATAAGGTTCTAAAAACCAGTTAGACTTAGGTAACAAACTAAACACATCAAACATTACTGGAGCGGCACTTCCTACACCAGTAACATCTGGCCTTCCCTCTCCATCAGAATTTCCAACCCAAACACCTACTACATATTTTGGAGTAACTCCAATAGCCCAAGCATCTTTATTTCCAAAACTGGTTCCTGTTTTCCAAGCTATTTTCTGCGAAGAATCAAAATATTTCCATGCTTGATCTGAAAAAGGTCTGTTTACTTCTGTTAAAGTATTTAATGTGGTATATACGGAACCTGCATCTATAACAAAATGCTCCTTTTTTATTTTTCCAAAATCAGTTTTCTCGCTTTTTTTATAACTTGGTTCTATAAATTCTTTGGAATAATATTTATGTTTCAGAATTTCATAATGATTTACCAAACCTGCATATCCTGCAAAGGTTTTACATAAATCCCACAAACTAGCTTCAGCACCTCCTAATATTAGGGATAAACCATAATGTCCTGCCGATTTGTTTATATGCTTTATTTTATACTCTTCTAAGTCTGTTCTAAAACGTTCCAAACCGTAACTTTGTAAAGCTCTAACTGCTGGAATGTTTAGAGACCTTGTTAAGGCTTCATTAGCCGCTACTGCTCCATCAAAAGATAAATCGAAGTTTTTAGGACGGTAACCAGCAATTTCTGTTGGTGTATCTGCTACTAGTTCAGTAGGTAATAATTCGCCTGATTGTAGCATATGCGCATATAACAACGGTTTTAAAGTACTTCCAGTACTTCTTGGTGAAACTATATTATTTACGTCTTTTTGGTGTTGTTTATTAGTAGGTGTATTTCCTACATAACTCATCACTTTTCTAGTATTTACATCCAAAACTAACACAGCCATGTTATACACTTCATTTTGTTTTTGATGCTCATAATATTGTTTTACTACTGAATTTACTTGTTTTTGTATATGAATATCAATGGAACTTTGAATTCTTTGTCCCTTATTATTTAGCGTCACTTCTTGTACAAAATGTGGCGCAATAGTTGGCAATGGATACGGCTTTTGTGGTAGGTCTTCTTCAATAGCTAATTCGTAGGTAATTTTATCTATTATGTTTTCTTTATAAAGCTTTTTTAATAATCTGTTTCTTTTGTTTTTTAATTTTACTTGATTCTTCCCTGGATAAATTAAAGAAGGTGCATTGGGTAAAACAGCCAACGTAGCGCTTTCTGCCCAAGATAACTGATGTGGCTGCAAACCAAAATAACGCCATGAAGCCATTTCTAAACCTACTACATTGCCTCCAAAAGGAGCATGAGATGCATATAGTTTTAATATCTGTTTTTTTGAATATCTAAACTCTAAACGCGTAGCTAATACTAATTCTACTAACTTTTCACCATATGATCTTTTTCTGTTTTTTCTAGCTAATCGAATTACTTGCTGAGTTAAAGTACTTCCTCCTCTTACTACTTTTTTTGCTTTTATATTTTCTTTTAATGCTTTGGCTATAGAAATTGGATTGAATCCGAAATGTTTATAAAAATGAGCATCTTCAAATTGTAAAATACAGTGTTCAAATTTAGTTGGAACTGAATCTAACTCAGGAAACCGCCATTGACCATCTTCTGCTATTGCAGCTCCTAACAATTCATTATTACTAGCTGTAACCACTGTGGACGTTGGGTCTATAAAAAGTTTTTTAGGTAATGAAAAGTAATAAGTAACTATGAGTATGCTTATTACAATAAGCTTAATTTTCTTCTTGTTAGTTTTTTTTTGTAGCTGTTTTTTTAATTTCATTAGCATTATTCTCTAGTTTTTTTCTTTTCTTCTTTATAAATTTCTCTCAAATTCATTATTCCCATTATTACCAACATCATTACCGTTTCCATTTTATCTTTTAACCACATTTTATATAGTAAAACTCCAACAAACATTGATATCACTGGAGTTATAAATTTTCCAACGATTCTTAAATAGAACTTTAGTTTACTAGGAATTCTTATTTCAATCTTAAAAAGCAATAATAATAGTGATTTAAAAATAAAACGAAAAAGATGTATCAGAATGAAAATGTCAACTACAAAATAAACGAAAGACCTTTCAAATCCATCATTTTTTAATACAAAAAAAAGAAATTTAGCTATATAAAAAACTACAATAAGTAACAATAAAGGCCTTATTATTCTACCCCAAAATGCTATTAAAAACTCTTTTCTATTCATATCTATTTTGTAAATTACATCACTGTATAAGTAGTTTTCCCACTATTATATAATCTATAGCATGCTCAATTGCCCTCATTTTAGCTTTATTTAAAGTATCTTTAAAGTTAAACAAGAATACCGACTTTTCTCCAACAGAAACAAACTCTATTATCTTTTTTCTTGTGATTAAATCATACACAGCTACTTTAGCATTCACAATACAATACTCTGTTGTAGTTTGTCTACCTCCCGCAAAAGTACCATTAGGTCCCATAGCAGGAGCATGATGAAAGGTTTCTATTCTATTTGTAATTTCAAAATCTGAAAAGTTGATTAAATAATCTCCTTTTACTTTATTAAATAATGAATCTATTTTTTGTTGATTCTCTTCAAGTTTACTTTCATCTAAAACTTTCCATTTGTTTACTTCATTAGTTGTCACAGAAGCAAAAGTTCTTTTTTTATTCGCTATATTTAGAAAGTCTAACGTGAAAGTACTTGCAAAATCTGATTTCTTTGTATAATTTTTTTTGAATGTTTTATTGAAATTGTTAACCCTTATATCATCTTCTACAGATATAATAACATGTTTTTCTTTAGGTTTATCTATCTTTTGTAATATGCTTGTTTCACTAATATAACTTCTTGTTGCTATACAAGAGGTGAATAATTGAGTGCTTACAATTACTAATAATAAAAGGGAAAGTAGTTTTTTCATAATTAAATCTTTTCTGTTTCAACAAATTAGTTGGCAAATATAAAAAAAGTGCTATCAAAACAGATAACACTTTTACTCAAAAAATTTATAGTTTTTTTAAACCATTATACTAGTCAACCAGTATTTTTATTGTTTGTTCCTTTAAAGCTGTTTTAACTTTTACCATATATACACCAGCTGTTAATCCTGTAGCTTTTAATGTATTTTCATTTTCAGCCGTTGCTACTTCTTGCCCTACTAAATTAAATACACTTATTTTAAATGTTTCTTCACTTATACCTTTTACTACTAGATTAGCTTCCGATTGATAAACTTTTATGTCCTCATTATTTATATCATCAATATTTAAAATACTTGACTTTGTATGTAAATAAAAACGCCCATAACCGTTAACTGCCTCTCCAAAGTTCACTGTATACGTATTTCCTTTATCAAACTTTGTAAATGTATTTGTTTCTTTATCTTCAAGAAATATTGCTACATACTCAGGTATGTTTTTCAATTTTACTGAAAATGTTACTTTTTCTCCCTTTTTAGCTTGTAATCCTATTGGTAATATAGTACTTCCTATTTCGGAAGTTGGTAACGATTGTATTGTAAGATCTTTATTATTACCGTTTTTTAGTGGTTGTGTATAAACATCTAATTCAATTGCTGGGTAATTTTCCAAATCATATCCTTTATCAATTCCTTTGGTACCACTTTCAAGATAATTGATTTGGGTATTCACTTTCTGCTTTTTATTACTTAAAAAAAGTTGAATTTGAGCAACATCTAATGTTTTTTGTCTTTGAAAAACAGTGCCAGTTGCACCTTGAGTACTTCTCTGTGCTTCATTAAAAATCATTTGAGTAATTCCTGTTTTTACTTTCACAAAAAATCCTTGTCCTGGTGGAATTCCTTTTTCTGAGCTTACTAAAGAATGTGCTACGTACTTACTTTGTGCATTATCCCAGATGTACACTCCTGCATTAGCAGGATCAAAGTTATTAATATTATCATTTATAAAATTTGAATCTGCGTTTTGATTTACAGGTAAAAATGCTGTGTATGGGTTTCCTACTGCATTCCATTCTGATTCCGCTACACCTGCATTTACGCTTGTAGTATTAAGCGTTCCTGTAAATGTAACACTTCCATCTGTAGCTCTAGAAATTGCGTAACTTTTTCCTGCTTCAAATGTTATAGTATTCGAAGCTAAATCATCTACTGTATAATATGTCCATTTAGAACCTTCTGTATTCGTATCATTATAATATCCTACAGCATATCTATTAGGCGTAACTGTATTGTTTATACGGATGTTATTATTGGTATCTTCTACGAAGTCTTTAATACTTTGTCCTACTACTGGAGACGATACAATACTCCATTGATTCGCTTTTAAACCTCCTCTTTCATAAGTTATTTGAGCATTAGATGTTCCTTTTACTACTAAAACTCCACTATTAGTAGTAGTTGAACTAATGGTTATTCCGTTTTCTACTTCCAAATTTCCATTAACGATGACACCTCCATCAGCAGGAATTGTATACGCACTAGAAGCTGCTATTATTAAATTTTGTACCTCAACATTAGTACCACTTGCTATTGCTGGAATATTAGTAACATTAGGTATGTATACATCATCTGAGCTAGTAGGTACTTGATTGTTATTCCAATTACTCGCTAAAGACCAATCTGTACTTCCATTGTCTTGCCATATTAATGTAGTTGGCGTTATTGAGGCAGGTTTAGTATGAATGTAAAATCTACCTATTCCGTTAGCACTTGCAGTTAAAGTAATTTCATACGTATTTATAGCATCAATTTTAACGTACGTCCCTGCAGTTTTATCTTCTAAATACACCTCTATTCCTGTAGGTAAGTTACTAAATGTTGCTGAAAAAGTTACTGTTTTACCTGAAGCTGCTGTTAAACCTAACGGTATTACCATACTCTCATAGTTATTGGTTGGTAATGATTGGATTGTATAGTCATCTCCTGTTGACCCTTCTAATAAATGTGTATAAATATCAAAAGCAGCTCCTCCAAAATTCCCTACATCAAACCCAGGGTCTAAGCCTAAAGTTACGTTATTGAAGTATTTAATTTGAGTAACTACTGTTATCCCATCCGAACTAGCATTAATATCTATGCTAGGATTGGCATGCATTTTTTGAGAAGTAAAAGCTATTAATAAAGTTGTGAAAAATAACTTTACAATAAATAGTGTATTTTTTTTGTGCATATTTTTGAGTTTGTATTATAGTTTATATTATCTGTACAGTTATCATTACAATCACCCTATTTTTTATTTTGATAAGGATTTGCATTCGCTGACCATGATAAAATTGTTTCATCTCTCACAGTTGAAGGATTATTAGGTACTGCTTTGTAATATGGATTTCCTACATCATAGCCCATAGCTGTTAACTTTACGTTGCCAGATACTAAAATATCAATTTTAGAATACCCAAAAAAAGTTGCTTCGCCAGGGCTTCCACTATTCCCTGCAATAATTTGGTAAGTTCCTTTATTATCTGGTTGCATGCGTTGATAATCATGCACATGAGCAGATAACATAGCAACTACTTTATTCTCTTTTAACTTAGGCCATAAAACTGGCCCTTCTGGAATACCTTTATGTCCTGTTTCTGGTTTACCACTTACATAATATGGTTTATGGCCTAAAACAAAAACATGGTCTATTGCTGGGTTATTTTTATAAGCTGTTACTTTATCAATAATCCATTGCGTAGGTATTTGTCCTTCTAAACCGTATGGGTTCTCTTTAGTAGGCGCATTATACGTATCTGTGTTCATCAATACAAAACCAATGTTTTTACGCTTAAAAGCAAATGTCATTTGATTGTTAATACTATCATTTCCTTTAATATAATCTCTATCTTGAGGCATATACTTTGCCATATGCTTCATCCAAATTTGAGTAGCTCCTTTTAAAGGCCATTCATCATGCTTAGGTATATTATAATCATGCCAATATAACATCTCATGGTTACCTGGTATTGCCACCATTTCTATTCCTGCCTTACTTATTGGGCTAAACTTTGTATTATTATAGAGCTCATTCCATGCTATTAATTGATTTTCTAAATTCTCTGTAGTTGATTCAGCTAATACCATATCACCTAAAAAGAAAAATAAATCAGGCTTTCTTTCTAAAGAAGATACTTCAGTCCAAATTCGTTTCATTGCAGATAAATTAGCTGTGGAAGCGTTTGTTGCTGTAGTATCGCCTACTTGATGTCTATCTACCCTATTACATCCTAAAAAAACAAAGCTATACAAAATAGAATCCTGTTTTTTAAGTATTTTCTCTTTCTTATTTAGTTTTTTAGGTTTTTTCTTTTTGCTTGTACTACAACTTATAGTACTCAACGCTAACATTAGGATTAAAATATTGATTTTCATATGTTGGGCTTGGTTGGTTAGGTTTCAAATATAAATAGTTATTATTAAAAACAATTAGAATGGAAACTATACTCAAGATATACATATTACATAACAAAAACTAGTTTTTTTTATTAAATAGGCAACTACATCCTTTCAGTTTTTATTAAATTTTATTTATCCTCATTATTTTTTTTTAGAATAGAATTTATTAACTTTGAGTAACCCCGAAATCTAAAATGTTGGAACTACAAGAATTACTTAACGAAACTAATTCGAAGGCTGTTTACCTTATTAATAAAAAAGGTGAAATCATAGACTCCTTTGTTAAATCAGGAATTTTAAAAGATATTGAAAATGAAACCATTGTTTTTGGAAGTACTATTTTTAATATGTCCGATCATTTTTTTGAAAATTATATTAATTCTGAACTAAAAGAAATTATTTTAAAAAGTACCGATATGTTTTTCTTATTAATTAAACATATGGGTAGTGTTTTATGTTTTGTATCAGATAAAAACATTAATGTTCGACTTTTAGAGCTGGTGTTACAAAAGAAATCTGAACTAACCACAAATTAAATATACATGAAACAAGTTTTAGACGATTTAGTAAAAAATGTAAAAGAGAATATTCCTGCATACATTGGTATTAGTGTTACTGATATGAGCACTGGTGAGGCATTAATTTCTCATTCAGTAAGTGAAAGTTTTGATCCTGCTTTGGCTTCTGCTTATAATGTAGAAATAATAAATGCCAAGCGTAGAGCTATAGCTGCTTTGGGCTTAAATGACAACCTTATAGACATCCATTTTAAATTGGAATCACAAGTGCATATTATAAACATAGCACCTAATGGTGAGTATTTTGTTTATCTGGCACTTGATGGAGAAAATGCTAATCTAGCACTTGCCCGAACACTTTTAAATAAATATAAAGTAGAGTTAAACAGTGTATTATAAAATATCCTTTCATAATAGAAAACTAGACAAAGACTTTACACAGTTTATTAGTGATTATCAGAATATATATACTAAAGTGTTTGTTTCTAGAAATGTTGAATTTACTGTAACCAATGATATTAGTAATAAAGAACATTCGATCTTAGAAAGCCTAAAAAATACAGTATCTGATTTTTTATTTTCAGAAAAATACGATAATGCCTTAGATGTTTTTAGGTTTAAAGCTAAAGGTGACCACGTATTTTAACTCGAAAAATAAATTTCACCTTCATATTAAAAGCCATGAAAATATACATGGCTATAGAAAAGTAAAAAGAGAGCCTACCACCATAGAACTCTCTTTTTGTTTACTAAAAAATCCCTTCAATAAGTTTTCTTAGTTTATTACTTTAAATTATTATGCGTTTTCTATTCCAATAATCATCATTTTGTATCCATTAAAGGCTTTTTCTAATTTTACTTTTTTTAACCAATAAAACTCTCCTTTATGTATAATTGGTAGTAATAAAAACTTTTTCTTCTTTCTTCTTACACTGAATTTTTTTCTTCCTTGAAGCTTTAGTTTCGTCATACTCTTTAAATTTAAATATTATATCATTTTTTCCTTACTAACAAAATTAAATTTCTAAATTTTATACTCTTATCTTTTCTATATACACGTTCTATTTTTAAGGATTAGCGTTAGTAAAAAGAGCACAAGTATCCCCCCTTTTTGTTCAACTTGTGCTACTATATAGCATAGGTTATAAATATGCTCTAAAATCCTTCTCCTGGTGCTTCAGGGCTTTGTGCCTGCGCTTTTTTAGGGTTTAATAATAAATAAGTTCCTAAGGCTGTTAATGCTGTGTATTTACCATAGTTTCCTATTTTTTTTAACGCTTCTTTTCTTGAGATTTCTTTCTTATTTACGTTGTTACCTTTTATTGTATTCATTTGTAGTTTTTATTTAGGCTTTATACTGTTAGTACAGGAAACTATTTGATTACCCTATTTTTTTTTATAAAAAAATCACAACAGCCCATAAACACAATGATAATCAACCTTATAAATAATTTATTTTTTAGCATTACTTCAAAGAATGTAATACTCAGTAAGATTAGTTTTAGGTAATTTATTTAATAATTACTTTTTTACTATGACTTCTTTGTTTAGAAGTTACTTTTACAACATAAACTCCAGTACTTAATTCATTTAATAAAATTGAATTCTTACCTTTTCCTACCAAACTTTTATCAACTACTTTTCCTCCAAGTGAATTGTATATGCTTAGTGTAAATGTTTCATCATGTATTCCCTCTACCATCAAATTTTTATTTGAAACGGTATATACTTTCATTTCTGTATTATTTGCAATTATAGTATTATCAGTTGTTAGTGTTGTTCCTTTAACATGTAAATAAAAACGTCCGGTTCCCTTTACATCTTCATTAAATACTATTGAGTGTTTAGTATTGTTTGTTAATTTAGTTTTTGTTTGCAATACATTGTCTTCTAAAAACACTTCCATTCCATCTCCTAAGTTTTCTGTACTCACAGTAATGGTTACTTCTTTTTTAGCTTTAGAAGTAATTCCTAACGGAATTACCATTGCTTCTTTTGTATTAGGTAATGATTGTATTGTAAACTGTTCCTCAGAATCACCAGAAACTAATTGAGTATAAATATCAAATTCAGCACCTTCAAAGTTACCTAGATCATAACCAGAGTCTAAGCCATTTGTGGCTTTTGGTAGATATTTTATGTGTGTATTAACAGAAATACCATCTTGACTTGCTGTTATTTGAATACCTGCCGTTACTTTTTTCCTTGAAAATACACCTGCATTGCTAGCGTCTGATAAACGCTGTGCTTCTTTAAAATTAACAGTTGAAACTCCCTCTGTTGTTCTTATAAAAAAGCCTTGCCCTACTGCTAGAGAAATTGGATTCCCTACTAAGGTTTGTGGTATGTATTTATTTTGATTTACATCCCAAATATATACACCTACATTAGCTGGATTGAACTTATTTATGTTTTCTTGGATAAAGTTTACCCCTGCATTGTTATTTACTGGCATGTAAGCGGTATAGGGGTTCCCTAAAGAATTCCACTGTCCCGCTTGTACTGCAACGGATACATCAGTAGTTTCAATAGTTCCTGTAAAATATACACTGCCATCCGTTGCTCTTGATATAATATACCCTTTCCCTTTTTCAAAGGTTAATGTATTAGTTTGAATATCATCTGCTGTGTAATACGTCCATTTAGAACCTGTAGCTTTTGCATCATCATAATATGCTACCGCATAACGATTAGGGGTTACCGTTGGATTTACTCGAATTCCGTTGGCTGGATTCTCTATAAACTCTTTAATACTTTGTCCTGAAACTGGTGCCGTAATAATACTCCATTTATTTGCTAATAAGCCAGTTCGTTCATAACTAATCATTCCATTAGCTCTTCCTTTAACTATTAAAGTCCCGCTTGTATTGGTAGATGACCCTATGTTAATCGTTTCATTAGTTTCCAAATTTCCATTAACTAGTACAGCTCCATTATCTGAAATATCAAAAGAAGCTGAAGTTCCTACTGTCAAATCATTCATTTCAGCAGTTACCCCTGAACTTATTATTGGTGAATTTGGTGTATTGGGTATTACTACATCATTGGGTGTTTCTGGTACTGAATTAGTACTCCAATTGGTAATCTCTGTCCAAAATGAATTGGTGCTACCATCCCAAGAAACTGTATTTACATCATAAACAGTAGTTTGTTGAAAGCCTTGATTTAAGGTAGTTTCACTATTATTAATATCAGTAATTACTAATTCTCCAATGGTAACATCCATAGTCGTAGTTCCGTTTGTAATGGTATTTCCACCACTAGCTACTACACTGCTGCTTATTGTTTGAGAAATTAATGACCAATTAAACCCCAAAAGAACTGCTATATAAATTAGTTTTATCTTCATTTTTTTATTTAAAATTTAGTATAAGTAACTTATAGATTACCCAGTACAATATTTATTTCGTATATATCTCATTTAAAACATCTATCATATTTAACATAGAGCGACTCCGAAAACATCCCTACACCATACGCTTCACTTTAAAAAACTTCTCAATACCCTATAATAAACATTTAGTAAAAAAGCTTTATGTATCTTGGAATACTACATCTTTTTAACAAAGTTGTTAATGCTTACAACTATAGACTAATCAATACTAAACGTAATACCGTCTAATGAAACCCAATTTTGACTCACATTAAAGCCTGAAGCAACTACAACTGTTCCCGATGGATTAACATCTACTCGAATTGATCCATTTTCAGTTTGAACAGAAAAAACTCTAGTTTTTTGCGGTCTGAATCCTACTGGCAAAGTCATAATTACATCTGCATTATTTATAGCAACATTCTTTCTTACCATTCCTTCTAAATACACAACATTATCATTTAATCTATATCTAGGATCTTGAAAACTAGTTATACTAAAAGCTGTATTATAATTTTCCCATCCACCACCAGTATTTAATGTTACTGCAGTATATGCCTCTACCACAGGAGCAGGAATATTTGTCCAACTAGCATTTCCAGAACCATCTGTAATCATTACTTGATTTGCAGCTCCATCTTGGATTGGTAAGGTATATGAAGCTCCTGAACCTTGATTATCTCCATCAATAGTTAATGAACCCTTTAAAGTAGTGTTTCCGTTTTTTAACATTACTAAAGCATTACTTGGAGTTGACAAGGTTCCATTACCAATAACTAAAAGAGGATCTGTACTTATAAACATATGATTACTAGCTGCAATTGGTACATTATTAATACCTAATGTTATCTGAGAGCGTGAACTTGTTGAAACATTATCTCCAATTGCAATTGAAGCTACTCCAGATGCTACATTTGACCCTCCAATTGCTATTGTTCCTAATGCTGTTGCTTTATTGCTTGAACCAATTGTAACAGAATTATCTCCAGAAGCAGTATGATATCGTCCTAACGCTATAGATTCATCTCCACTGGCAATACTCCCTACACCTGCAGCAAAAGATGCAAATCCAACATTAGTATCATTCCATTGGTTTGCTGTTTCTCCTTCTTCTAAATCATCAGGAGTTACCCCAACACGAAAAGCCGCTTTACTTTTATCGAAAAACATACGATTGTCATCATCATTAGTTGTTCCATTGTTTGCTAACTGATTACTACCAAATACAAAGTCATCAGCTCCTATATTTCCAGAATTATTACTTGTTACATTAGTAGTTGTAGAAAAAGCTCCATTTGAACCTACATCTGTCCAACTAACATTTCCTGCTCCGTCTGTGGTCATGATTTGACTCGCACTTCCATCTTGTGCTGGTAAAGTATAAGAAGTTCCTGCTCCTTGATTATCTCCATCAATGGTTAATTGTCCATTTATAGCTGTATTTCCATTCTTACGAATTACCAAAGCATCAC
Source organism: Tenacibaculum sp. 190524A02b (assembly GCF_964036645.1). Taxonomy (NCBI): domain Bacteria; kingdom Pseudomonadati; phylum Bacteroidota; class Flavobacteriia; order Flavobacteriales; family Flavobacteriaceae; genus Tenacibaculum; species Tenacibaculum vairaonense. Next base: position 888,658 of record NZ_OZ038525.1, on the reverse strand, counting down.
TTTTATTATCGAATGTTCCGTTCCCTATCACAAATAGTCTATCTTCAGGATATCTTAAAGTATTACTATTTGCTTGTGATCCAGAATCTGGAGTATTATTATGTCCTAATGTAATTTGACTTCTAGTCTCTGAAGTTAAATGTTCTCCATGTGCAAAGGCATAATTACCTGTTACCAAATTCTGATCGCCAAAAGCAACTCCATTTGAGGCTCTAACTGTTAAAGATGATCCTGCGGCAAACCCATTGAACCCATCAGTAACTATATTTTGATATCCAAAAGCAGCAGACCCTATTCCTAAATTTGCTTCATCCCATGAAGAATCATTAGATGTTCCTGCTCTAAAAGCTCCTTTACTTTTATCAAAAAAGAACCTTCTATCATCATCATTTGTACTATTATTACTTGCTAATTGCATACTTCCAAATACAAAATCATCTGTAGCTATACTGCCATTAGCATTACTTGTAATATTATTTGTTGTAGAAAATACTTTATCTCCGCTAGTTTCCGCATAACTTGCATACGGAACTCCTTGTAGTTTTGAACTTCCTAAAACAGTATAGGTTGTTCCTCCAGAAATATCTACTGCTACTTCTAACCAATGATTTTGAGTAGACCAATTGATTACTGAAAAGTTACCAGATAATACGGTTCCTGTTCCTACTGAAATATTAATTACTCCATATTCGTTAGTAGTTACTGAATGGGTTTCTTGAAATACATTACTTCCAGTTGCACTACCTTGTAATATTCTAAATTGTATACCTACAAATTTATTTTTTAAAACCTGACCATTAGCATCTCTTAAAACTCCTTGATAATTGAACGATTGTCCAAAAATTTGAATGGTTACCAATAGTAGTATAAAAAAGCTTAATGTTTTTATTTTATTCATGATGATTATCTTTTCTAATTGTTGTACAGGTTACTTTTGAAATACCCTATAAAAAATGAGCCAAGAATAAATACATCTTGGCTCAACATTAAAAAAATCCTTTTATTTAAAATCCTTCTCCCGGAGCTTCGGGGCTTTGTGCTTGTGCTTTATAACACATACATTTCTAAAGCAGTTAACGCAGTATATTTACCATAGTTTCCTATTTTTTTCAAAGCCTCTTTTCTTGTCATCTCCGTTTGACTATTTCGCTGCTTGTTATTCATGTTTCTTTATTATTTAGTTATGATTATTTTCTTGTCCTTTACACCAGCCTCTGTAGCTACCTTTACAAGGTATACGCCTTCCTCTACTCTTGGTAAAGTTATACGATTGTTACCTGTTCCTTTATAATTACCCTCAAAAACTCTTGAACCTAATGTATTAAACATAGTCATACCGAATTCTTTTCCTTCGATGCCCTCAATTACTAACGTTCTTTTTGTGTTGTAAATCTTAATAGCTTCTGTTGTAAAACCTCCATCATTTAACGTATTTGTTCTTGCATGTAAGTAAAAACGTCCTATTCCATCTTCTTTTTTAGCTAAACTCACTTTATAAGTAGATACATCATCTAATTTTATCATCTCATTAGTTAGCTTGTCTTCTAGATACATAATTACTCCTTTTGGTAGATTCATTGTTTTTGTACTAAACTCTACTACTGTTCCTGAAGCGGCTGTTAACCCTACTGGAACGATATAACTAGTCAAGTCTTCTTTTGGCAATGATTGGTACGTAAAATTTTGTCCTTCGAATCCATCTACTAAACGTGTATATACGTCTAAACTAGCTCCATCAAAGTTTCCTATATCATACCCTGGGTCTAAACCTAATGTAGCACCTGATCTATACTCAACTTTAGTAGTTACCGCTATTCCATTTGATGCTACTGATAATTCAACACTTGGATTTGATACTGATACTCTATTGAATACTCCTGATATATTTGCAGTAGATCGTAATGATTCTTTAAATAAAACATCTCTTACCTCTGTAGTTGTACGAACAAAGAACCCTTGTCCTGGTGCTATCGATTTTACTGAACTTACCAATGAATTTGCTACATATTTATTTTGTGAATTATCCCAAATGTAAACGCCCACATTTACTGGATCAAACTTTGATAAATTATCTTGAATAAAGTTATCTCCTGCGTTACCATTAGCTGGAAAATAAGCTGTGTAAGGGTTTCCTACTGCATTCCACTGTGAGGCTGCAACTGCTTTTGCTACATTAGCTGTTTCTAATGTTCCTGTAAAGGTTACTGCTCCGTCTGTAGCTCGTGATATAATATAACTTTGACCTTTCTCAAAAGTTAACGCATCTGTTACAATATCATCTGTAGTATAGTACGTCCATTTTGAACCTGCTGGCTTACTATCATCATAGTATCCAATAGCTATTCTATTGGGTGTAACACTTGTATTTCTTCGAATATCATTAGCTGCATTTTCAGCAAACCCCTTAATACTCTGACCTACAACTGGTGCAGTAACTATACTCCATTTATTGGCTAATAAACCACCGCGTTCATAAGTAACAATTCCGTTGGCTGTTCCTTTTACAACCATTGCTCCACTTGAACTAGCGTTTGAAGTAATCAGCACCGAACCACTATTGTCAAAGTTAGTCTCAATAACTGCTGCTCCGTCTCCTGAAATTGTTAGTGTAGACGATGCTTCTACCGTTAAACTATTCATTTGTGCAACTATTCCTGAAGTTATATTTGGGGTTGTTGCTACATTAGGAATTACATAATTATCTGTAGCTAATGGTGAAACATCGCCTTCAAAGTTTGTTACTACATTCCAAGCAGAACTTGTACTACCATCCCATCTTGCTAATACATCTCTGTTAATCGTAAATGTGTTTCCAACAAAAGTAATGGCATAATTAGCCGTTAATGCCAATGTTCCTTGAGAAATAGGGTAATCTCCAAAAGTTTCTCCTGAAGTTCTAGATAAAGTTCCTGTAAACGTATCTCCATTGACTAAACTTCCTGAAGTAATTTGGTAGGTTAATGTTGGATCTGTTCCTCCTTCAACCTTATTCTTTGCATTTGCAGTTACTTCAATAGCTCTTGTAGTTACCGTTAATTCTTGTTGTACATCTGAAGCTGCATCATAGGTTGCATCTCCTGCTTGGCTGGCTGTAATAGTTGTAGTACCTGCTCCAACTATAGTAACTGTATTACCTGAAATAATAGCTACATTAGTATCTGAACTGACATAGGTAACAGCTAAACCTGAATCAGATGTTGCTGTTAAATCTAAATCTGCATCTCCATAAGTTACATCACTTAAACTATTAAATGTAATTATTTGATCTTGTAATGACACATAAGTAGCTGTAACTGTATTGTTCATATTTACAAAACCACAAAGACTATCCGTAAATAAATCTTTTACCCAATTTGTAGCATCTCCTGCTGCATTTTGTAAAGTTCCTGTATTTGAGTTACCAGACTCATCTGTAACACTTGCTCCAGAAGTTTGGTTGTAATTATAATTTAAAACTAAACTTGTTTGTGGAGTAGTAAACTCAGTATTCATATTAGATGAAATTTCACTTTGTGTACGAATTCCATTCCAAATTCTAGTTTGAGCTAATTGTCCTCCAAATAACTTTGAACTATTAGATGTGGCTTCATGATTTCTTCCTATACGTAAATTAGAAGTAAGTACATATGAGTCAAATGAAAAATTAAGACCGTTTTCTCCAATTAAGTTTCCATTTACATAAAAATTAATTTTTGCTCCATTCATTGTAGCAGCTACATGAAACCATGTATCTACAGGATACGTATAACCTGGTGTGTTCAACGTACCTCCATCATCAGGATCCGCGTTATGATTTCCTGCAAAAATTTGCCCTCCAGAAATATTGATATAAAAAGGTACAATTGTAGCTCCGAAAACACCTGCATACCCTTCAGATGTAATGATTGAGGCATTTACATCAGTAGCATCTACAGCTGGAATTTTCACCCAAGTTTCAATGGTTGCCTGTCCTACATTTGTTAAATGAGAATTAATTGCAGGAATACTAATATAATCATCCACATTATCTAAACTAATTCCATTTCTTACACCATTGTTTACATTTGCATCTGTACCAATTACTTTATACGTTTTATCTGCTGTTATAGCATCACTTACAAATGACATATCTGCTCCAGTTCCCATTAATGGGCCTTGTAAAACTTCATTAGTTATATTATCTTGTAAATAATAAACCACACCGGTTTGAGAATTCTCAACTGATACTACAGCGGATTGACCGTTTGGTTGAGATAAACCAACAGTCTTTACATCTAAAGTCTGTACACTAGCTGAAGGTGTAGTTGTCATTTGTAATGTATTTGTAGCAGATGGTAATGTTTGATTGTCCTGTACTGCTATTACATTATATGTTTTGTTACTTGATAATTGTTCAGTAGCAAACGTAATACCATTTCCAGTTCCTGCCAATGGTCCTTCAATAATTGAATTATCACTATTGTCTCTTAAGAAGTAATTAATGTTTGTTTGTGAACCATCTATAGAAACCACTGCACTAGTATTACACAAAACAGAACCGGTAGTGTCTAACGTTACATTCTGATTTGCAATTGTAATTGGATTCACAGTTAATGACTGAATCACATCTGCCGCAGGATTGTATAAACCACCACCAGCTTGAGAAGCCGTAATATTGATTGTTCCTTCTTTATGAATTGTTACTGTACTTCCTGAAATAGAAGCTACAGTTGGATCTGAACTTACATATGAAACCGCCAACCCTGAAGAAGCAGTAGCGGTTAAATTAAAGTTAGCATCACCATACGAAACATCGCTTAAAGGGTTAAATGTAATCGTTTGAGGAGTACCATTTATGGTTACTGTTACGTCTTTATTTGTAGCATTATATAAAGAGTTGTCTGCTGAAGAAGCACGTAACGTTACTGTACCTGCGCCTCCTGCAGTAAATACATTCCCATTTAACGTTGAGCCAGTACCTCCATTATCAACTATACTATATGTTGTTGGAACGCCTGAAAAGTTTATGGTCGTAATTATTGTATACGATTCTCCAGGGTTTAATGAAAAGTCAAATAAATTATGGGCTAAATCCGATTTTGGGCTAAATCCTACGTTAAAAAATAAAGTAGAATAGTATGCAACTGTTTCACTGTAATTGGCATCTGCAGCTTGCGTAACTTTTACTACAATAGAACCTATAACATCATTTACGTTAAGTAGGTTTCCACTTACTGAATACCCTAAATCATCACCAATAATTTCAAAAGTATACGCACCTGTAGAATTTGAATTGATGTTTTGAGTCATATCCACAGTTGTTACTCCTGAATTAACTTGATAGAAAATTCCACCACCTAGGGTTGCTAATGGAGCCTCTACTGTTAAGGTCATTGTTTTAGTAGCACTTTGATATGTTGCTGTAGACGCTTGAGTTGCTTCAATTACTACCATACCAGCAGAACCAATAGTAACAGTTTCGTTATTTGTACCACTTAAAGTTGTTCCAGAACCACCGTCATCAATAATTCTATAAGTTATGGCTCCACTAGAATTTGAAGTAGCATTTAAATTAAAGTTTGCATCACCTGCATTTACCATTATATCGTTAAAAGTAATTGTAGGATTAACCAAAGATGCATTATTTACAATAGAAAACTCATATCCTGTTGGTTGGTAACTTAAAAAATGATACGGAGATCCATGATCGCGATATCCAATAATAGTAAAGTAATAGGTTGTTCCAGGGGTTAATCCAGTTATTTCAAGATTCGGATTTACAGAAGTTCCAATATACATAACTTGCTCTCCTCCTAAGTAATTAGGATTTCCAGATTGGTTTGCAATATTTGCTCTAAACGAATATGAAGAGAAACTATTTACAGTATTCATTTTCACAATATACCCTGTTGGAGTTCCTTGCCCATTACTAGCTGTTGCTGCAGCTGTAAAAGAATCTAAAGTAAAAGTTGTTCCTGTTAAATTATTAATTACTGCATTTGATGCCAAATTATTTGTAACTCCTGATGTAAATCTAGATGTTGAAGCACTTGTATCAGAAAAATAAAATTGTCCATTACACTCTTGGTAAGAATATATTTTAAAGAAATACTCTGTATTTGGTAATAAATTATGACCTGTAAAAGCATGCCCTTCTCCTGTATTCCCTGCTAAAATCACCTGTTCTCCTGAACCTGAATAATTGGTATTTGCAGTTGGTAACGTGCTTAATGTTCCTGTAATATCAGTAAATGAATTTTGGATATTCATTTTAACAACATGTCCAGTAATTCCACTAGGAACATTAGTAATAATTGGTGAAACTCTATTTTCCCAATTTAAATCTTCTCTGAATGCTCCTAATTGAGAATTCCCTGGAGGAGTACCACAAGTGATAACCTCGGCTAATGCACTTCCCGTAGTTTCAAAATATTCTGATCCAGCACAAGTGCTATAAGAATATACTTTTATTGAATAGGTTGTATTTTGAGTTAAACCTGTAATTGTTAAGTTAGGTGTAATTGAATTTCCTACATAAACTACTTGATCACCACCTGTTGCAGAATTATAAACTGTACTTGAAGAAGTTGGTACAACTGTAGGTGCAGTAAATGTATTTGTATCACTAATTTTTATTACATATCCTAAACTCCCTTGTGAATTATTTAAAGGTTCAGTAAAAGAATTTATTGTTAACCTATCTGTTCCCCCTACTGCTGCCTGAATATTAGTAGCTGCTGATGGTGCTTCACATATATAGTTTGAAATTACAACAGACGAACCTGTTGTTTCAAAATTATACTTTCCTCCACAAAAATTATAGGTATACACCTTTACATAATATTCTTTATTAATTTGTAAACCAGTTATCTCCTGATTTATATCATCTGTTGTTCCTGCATCATTTCCTACCGCTCCTGTATATATTACTTGTTCTCCTGTACTACTTGAATAATCAGTAGAAGCTGTTGGGACTGTAGTACCTGAAACTGGTGCCGTAAAACTATTTGTATCACTAAACTTCACTAAATACCCTGTATACTCATCAGCTCCCGATGGTCTACCTAAAGTATTAATTGTAGTACTAGTTGTTGATGTTGGCGTAACCGAATTTACAGAACCTACATTAGGAGCAGTTCCAGAACACGTTGTAATAGGGACTGAAGCAATTGTATTATTATAGTTAATATAACCTTGACAATCACTATAGGAATAAACTTTATAATAATATGTTGAATTGCGAAGTAAGTTCGTCATTGTCATTGCTGATTGCACAGCTCCATTGTCAGTACCCACATAAGCAATGTGCTCACCGGATCCACTATAAGTATTACTTCCTGCTGCTGTTGGTAAAGCTTGATTTTGAATATAGCCATCTGTAAAATCAGTAAATGAATCTGTTGCTGAAAACTTAACAATATAATAGCGATCTTCGAATGTACTAACTCCAATATCGGCTAATGCCACATCAGTATCATTTACTTGCAATACTGTTGGTTCACTTAAATTAAACTCATAACAATAATAAACTGAGTTAAATGAATTCGCTTTTAATTGAAAATTATAATTGTAACTAGCCGCTCCTGTGATTACTTCAATAGCATAATAATTATTACTATTTCCTCCACTTACATTATTACTGTAAGGTAAAGTTAAACTGTAATCGTAAATACCTGATGATTGCATTAAAGTTCTAAGCGTACCAATGTTAACTGGTGTAACTCCCCAGTTTCCTCCGCGATATTCCCAAACTCTAAAATCAAAATCAGGGTTGCTATTTACCCATAGTCGATCGAAATAAAGAATTAGATCGGTTGATTGAATAGATTTTCTTGAAATGATCCAAAAATCAGAATCTGATGAAGTAACTGTTCCTGTAAAGTTGGCTGCACTATAAATTCTACTTTGAGAAGATCCTAATGTATTTGTTACATTGTTATTATTCTCTACTTCTGTAAAGGTTTGTGCAAATGATTGTGTTGTTAACAAACACAATAATATCATAAAATAAATTATAGTATTTTTTTTCATAAGAGGTTCTTTAAGTTAACTATCATAATTTTGCTTTATCTTGTTTTAGAGCTTTTAATTATGCTCTTCTTATAGGGTACAGGTTCACTTTTAATTACCCTATTTTTATTTTCACAAAACTATCTATAGATAACTTTACCCTTTTATTTTACACCTATAGAAAACGTTATACAAGTGCAAAAAACAACTATAAATAAAGAGATTAGGATTTTAGTTCTTCTAAGAACTGTAATATTGAGATGGATTTAGGGGCGTTGATTTTTTTTCTTAATCTATAACGATTCACAAAAACACTGTCTACTGAAATCCCCAACACCTTTGCTATTTGGTTATTATCTAAACCAAGTTTTTCAAGTGTCACCAAGCGCTCTTCTGAACTTGTTAAATGAATTCCTTTTTCTTTTATACTTTTAAAAAACATGGGATATACTTGATTAAACTTTTCTTTAAAGTTGTACCAATCTTCTTTTGTCAATATCTTCTCTGCTACCTTTATATGTAATTTCTTTGTTTTACTAGTTTCTTCTTTCTCTTCTTTTCTTTTCTTTAATTGTTTTTCTTGCTTGTTTATTTTATTCAATAATTCATTCGTAAATGCTTTTAGCTCTTCTTCTTTCTTTTTAAAGTCTTCAACTATAATTTTATTCTTTTTCTTATACTTACTTTTAATCCAAATATTTACTAAAATTCCTAATAACATTGCACTAATAAATAGAGAAAAATAGAGCTTTCTTTTTGTTTGTTCTTTATCTTTTATTAACTCTAAATTTTTCTTTTCTGCTTCGTATTGAAGACTGTCTGTTAATTTTTGCTTTTTAAATTTATGTGTTAATTCTAACTCTTGTATTTTTTTAACGTTAGATCTATTATAAATAGAATCTGAGTATTTTTTATGTTTTCTATGGTCTTCTAGGGCTTCTTTGTATTTATTTCTTTTTGAATGAATCCAACTTCTTCTTAAATAGGCTCTTGATAATTTGTCTTTTAATTTTAGTTTTTCTGCTATATTTAAAGCTTGATTTACATGCTCTATTGCTTGATTATATTGTTTTTGTACTGCAAATGTTTTAGCAATGTTAAAGTGGCTATTAAATAATGAATTTAATTTTTTCTTTTCTTTATAATACTTGATATTGGTTTGATGTAATTGTATGGATTGATTGTATTTTTTTTGATAATGATACAATGCTGCTAAGTTGGAATTTACTCTTTGGAGGTTTTCTAAATCATTTGCTTTATTAAAAATGTTTTTAGCTTTTTCATAGCATATGATAGCGGAATCTAATTGTTTTAATTTTCGGTAAGATACTCCCATCATATTATAAGCTATTCCTTCTCCTACACTTTCTTTTAATTTATGTTTTATAGCAATTACTTTTTGAAAACTTTTAATAGCTCTTTTATGTTCTCTTTGATCTCTGTATACCATAGCTATATTATGTATCAAGTTAGCTATATTGGTTGTATCTTTTATTTCTTCAAAAAATTCTTTCGATTTTAAATAGTATTCCATAGCTAAAGGATACTCTCCTTTACGTTTATACAAAACACCTAATTGTCCATAAACATTTGCTCTTTGTTTTTTTAATATGTTAGGGTTTGTTTTTAATATGTTTATTGCTTTTTGGTAAGCTTCTTCTGCTTGAAAAATATCATTTGTTAAATAAGCATTTCCTAACTCAATGTATGCATTCACTTTTACAGCATTTGAAACTGCTGTTTCTATATTATGTTTTAATCGAATTACTACTGAGTCTTTTTTATTTTCTTGACTAAAACTAGTAATTACATAAAAAAGTAATAGGTATAAATAGTTCTTTTTTGAGTGCATTTTATGGTGATACTAAATGATTAATTTTATAACAAAGTTAGATTATTAATGGTTTTATGGTGATTAACAATCTATACATTATACTATACAATAAAGTTAAGCAATCCCCTACTCTTTTGTATATCTTATTATTAAGAATAACTATTATTCTATCTAGAGTTTAATCATAACCCCTTAATTGTATAGACAGTTGATTATTGTTTTGATACAATTCCTCATTTTTAATAGCTCATTTTTTATTGTAATAGTTATTATTTTATTTTGTATTTTAGAATAGCTAGTATTTAAATCTGTTAATTTTATCTCTTAATTTTTAATAGCTTTGTTTTCGAAATATTTTCTATATGCATAAGTCAAGTAAATCTGTTTGTGAAGAGAAAAATTTTGATGCCTTATTTCAGTCGTATTATAAAACGGCTACAAATTATATTTACTACAAGTGTGGTAATTTGCAACAGGCAGAAGATATTGTACAGGATGCCTTTGTAAAAATTTGGAAGCGTTGTGCAGAGGTTATTTATGATACTGCACGTGCGTTTTTATATACTATTTGTAATAATGCTTTACGTAATGAATTTGAACATCAAAAAGTGGTATTAAAACATGAAGCTATTCCAAAAAGTGATCGAAACCATGAATCACCTGATTTTATATTGGAAACTGAAGAATTTAAAAATAAGTTAGAAAGTGCTATTGCTAATTTATCTGACAAAGAGCGTGAGGTATTTTTATTAAGTAGAATTGATAAAAAGAGTTATAAAGAAATTGCCGAAATTACAGGTATCTCAGTAAAAGGTGTTGAACGTAGAATGAGCAATGCTTTTATTAATTTACGTAAGACTTTAGGAATGCATTTAAAATTTTAAATAGGGTAGTTTGAAAGTTACCTGTACATATTATAAAAGCATTATTTTGTAATATTTTATTTCTAAAATTGTACTAATGAACGATTCTAACAACAAATATATATCTGACCCGTCTTTCTTGGCGCGTTGGGCAGCTAATGAGCTTACTCAAGAAGAACTAGCAGCTTTTAAAGCTTCTGATGCTTATAAAGATTTTCATCTTATTAACGAGGTAGCACAACAATTTAAAGCACCTGAGGTTGATGTGAGTGCTGCTTTACATACAACTAAAGAACGTATTAGTTTTGGTAAGAAAACTAAAAAAGTGAAACCTTTATGGTATGCAGTCGCTGCATCAGTAGTTTTACTTTTTGGTGTGTATACTTTTTTAACTGCTTCTATTACGTATACTACTGGAACTGGTGAACAATTAGCGGTTAGCTTACCTGATGGTTCAAGGGTGCAGTTAAATGCAAGTTCTAGCTTAACGCATCGTAGGTTTTTATGGACTCAAAAACGGGAATTAACACTTAAAGGTGAAGGCTATTTTAAAGTGCAGAAAGGTGAAAAATTCTCGGTAAATACTTCTTACGGAACTGTTTCAGTATTAGGTACAGAGTTTAATGTTAAGTCTCGTGATAAAGTATTTGCAGTGCATTGTTTTGAAGGTGCTGTAAGTGTAATAACACCACAAAATACTGAGGCTAAAATTTTAAGAAAAGGTAATGGTATTACAGTATCAAACAATATTATAAAGGAAACTACTACTTCTGAAAATGCGCCAAGATGGTTGCAAAAGGTAAGTGTTTTTAACAATAGACCATTGTCTGAAATTATTGAGGAGTTAAGTATTCAATATGCTGTTACTTTTGATACAAGGTCTGTTGATGTTACTAGGTTATTTTCGGGTAGTTTTATACATGATAATTTAGAGGTTGCTTTGAAAACTACGTTAGTACCTATGGGAATTACCTATAGTATTACAAAACAAGAAAAAGATGGAATTTTGATTGTTCTAAAATAAATATAATAAATGATAATGTCCCTTAGGTTATCTATACTCATATTTTTTATGAGTGCTTTTTCGTTTGCTCAAGAAGTTGTTATAAGTGTAACTTATGAAAAAACTCCTTTAACTACTGTTTTAAAAGATATTACAGATAAGTCAGGCACATTTTTTTCTTATGCCCCTGAAATTATTCTTAATAAACAGGTTACGCTCTCTGAAAAAAACACTTCATTAGCCAATCTTTTAGTTGCACTTAACAAACAAACGGGTTTAACTTTTGAAAAAGTAGCTGGCAAACAAATTATCATTACTAAAAACATGACCATTTGTGGATATGTAAAAGATAGTAAAACTAAGGAACCTGTACCTTTTGCTGATGTGGTTTTAAATGCTACTACGTATACCACTACAGATACGAATGGTTATTTTAATTTTAAAAATATTACCTACTCTGGTAAAGAAACACAGGTTAAATTGTCTATCATTGGTTATGAGTCTATGCATACTAGTATAAACTCTGAAACTACCTGCCCTACTCTTTTATTACAGCCGAAGGCTGGAGAATTAGATGAAGTGGTGGTTTTAGGCTATGTTACCTCTGGAATTGACAGGAACAAAGATGGTTCTATTTCTGTTGAATCGAGCAGATTGGGAATTTTACCGGGATTGGTAAGTAATGATATTTCGCAAAGTATACAGTTAATCCCTGGAATATCGACTTTAGATGAGTCTGCTACTGGAATTCAAGTTCGAGGTGGTTCTCCTGATCAAAATTTGATTTTATATGATGATATTAAACTGTATAATACTGGTTATTTATACGGAATGTTTTCTTTATTCAATCCTTTTGCTACTCAAAAAGCAACTATTTTTAGATCAGGAACAAGTGCTAGTTATGGAGATCGTATTTCTGGGATTATTGATATTTCAAGTGGAGAGGAAGTTCCTACACAAACGCATGCGGGTATAGAAATTGATGGTTTATCAGTAAATGGTTTTGTTAAAACACCTGTATCTGATAAAACTGCTGTGTATGTTTTTGCCAGACGTTCTTATGCTGATGTATGGAAAACTCCTACGTATACGAGTTATGCTGACAAAATATTTACCAACTTTGGCGTGGCTAAAGATATTAATGGAAAGGTGCTAGACTTGGAAATAGATGATGATTATAGTAGAGAAACCAGTACTAATGCTTTTTCTTTTGCAGATGTTACTACTAAAGTTGTTTGGAAACCTAATGCTAAAAATAGTATTTCTTTAAGTGGTTTGTACACTAGTAATCGTTTAGATTTTAATTTTAAAGGTGGTGATGAGTTGTTAATTGATTCTTTAAACACGCAAAATAAAGGGCTAAGTTTTAACTGGAAACATCGTTCTAATGATAGGCAGTCTGAGAAACTTACTGCTTATTTATCTGAGTATTCTTCTTTTTATCAGAATAATGAAATTAAGGATGAAACGGGTGATGGTGTTTTAGACTTGGCTGAAATTAATATTCGTAGTAATGATATTCTAGATTTAGGGCTGAATTTTACTTCTGTTACTGAGTTTAAAGAAAATCAAAAACTTAGTTTGGGTTATCAGTTTTCTTATACAGATTTGAATGTTATTATTGATAAAGAAAATCCTATTGACATGGAAAGAGAAAGCTCTGGGCAGGATGCTAAAAACTTTAAAAATGCCTTGTTTGGAGAATATACTTATTATTTTAAAAATAAAGGGTATGTAAATGCTGGAGTACGTTTTGTTCATTATAGTTCTTTGGATAAATTTTTGGTGGAACCAAGAGTAAACTTTGAGTATCCTTTAAGTAATCGTTTACGTTTTAAAACGGCTATTGAAAGAAGAAATCAACCTATTTCACAATTGGTTGAGTTTAATCATACAGAATTACGTTTGGAGAATAATCTTTGGCGTTTATCGGACTCTTCACAATATCCATTGTTGAGTAGCAATCAGATTTCTAGTGGTTTATTATATCACCACAAACATTTGAATATTGATTTGGATACTTACTATAAGGAGTTGGATGGGTTAACTACTTTTACGAATGGTTTTAGTAATCCGTTAGAGAATTTTGAAGTGGGTAAAAGTGTGATTAAAGGACTGGATGTTTTGGTAAAGTATAGGTTTGATAACTATAAAATTTGGGCTGGATATACGTATAATGACATTACTTTTCAGTTTCCTAATTTAAAGGATACGCCTTTTAAGTTTCCAGGAAATAATGATATTACACATCATTTTAGAATTTCTAATACGTTACAGCTTGATAGGTGGCAGTTTTCATTGGGTTGGCAATATAGAACAGGTAAACCTATTACACTTGTGAATAGTTATGATATTAAAATTGATGCTGATGGTGAAAATGCGGGTGTGGTTAAATTTGGCAGCGTTAACGGTGGTAGATTGCCTGATTATCACAGGTTAGACGCTTCTGTTTTATATGATTTTCCTATTACTGTGGGTAAGAAAAAGTTAAAAGCACAACTTGGTCTTTCTGTTTTAAATATGTACAACAGAGTAAAGCCTTTAAATTTAATTTATAAAGCGGAAAGAAAACCTTTAGATGATGGTGGTATTGCCATACCAGGTACTTCTGGTGCTACTATTGATGAAAGAGAGGTTATTCTGGAGCAAGTGATTCAGCGTTTTTCTTTAGGGTTTACACCTAATGCTGTTTTTAGGATTTCTTTTTAGGTTTAAATAAAAGTATTTCACTTTTTATTTGGCGTATATTGTTTGTTATTAACTACTCTTACTCTGTTATAAACTTCTGTTAGCTTGTTACTCACTCCTATTACTATGTGATGAACTCCTCTTAGCTTGTTACTCACTCCTATTACTATGTGATGAGCTCCTCTTGGCTTGTTACTCACTCCTATTGCTGTGTGATTAGTTCCTCATGGCTTGTTATTCATTCATTTTACTGTGTTATACATGATGTGGTATAATGAGTATTAGTTACTATACCGCTAACTATTATGTATTCATCAGTAATAATTATCATGACACAAACCACTACTCTATTCTTAACTGATAGCTTTTTCTTTTTTATGGTCTAAAGTTTATGTAGTTTTATAATTATTTAATTCACCTATAGCTTATACTATTATTTCTATGAAAAAGGCACGCTTTACTAAGTTAAAAACTAATCGATTACTGTTAAGAAATCTAGAGCCAAAAGACTGGAAAGCTGTTTCTTTTTTGCGCTCAGATACTTCTGTTAATCAATTTGTTGATAGACCTATCGCTACATCTAAAGAAGAAGCATTACTATTTATTACTAAAATAAGTACTGGAATTGCTGATGAATCTTTATTCTATTGGTCTATTTCCCTAAAAGATCAAGATAGAATGATTGGAAGTATTTGTTTATGGAATTTTTCAGAAGATAAAGTAACTACTGAAATTGGCTTTGATTTGACTCCTGATTGTCAAAGTAAAGGTATTATGAGTGAAGCTTTAAAAAGTGTTTTAACTTTTGGTTTTCATGACTTAAAACTTAAAAATATTGAAGCATATACTCATTATTTAAACTTAAGTTCTAAAAAATTATTAGAGAAAAATAATTTTAAACTAATTATACAAAAAAAAGATCCACATAATAAAAACAATATTGTTTACATACTAGAACACAAAAATCATCAATTATAATTTTAAAATTTACTCACTTTTAACTTTTCACTACATCATGAGAGTTAGACATTTATATTTACTTATTGCTATACTAGGTACTTGTATTCCTTATTATCATTTCGGTGAATTTTTGTTTCAAAACGGAATTGATTTTAAACTTTTTATCGATCAAATGACAGGAACGTCAATTTCTTCTTTTTTTACTTGGGATGTTATTATTTCTACTCTGGCAGTTTTTACCTTGGTTCTTGTTGAAGGGAAACGAATTGGTATGAAAAACCTATGGTTGTATATTCTTTTTAATCTCATTGTTGGAGTTTCTTTAGCACTCCCTGCTTTTCTTTATGTTAGACAAAAGAAGTTAGCTACTAAAACACATAACTCTTTTTAATCTGCTTTATTCTTAAAAACTAACTTAATAAGTATTCTAAAACAGTACTGGAATTATATAATTAAATAGTATGATTAATAATAATACAGCCAAACAATTTAAGATAAAACCAGCTTTCATCATATCTTTTACTTTTATATAACCGCTTGCAAAAACAATAGCATTTGGCGGTGTTGCCATAGGTAGCATAAATGCACAACTACTAGCCATAGTTACTGGAATTAATATATGTGTAATTGGAATTTTAAGTCCTATAGCTATTCCTGCTACTACAGGTGCTAAAACTGCTACTAAAGCTACATTACTCATTAACTCTGTCATAAACAGCATTAATATGATTAATATAGAAGCTGTTATAAAAACACCTAAATTACTTGATGCTATGGTAGAAGATACTAAATCTACAATACCACTGGTAGACATCCCTTTAGCTAAAGCCAAACCTCCTCCAAATAATATTAGAATTCCCCAAGCTAGTTTTTCTGTGTCCTTCCATTGTATAATAAATTCACCTGTTTTAAAATTATAAGGTACAGCAAAAATAGCTAGTGCTGCTCCAATACTTATAATGGTATCCGAAAGTTTTAACCCTGGAAACATCTTATTTATCAATGCTCTAAAAATCCAAAGGCATACGGTAATAGCAAAAATTATTAATACATGCTTTTCTTTCTTTGATAGTTTACCTAGCTTTTCTATTTCTTTATCAATAATGTTATGAGACGTTGTAAATGTTAATCCTTTATTTGGATACATTATTTTTACCAAAACAAAGTACACCAAAGCTATCATAACCATAGAAAACGGTAACCCAACAGTCATCCATTTTAAAAAAGAAATTTCTATATTATATTCATTCTCTAACAATCCTATTAAAACAGAGTTTGGAGGTGTTCCTATTACTGTAGCAATACCTCCTGCATTGGCTGCAAAGGCTATTCCTAGCATAACAGCCAAAGCAAAATTTTGGTCTTTTTTAGTAAAACCATCTTCATCATCAATTAGCAACTGAATTACTGATAAAGCTATTGGTAACATAACTACAGTACTTGCTGTATTACTAATCCACATGCTTAATAAACCTGTAGCTATCATAAAACCTAAAATAACCTTATTAGGTGTTGTTCCTGTTAATTTTACGATGTTTAATGCAATACGTTTATGAAGGTTTACTTTTTCTAAGGCCAATGCCAGTACAAATCCGCCAAAAAATAAAAATACAATTGGGCTTCCATAGTTAGCTCCTACTTCATTAATAGGCATTACTTTTAATAAAGGGAACAATACTAATGGTAACAAAGCGGTTACTGAAATAGCTACAGCTTCTGTTATCCACCAAATAATCATCCATAGAGCTACACTTATTACATGATCTGCATTTTTAGTTATTAATTCAAAAGGTAAGTTATTGATTAATAAAAAAACTAAAGGGCCTACTATTAAACCTATTTTTTTAGTGATAGGATACTTCATGTACTAATACTGATTTGGTTGTGTGCAAAAATGAGAAATATATTCTTAAGTAGTCGTTTAAATCTCACCCTTTTCGTATGAAGTTTCACTTTATGAATATGGATAATTTTGCCGCAACAACCCCTTATTCATAATATTAATTAACATTCCTAAAGTTACTTGAAAATGACTTACTCATCTATCAACTTATTTCAAATAGCTTCTCTAATCCAGAATAATCAACATTCATTTAAGCAAATATGTGAGCAATTACCTTGTTACTTATTCATTAATTCTGCTATTAATTTTGATTTTTTGGAAGTAGATTATAAGCTGCTTCATAACAATGTGTCCAGTTTAAAAAAAACAACTCATAAAACAACTTTTAAATTAGATCAATTTATAGATAAAGAAAGTGTACAACAGATTTCCGAAATTTATTTTGAGTATTTAGATGCTTTTGTTTACGACAAACCTTTAGCTTTTATTCAAAAAGTTAACTCTTCAAAATCTGGAAAACCTGAGCTTCTTTATATTAGAGGAAAAGTAATAGACCGAGAAAGAATTTTAAGTATTAGTGTTCCTATACAGAATATGAATTTATTTAATCATGACAGTCTTAAACTTTTGGAAAACTCAATGTTTATTAAAAAGAATTTAACTCGCTATAAATCTATTACAAAAACTGAGATAGAAGTATGTCGTTGTTTATGCAATGGTAATGATATAAAAGAAACTGCTAAACTTTTACATAAATCTGAACATACCATAAAAAATCATAAGAATAGTATTTATAAAAAAATGGGGGTTTCTAATTTTTTTGACTTTTATAATTTTTCTCATAAGTTTAAACTTACTTCTATATGATTTCTAAACATATACCTAAAGGTGTACAAGAGTATTTAACTCAAAAAACAGAAAATTCACCTATAGAAACGGATGCTTTTTTAGGGTTTTATCATGAAAATGACATTACTACTTTAGCCATTACTTTTTTAGAAGAAAAAGGTTGTGAACTTTTTGGCACCTCTCTTAATGAAATACAAAAATCTGGAGCAAGTTTTATACAAAATTGTGTCCATCCAACTGACTTACCTTATTGTGTAAGTTTATTAACTGATTTTGCTTCTCAAAAAAATGAACAAAAATTACTAACCTATATTCAACGTGTTAAAATAGGTACTTCTAATAACTATGTTCCTTTTTTTACTTGTGTTAAGTTAAATTTAGAAAAACATGTTTTTTGCTGCGTGACTTTACCTTTAACTGGTATTGAAGATTTTGAATTAGAGGTTACTAATTTATTAGAGGAAGCAGATTATATTAATGAAAGTATTGTTCTATTTAATAAATTTACGAAGCGTGAAAAAGAAGTTATTGTACTTGTTTGTAAAGGTTTTTCTGCTAAAGAAATTGGAGAGCAACTTTTTTTATCTCCTTTCACTATTGAAAAACATAAAAAAAATATTTATAAAAAAGGAGGTTTTAATAACAATGCTGAACTCATTAAATTTGCTTTAAGCTTAAATTTGATATAATACTTCTAAATAAAAATACCAAAAGTTTTTAGCTTTCGGTATTTTTATATCTTAAAAAGTTAATCATTTACTTTTTTACAATTCTTTTTACATAGCTCCCCACTTTTACAAGATAAATACCTGAAGTAAGGCTTTCAAGATTAACTTTATTTTTACCTTGATTGACACTAGTTTTAAATACTAATTCCCCTAAAAGATTATAAACATGAATACTCTTAGCGTTTACACTTAAATTTGTAATATACATTTTGTTTATTACTGGGTTAGGATATAGGTTTATTTCATTATTTAACTCTAAGTCGTTTACAGATAAAGCACAGTTTTCACTATAGGTAATAGCTTCATCTTTGTCTACCCAAACTTTAGTACTCCACTCTACATTACTAACTTGTACACAAGTTAACTTAGGTGTGTTTCTACTTTGAAAAACCGCAATCTCTTCATTATTGCCATTTTTTAAGTTTACACTCATAAGGTGTGGATTATTACTAACAAATACATCTTGAAGTTTTGTATTATTTGACAAATCAATGGTACTAAGTTCATTCTTTTTCAAATTTACATACTGTAATTCAGTAAGAGTACTAAAATTTACCTCTGTTAATTTATTTCCTTCAAAAGAAACTCGTTTTATAGTTGTATTCTTTGAAATATCAACTGTTTTTAAGTTATTGTTTCTTACTTCTAATTGAATTAATGCTGCAAAATCTTCTATTCCTGTTAAGTCAGTAATTCCTTTATCAGAAACGTTTAAAGCATCAATAACACTAATATTCTCTGTAGGTACATAGTCATCTAAAACTCCTGAATCATATCCTAAATCTATCAAGGCTTGCTCAAAATTATCATCTGGAACATAGGTTTGAGCTATTGGAAGACTACAATCCTCTTTAAAAACGGCTTTTCCATCTTTGTTTGTCCAATTACTTTTAGACCAAGCTGCATTATCTACTTGAATACATGACAACTCTGGATTATCATTTACATGGAATTTATCTTTAACTATCTTAGTATTGTTTCCGTTTTTTATAGTTAAGCTAACTAATTTATTTGATTGAAGATATACTGATATTAATGCTGTATTTACAGTTAAATCTATAGCTGTTAATTGGTTTTGATATGCAGACAGTTGTGTTAAGCCTAATTGTTTACTAACATCTAAACTAGTTAGTTTATTTTCAAATAAGAATAATGTTTTAATATTTATATTCTTAGTAATATCTATTGTTGTTAACTGATTGATTGCTAAATGTAAATTAATTAAAGCTAGATTCTTTGAAACATCAATACTAGTTATCTTATTATTGTATGCTGTTATTGAAATTAAATTTAAGTTTTGACTAACATCTAAATTTGTTAGCTCGTTATTAGCCACATCTATGTACTCTAAAGCCGTAAAAGCTTCTATTCCTGTAAGGTTTTTAATTTCCTTTGTTCTTAGTGTTAAATTAGTAAGTGCACTAATATTGGCCGTAGGTACATAATCATCTAAAGCTCCTGAGTCATATCCTAAATCTATTAAAGCTTGTTCAAAATTATCATCTGGCACATAGGTCTTTTTTTCTACTGTAGTACAATCTTCATTATAAACTGTGATTGCATCTTTATTTGTAAAATTAGCAGTAAACCATTCTGGATTATCTACTTCAACACAAAGTAAGTTTGGGTTCTTAGTTATATTAAAATTTCTAGGATTAATCTTAATGATATTCCCGGTCTTAATATTTAAACTAGTTAAATTGTTAGATTCTAAGTTAACACTAACCAAAATAGTATTCTTACTTAAGTCTAAAGAAGTTAATTCATTAGATTGTAGAAGTAAATATCTTAAACTTGATTTCTCAGGAAAACTGATACTTTTCAACTCATTCTCATCGGCAGATAAAGACTGTAATAAAGTACTGCTACTAATATCTAGTTCATTAATTTGATTATTACTAATAGTTAAAGAAATTAGTTTTTCTTTTTTTGAAACATTTAAGACTTTTAGCTTATTATTATTTACATATAAATATTCTAAATTACTAAGCATACTTACATCTATAGCTGATAATTGATTGTTTCCTACATCCAACGCTTTTAGAGCAGTATTTTTACTCAAATCTATATTTGTAAATTTATTATCACCTCCATAAAAGTCCTCTAGTAAAACATTCTTACTTAAATCTACAGTAGTTAACAAATTAGTGTGTACATATAATGTTTTTAATGCTGTATTTTTACTTACATCTATAGTAGTTAACTTAGCCCTTTCAATTCGTATGTCAGATAATAATGGGTTATTACTAAAATCTACTGAAGCTATTGGATTATTATCTAAATACAACTTTTCTAAAGCTAAATTTTTACTTAAATCAACCGTTTTTAACAAATTAGAACTAAGTACTAGTGTATTTAAAGCGACATTTTTACTCACATCTACACTTGATAATTGATTATAAGCTGCATTTAAAAAGGTTAAGGCTATAAAATCTTTAATCCCTGTTAAATCTTTAATCCCTTTACGGTTTAAATTTAAGCTTGTAATTGAATTAATATTCGCTGTTGGTATGTAATCATCTAAAGCTCCGGAATCATACCCTAAATCTATTAAGGTTTGTTCAAAATTATCGTCAGGCACATATGTGTTCTGAGCTATTGCCGAGATCCCCATCAAGGCAATACACAATAAAAGTATATTTTTTGTCATCTTTATTTTTTTTGCAAACATAGATGACAGACTGTTTCAAAAAAATAGTCCTTTTTGGTTATTTTTTAAGGACTTACACAATATTTTTAATTTTTTGAGTTATTACTTTGGTATTATTTTTCAATAATGCTGAATAAACTATACACTAATTTAAACCTAACTAACTATATTTTAAATAATTACTTTTAAACAAACTTAAAAAAAGAGGTATCTTTACCTCATCCTTAACCCCTTAACTTATTTATATGAAATTAAACATTACCTTATTTATGGTTATGACATTGCTTCTTGTGTCATGCAAACCTTCTAAAAAAGAGGCTCTAGCCATTCCTAAAAAACATAAAAAAGAACGAAAAGAGGAAAATCCAGATAAATATGCTATTTGGACTCCAGAACAAGCGGCTAGACATCAAAAAATATTAGCAACGTTATCAAGCAAAGCGCAGAAGTTTTCTCGTCATAAAAACGGTAAACCCTCCTACGCTAATGGTAATTTAAAAGGTACTTGGACAAATAGAGGGCCTAAAAACATGCCTGGTGCTTTTAAATTTGCTGAAATGCTTGACGATACTGATATTATTTATGGGGTTACTCATAATCATTATGTAAGTGAATTTAATTCTAAATCTTATATTTTTAAAGGCACTGTGTATAACCCTACAAAGGGTACAGGTGGTGATGACTTTGTTTTATTAACGGCTAATTGGCCTAATCGTTATCAAAATTTATTTGCTTTTAAAATAGGTACTACAACAAGACTGGTTGCTCATATTGAAAATGGTCCTTTATACTATTCTGATAATGATGGACAAACATGGTCTAGATCAAATGGATTACCTAATGCTAACACGAGTTCTATTATTAATAGGCAAGACAACCATGTTATTTATGTTACTGATAATAGAAAAGTATTTAAATCTATAGATCATGGTGCTAACTTTAGTTTGGTAAAAGATTTTGGTTCTAAAAAAGGTAGCTTTTTATATACCCCAAGATATGCTATTCAAACCAATGCTAGCGCTGTATATTTAGGTCGTTCGGGTTCTTTTTATAAAATGAATGCACAAAAAAACGATTTTAACTTACAGGGTTCCTATACCAACTCTCATGGAAGTAAACAATTGAGTATTGGTGGTGATAGCCGTACATTATATGCTACTGAAAATAAAAATTATTGGGTGTCTACTGATGAAGGGAAAACATGGACAGAAAAATTTCCAAAAGGAAATTGGTACGGAGATCGAAGCGGAAAAATGTCACCTGGAAAGTTTATTGCCGCACATCCAGAAACTCCTGCTATTGTAGTTGCTGGTTATGCACAACCTGTTATTTCTTTAAATAGTTTAGACACTTCATTGTCTACTACCACTGGTTGGGGTCGTTATCAAAATGGAACTAGCTTAAGTGCTGAAGCTTATTATAATCGTATTCGTTTTAATTATCATCCAGATTTTCAAGCGTCTCATTTTTTCTACAATAGTTCTGGTAATTTATTCACTGCTCGTTGTTCTGATGGTGGTATTTTTGTTTCTTATAAAGAGTGGAAAGATTTCCCTAATGAAGGAACTGGTTTTGACAACTCTGGTTATACCAATGCACATTATATAAACTTAAATGTTATCAATACCATTAACCCTTTAATTTACAGAGAAAATATTTTTACAGGCGCTAAAAATCCAAATCATATTTATTATAGCACGCAAGACCAAGGAAGTGGTAGTATTATTTCTGATACTGGTGAAGAAACGCTTGATTTTTACCAAAGTATTGGTGGTGATGGTCCTCCTATTGATAGTTATGATGGTTTGCATGCTTGGAAATGGCAACGTGAAGGTAAAAAAGTATACGGTCCTGTTCCTGTATATAATAGCTCTGGAGGTTTTCAATCTATCGGAAAAATTAATTCACAATTTCAAGAAAACAAATCGGTTAGTTTCCCTAATAAATCATTAATGGGTTGGGTACAAACGTATATAGATCGTAATAAACCAAATGAGAACTTATGGGTTTTAGCCAAAGAATTAAACAGAGCTACTTGGGATGGTTCTCAAGTTACGGGGCATACAGTCATTAAAGGAACTAATCATGTGGCTGCTTTAGCACAGGCTTGGGGAACTCCAGATAAATTATTTATGCTACAAGATGGTAAAGTGTATATTTCTAATGATCGTGGTAATACTTTTGGAAATCCTATTACAACACCTTTTGCTAAAACTTCAGAAGTTTGGGGACGTGGTGATATGGGAAGTGGCGTTGTTTTACCTACTAATGATAATTGGATTTTATTTTGTGGGCCTAGTACCAATAGTGTAGGATCTATTTTATCTAAAGATGGCGGACAAACATGGAAAAATGTTACTGGGGAATTCCCTAGTGGTACGGATGCACAAACTGGCGGAATGGTAGCTACCCCTGATGGAAAGTTTGTTTTTGCGGGTACTGATATTGGACCTTATGTATTTGATGTTGCTGAAGAGAAATGGTACTCAATTGCTGAAGGTATTGGCTTTTTTAATGCTATGGATGTTGATTATATTGCTTCTACAAATACAGTTCGTTTTGCTTCTTGGGGTTCTGGTATTTTAGATTTTAAAATAGAGGAAAACTCGTTAAGTACAAGTAATGAAGAGTTTTCTAATCATTTTAATATTTATCCTAATCCTGCTAAGGATGTTTTAAACATAAAAATGAAAGAAACTACTGCTTCTGTGGTAGATATTTCTGTTTATAATTTATTAGGTAAGGAAGTACTTACTAAAAATGATGTTTCTATACAAAACACGAAAGTTATTCTTAATACTAGTAAGTTAATTTCTGGCACCTATATTTTACACATTACTTCTAAAAGTACACAGCGTAAAATGACTAAAAAGATTATTATAGAATAAGCTGTATTAATACTTATAAAAACAACGAAACTCCACTTGTATTATCACAGTGGAGTTTTTTGTATATGAAAGCTTCATGCGCTAGTGTTTCGTTATTCCTCTACACAATAAAAATCTAGCATTTGCACGTTTGTATCCTCTAATTTAAAACCCGAGATGTTTTGTACACTCATACAATAATAAAAACAAAAAACTACTTCACTTTTACTATAAAAGTAGTTCTCTTTTTATATAAAATTTAATTGTTATTGCATACTCTTGTGTGCCACACGAAAGGGTTTGTATGGAAGTGGACTAGTTTTATTCAACTCAATCAATTTTTCATAGTTCCATCATCTTTTATATATTTAAATTGATGGTCTTTACTTACTTCTACTCCCCCGGAATCTATAAATGATCCATATAATCCTCTCCAATCCTCTGTATCTACTTCTTTATTTGTATCCCAACGAATGATTCCAGCTTCTTTATCCCAATCTAATTTGCCTTTTCCTTGAATTACAACTCCTATTTCGCCACCTAACGAAACTTTCATTCCAAAATAGAATTTATCTCTCATTGTACTTAATATTGTATACTTTAAAATCTACTAGATTTCTCATTAATTAAAAATTATAAAAAGCATGTAATAGTCATTTAAAAAGTTTGTTGTAGTAACGTAAGGTAATAAATATTAGGCTAAACTTTCATGGTTTTATTAAACATCATCTTCAGACTTTAATCTACGAATAGTCCAAGGACTTAGTTATTGCCCACAGTTAGTTTTTCCTTTTTCTTGAACTTGCTCGTGCTTTTATTTGTTCCTCAAGAATTTTTATAACAATATTTTTCAAGTTGTCATATTCAAAATTTTCTTTTAGAAATCCAAAAGTTGAATGAGTTCCATTTTTATCCATTCCAACTGCATATTTTCCTGTTCCTAATTCTTCAGAAACTGGTGAGTTTTCTGTTTGAATTGTAAATTCAGTTTTTCCTTTTTCATTTGGAATGTAAAATATATGTTTATAGTATAATTCTCCTTCTTTTACAGCAAAGCGTTCAAAAGCAAGTATTGTTTTTCCTTTCCATTCAAATTGGTCAAAACAAAACATACTTTTTAAATTATCTTTTAGGTTTCCTTTTTTATAAGCTTCGTAAAGTTTTTCTTTTAAAGGTTCTGCTTTTTTATATTCCTTTTTTGAATAGTAAACTTGAACCAGTTTCGCATAAGATTGATAGTCATTTGGAGCTAATTCAATGAGTTCTTTATAAGCAATTTCTGATTTCTCAAACTCTTTATTAAGAAACTCATAAAGTCCTATATTATAAAGTGCATTTATATAAGAGTTAGATTCTTTTGAAACAAATTCCTTTGATTTGTAAAAAGCTTCTAAAGCCTTAGTAGGTTGATTTAATTCTGCATAAATTTGTGGTATCATTGCAAAAGGTCTTTCAATTGGTTCTGTTTTTTCAGTTGCTTTGATATAAGAATTTAGAGCTTTATCATATTTTTTAAGATTCAAATATGAATCTCCTAAACCACTATAATAGTTTGTATTACTCGAATCTAGTTCAATTGCTTTTTTGAAAGATTCAACCGCTTTTTCTAATTGTCCTAAATAATTAAAAGTCATCCCTTTTATGAAATAAACATCTGGGTCAGATTTATCTTTTTTGATAGATAAATCCATAAGTTTAATTACATTATTATCGTCGGCTTTCATATAGTAAGCCATTCCAATATAATAAATTGCTTTAGCTGGATATTCATTTGCTTTTTCAGAATGTTCTGAAATTATCAAATCGTATTTTTTCTTTTCATAGGCGTTTTTTAATTCAGTTGTAATCTTTTCTTGAGCAGAACTATTTATACTTAAAAGACAAATTATTAATGTAACTAGGATTTTTTTCATAATTGTGGGCAACATTATAGGATTAAACCATATAATCCACAGGCTCATTTTGATTTAATCCGCAGTTGAACTATGCGGTATCGTTTTACCTATGGTTTATTATGGGATTAGATACTTTTTCTGTTTCCAAATTTAAATTATTTTACTAAAAGAATACCAATTTTTGTGTTTTATTCTGATTTATATAGTTATTATAGCAAAATAGCTATTAAAGAACTGAAAAAAGGTTCTTCCGATTTATGAATTTTATCACCAAAAAAACGCTGCGAAAACCCCATACATTAGTATTATAAAACAAACTAAATATCCTATCGTTTTTAGTAAACACCATCTTCAGAATTTGTCTGAAGACTTAGTTATTGTAGGTAGTTTATTTTGCTTTTATAGATAATCTATTTATCATTTCATTATCCAGTATAATTTCAAGTTCAAAGTTTTTTTCATATTTCATAAACCAACTATTTTGGTTAAGGTCTTCACAAATAACTTTGACAAAGTTTCCTATAAGCGTAAGTATAGCGATTTTAATTCCTTTATCATATTTGTTGAAATGAGGGAATACTCCTAACATATTCCAGTCTATACTTTCTATCTTACCAGCGTTTGGTTTATATTTTGTATTTCTTTTATTTCTTATTTCAGTACTGTATTCGACTTCTGCTAAAGCATCATTTGTCACAGTTTTAAAATCAATTTTTATTTTTTCAATTATTTCAGGTTCTCTCAAGAAAATAATTCCACCAGCAAAAGTATTGTGAATTGAATACCTTCCTGTTTTTCTGAATTTTTCAAAACCTTCATTGAATAAAGTTTTATGTTCTTCTTTTATTTCAGAACGAACTATTTCATAGAATTTATCTAATCCTTTAAGTAAATTTTCTTGTCTTCTTGCTAATTTTATGCAATTTATTTTTTCAATTAGTGAACTCATTCTGGTAATTACCTACAACGTCTCTGCTAAAAAGCGTTGCTGTCCCGCAGGGCAGCTATGATTTTTTGGCCATTATTAGCTTTTCGTTTTTTATTCTTCCGTTTATTCTATATTTATCTAGTTTTTCAGGTTCTATCAAGTTGTTGTTTTTAACGAAATGAAAAACCCTTTGAAATAGTTCAAGACATTCACTTAAATACTCTTTTTCGATTTCCTTATTTCCATCTTTTTCTAAATAGTCTAGGCATCTTTTCAAAAATACGATTGCACCATCAAATTGTTTTCCTTGAAATAAGGATGTTAAGTGATTTATATATGTCGTAAATTCATACTCAGGAATATTTCTTTTAAAATATCGCTGAGGAACAGTTTTACTTATTCGCTCAATGTGATAATCAATATTCAGATTTATTGGTGTCCAGTCGAAAATCAAAAATTCGTCCAAGTGATCTCCTTTTAAATCAGTCCATTCTTCATAGTATCCAACAGGAACATCGCAATTTGGACCATAAAGTTTCTTTGAGTAGATTTTAATGATTGTAACTACTTTACAGTTGCCATTTCTGTCAATCTGGAATTCAAATCTTCCAAATTCATAAATCAAGTCATCCCTATCATTGCCATCTAAAAAGTCTATACCGATTTCATTATCAAATTCAATACTGGCATCCATAACTATATCTATAGAAGCAAATGCTTTCTCTTTCAAAGAATGTTTTTCAGCAAATTCTAATATTTGATTTTGAATATTCATTTTATATGAAAGCTAACGTTTTAATAAAGACCGTTGCCGTTCCGTAGTGAGGCTATGTGCTTTATTTTGTGTTGTGCTTAGTTCTAACTGTTTCGTAAGTCTTTCTTTCGTCTTTCAGAATCAGTTCTTTTCCAGTTAGTTTCAACACTTTAAAATCAGTCCATTTTTCTTTGGTCTCATCTGACATCTGGAGCAAACTTTGTTTCTTATCATATTTCCAAAATCCAGTCATTTTCGACCCGTTGTCTTTCATGCTTTCAACAGCCCCATCCTTTCTGAAGGTTATCATTTTTCTACCTTCTTTTTTTGTACCATCTTCTTTGATTACGGTAATCACTTTCCAACTACCAATCAATTTCTTTTCCAATTGATTGACACTGAAGGACAACAAAAGTCCAATTAGAGAGACAAACAAGAATAATTTAAGTATTTTCTTCATTTTATCTTATTAAGTACAAACATTATAGGATTAAACCATATATGCC
Source organism: Tenacibaculum sp. 190524A02b (assembly GCF_964036645.1). Taxonomy (NCBI): domain Bacteria; kingdom Pseudomonadati; phylum Bacteroidota; class Flavobacteriia; order Flavobacteriales; family Flavobacteriaceae; genus Tenacibaculum; species Tenacibaculum vairaonense. Next base: position 860,322 of record NZ_OZ038525.1, on the reverse strand, counting down.
AGAGGCGCATTTTAATTTAATCCGTAGTTGAACTATGCGGTATCGTTTTACCTATGGTTTATTATGGGGATTAGATCCCTTTTTCTGTTAACCAAATTTAAATTATTTTACTAAAAGAATACCAATTTTTGTGTTTTATTCTGATTTATATAGTTATTATAAAGCAACAACTATTAAAGAACTGAAAAAGAAAAGGTTCTTTCGATTTATGAGTTTTATCACCAAAAAAACGCTACAAAAACCTCTTACATTAGTATTATAAAACAAACTAAATAGGCTATCTTTTAGAGGAAGGAGTTAATCCATTTAATAGCCATATGACCTCTATATTAACTTTACAAGCATGTGCCAATTTTCTAGAGGAGCGAATACTGTGTTTATAACCATAGAGATATAGTTTAAGTAAATCAGAAGAATGATAAGGAGGTGCACCTTCTTTAGCCAAAACATCTATGAACCCTAATTCATTAAGTGGTAGAATTTCAACAAATAAATCTACAATCCTAGCCCAAGAATCTATTGATACCATGGAATTAAAATCCATCATTAGAAGTTGATTCCTATTAAAACCTTTTTTGAAATCCATAAAAAAAGTATTGAAAAACAATACTTTAATTTACATATATTTTAACCCTTTTACAAGATTTATTATCATAAGTTTTTGCGCAGTCTGACGGCTTCAGCTATGATTAGTACGGGAATAGGGAAGCGTAGGCTTTCCGATTAAGCACTAAAACCCACATTAATTTTAAGCATTGTTATGGGTATGTGCTTTTTATTTTTTCAATTTGTCCAAACGGCTATTCCTGTTTTGTCTTTCTCTTCAGGTTTCAATAATTGTTCTTTATTAATTTTGCCAATATATTCATTTGAATGTATTATGGTGTCATTTAGTTCTAATCGAAATCTCAAACTCGTGCTGAAATCTCCTTTTGTTATTGGAGCTGTGTAAATTTGATAATACTTTGGTAGAATTTGAATTGAGTGGTAGCTATTACCACACCAACTATTTATGAAATTCTCAATATCTTGCCATTCATTCTTTTCATTCAGAGCCTGTTGAATTATTTTAATCCTATGATCTTGTGCTGGAATTTTAATTGTGCTATTAGTTCCATTTATTAAATAAATTTTACAGCCTAAATATTTATCTGCAAATACTGTGATATCAGATGTGTCAACTTTCAAGTAAAAATCGTCATTAATCGAAAAATTTGCTTTTCTTGGCTTGTTGTCATATCCCGCATATATACCGCCATACATTGGGGTATTAATTTCCAGTGTGTCCAATTGCCATTTAGTCAAATCCAGTTTTTTATATTGAACGTCTTTTTGTGATTTCCAGACAAATTCAGCACTGTGGTTAATATAGCCCCATTGTCCGTCTTTTTTTACTTCACACAACCCGTTTTTAAATCCAATATAGCCAATATGTTCAAATTGTGGCTCAATAACTGTTTCTCCTCTTTTATTAATAAAACCATAGTAAATTGAATCTCTAAAAGCAGCTAGTCCTTCTTTGAAATTATTGATTTCTGAATAAACTATAGGAATAACAATCTTACCTTTCTTATTGATGAAACCAGATTTGTGATTACTGCCGGAGATAGTTGCCTGTGCCAATCCATCAGAAAACTCAAAATAGGTTAAGTCAGGTTTTTCAGGCCGTATTACTACTTCTCCTTTTTTATTTATGTAAACTGTTTTGTTGTCTTTTCTGATTTTTGCAATGCCTTGGTTAAAACTATCGTGTCCCATTCCATCCAAGTGCAATAATAGGTTGCCACCTCTGTCAAAATATTTAGTAGAATCTCCGCTCCAAACATGTACAATTCCGTCTTGAAGAGGTGCCCCCCCTCCATACGGATAATGAGTATTGAATACAGTTTTACCTAAAGTATCTATCACACAAACTTCATTGTTGATTTTTAAGGTGGCTCTACCATTTGCAAATGAACTTATGTTTTTGTGCTCGGATTTAAAAGCTATTGAACCATCTTTTCGGATAAAAGCATTTTGAAGGTTTGAATCTGTTTTAATTTTAACGTTGCAAAGACCATCGGAAAACTTGGCAGTACTGTAAAATTTTGGTTCAATAACTATTTTTCCAGTTATGTCAATGAATCCCCATGTTGAGTCAATTAAAACTCCAGCAAGTCCTTCCGAAAATTCACCAACTTCATCAAATTGACATGTAATTACGTTATTTCCTTTTGAATTGATAAATCCCCACTTTCCATACTCCTTAATTGGAAATAGTCCATTAGGATAATTTTTAGTTTTCTTATTGTGTGGTTGTTGACATCCAAAGACAACCAAAGCAATAAATATTGTTAAAATTCGGTTCATTTCGTTTTTTCGCATTACCCACAACGTTAATCTGTAAGCGAGCGAAGCGAAGATTACAGATTAACGAATGGATAAACACAATGGTGTTTATTCCCATTATCTACAAATCTACTAGATTTTTAACTAATTTAAAACTATAAAATGACCCTATATCAACTTATGTTATTAAGCTCCTTAGCTTAATACTATTGAAGATTCTAATGTTTTCCTATAAAGAATCAACAAGAGTAACTATATATAGATATTTCATAAAGTAAAAGTATAAAAAGCGTATAATAGTCGAATAGTATTCGTTTAAAACCTTCTCGCACTAATGTATAGCCATTCCGCAACATAACAAAAGCCTGTCTTGTCCTAAAAAAAGTTTACATATTTTAGATTAATCCTATAATACGTTTACATTTAATATTTAGTCCTATTATTGGTTTACAATAATAGGATTTTTCTTATAATAACTCTTCCATAATTTTTCAACTTTTAAATTGTTCTGATGTACTTGATTTGGAGTAAGGTTTCCAATGCTCATATGCGGTCTTTCTTCATTATATAATTTTACAACTTGATCCAGTAAACTCTTAGCCTCTTCAATATTATCAATTTTATAATCATTTAAGTATTCTTCTTTTATAATGCCATTAACTCTTTCTGCTATTGCATTTTCAAGAGGATCTCCATTTTCTGTCATACTAATATTTATAGAGTTTTCCTTTAATAACTTTACATATTCATTACTACAATATTGTGTTCCTCTATCTGAATGATGTATTAATTTACAATGATTTGGCAAGTTAGATAATGCCATTTTTAAAGCTTTAATGGTTTCTGAGGTTTGTAAACTATAACCTAAATGATAACCAACAATCTTTTTTGAGTAAGCATCTGTTATAAAGCTTATATAACTAAAACTATTATTAAGCTTCCAATAAGTAATATCACTAACCCATAATTGATTAGGAGCTGTTGGAGCCATATTTTTAACTAGATTAGAATATTTTTTAAATCTATGGAATGAGTTTGTAGTGATTGTTTGTTTCTTTTTCCTTCTAACTAACAGATGATTAGCACCAAGTATATCAAACAATCGATCTCTTCCCATCTTAATTTGATGTTCTAATAAAAAAGGTTGAAGCTTTTCATAAAGCTTTCTACCTCCCATATGACGATGATTTCGACGTATCTTCAGAACTTGTTTTACTATTAATTCTTCTTCAAAACATAACTGTTCTTTATACCAAAAATGTTGGTAATATGCTTGACGAGTCACACCAAGTAATCGGCAGAACCTGCCTAAACTTACTTTGGGATAATTAGTTTTCATCTCTTGGATTACTTGGTATTGGACTTTTTTACAATCTTAATTTTTAGCTCTTTTTCAGTCAACTCTATCATTTTTTTATAAGTTTCAGCTAATAATTTAGCTTCTTCTAATTCTTTAAGTAAATCAGAATTAGATTTTTTAATGTTAGATTGACTCTTAGATTGTGACATAGTAGGTAAAGGTACAAAAGTAGATTTGGAATCATTATAACCAAATTCTCTTAACCAATAAGTAATTCGTGAATTACCAATTCTATATTTCTGTTCTATATATCTACGAGTTGCTGTTCCTGTTAAAAACTCATTACAAACAAATCTTTTAAATTCTTCACTATATCTATTTTGCCACTTAGATGATGATGTCTTTGAATATCGTTCCATTTAATTACATTTGAATGTAAACCTATTTCAGGACAAGACAGCCTCTCGTACTAGTGCATAGCCATTCCGCAACACAACAAAACCGTCTCGCACTAATGTATAGCCATTCCGCAACACAACAAAACCGTCTCGCACTAGTGTATAGCCATTCCTCAACACAACAAAACCCTCTCGCACTAGTGTAAAACTATTCCTCAACACAACAAAACCTTCTCGCACTAGTGCATAGCCATTCTTCAATACAACAAAAGCTTCTCGTACTAGTGTATAGCCATTCCGCAACGCAACAAAACCTTCTCGCACTAGTGTATAGTCATTCCTCAACATAACAAAACCTTCTTGCCTATGACCAAAGGCTAACAGCCAAGGACTAGAAGCTAACTGATGTAAAAACTTTTAATTTTTATGAAAGTGTTCAATGATTTTATCTACATTTTTAATCGTTTTTTGAATCCATTCCATGTAGATTACCTCTTTTTCTTTAAGAGTTAGTTGCCAAGCTATATTCATATCCGCTTGTTTTATTTTACTGGTTACATCTTGTAAAATAATGGCTGCAGCTACAGATATGTTTAGACTTTCTGTAAAACCAACCATGGGTATTTTTAAAAAACCATCAGCATGTTCTTTTACATAGTCTGAAATGCCCTCCTTCTCTACTCCAAATACAAAAGCCGATTTTTTAGTAACGTCAAAATCCGATAAATAGCAAGAATCATTATGTGGTGTAGTCCCTATTATTTGATATCCTTTGCTTTTTAAGTCTTCAAAACAAGTTGCTGTATTATTTCCATCTTCTCTATACCGATGAAAGTCTAACCATTTTTGACTTCCTTTTGCTACATGTCTAGAGACTTTATTAGTGTACTTGTTTTCAATAGCGTATATATCTTGAATTCCAAAAATATCACAAGTTCTAACTACTGCACTTGCATTATGGGGTTGGTATATATCTTCTAAAACCACTGTAAAATGACGTGTTCTTTCTGCTAAAACTTTATGAAATAAGTTTTTACGTTTGTCGGTTACATATCCTTCTAAATACGTCAATAATTCCTTGCTAATCATAACACAAACATACTAAATTTTCCTATTTTTAGATTTTAAATATTTACTATGAAACAAAAACGATTGGTAGTATTAACAGGTGCAGGAATTAGTGCGGAAAGTGGTATTAAAACCTTTAGAGATGCGGATGGTTTATGGGAAGGACATGATATTTATGAAGTAGCATCACCGCAAGGGTTTATGAGTAATCCAGATTTAGTGCTGGATTTTTACAATCAGCGTAGAAAGCAACTGCTTACCGTAACTCCTAATCTTGGCCATAAAAACCTTGTTGAATTGGAAAAGAATTTTGAGGTAACTATCATTACCCAAAATGTGGATGATTTACATGAACGCGCAGGAAGTGGTAGTGTGTTGCATTTACATGGTGAACTACGTAAAGTTAGAAGTACAGCAGATGAACGTTTAGTATATGATTGGGATAAAGATATTGTAATGGGTGATGTTTGTGAAAAGAAATCTCAGTTAAGACCTCATATTGTTTGGTTTGGTGAAGATGTGCCTATGTTAGAAAAAGCTATTGAAATTACACTACAAGCAGACATCTTAGTAATTATTGGAACTTCTATGCAAGTATATCCGGCTGCTAGTTTAATAGATTATATACAACCGAATACGCCTATTTATTTTATAGATCCTAAACCTGCTGTCAATAAAAATGCCTTCCCTAATTTAACTATTATAGAAGACATTGCGAGTTCTGGTACTCAAAAACTGTTGCAGCTTTTACAATAAAAGCTCCATTTAAAACATAGCTGTAGCCTATGATGACTCTTTTGTGATTAACTTTTTAAAATATTCGTACAATTCTCCTTTAGAGATCGTACTTCCTTTTTCTATCAAGTCAAATAATTCAGGATTTCTTTCTTGTTGATATTTTTTAGTTCCTTCTAAAATATCTACCTCATTACTATTGGTGTTTTTTAATAACCAATGGTATCCTTCTTGTTCTAATAAATTAATAGCTGGATTTGCAATTTGTATTACTATTCTGTGAATTTTATCTTCTTCACATTTAAATAGGTTTAAAATGCTTTTTGAAAAGTGCTCTAAATACTGCGTTCTTGTTAGCACATCATCCCAAACCACATCACTAAACACATTCATTTCTTCTTCTGCTACTTGTGGTTTTTCTTTTTTTATTTGATTCCACTCATTTACATCAATACTTTGCGTAGCTAAAAACTTAGCAAATTCTTCATGTAAACTTTCAAACTGTTCTTTTGTTAATTGTCTATACTTCATTATAAAAAATAAGAGCAGCCAAAGATAATTGATTGCTCTTAAACTTAAGGGGTACTTAACAAAAAACTAACGTGTAACAGTACCTTTTATTTCTGCTACTGGGCCATTACCCATAGTTAATGTAACATGGTCATTAGCATCCGCTGGAACTGTATGTGCCAAAGGTTTTAATGTAAAGGGTGCCATGCTATTATCTGGGTCTGGCTCTACAGAAACAACTACTGTTTTTCCTCTTAAATCTGTAGGAAATGTTAATCCTGTAGGGGCATTTTTTATAAAATCTTCTCCTGGGTATGCTGGTCCATTCCCCATATCTCCTTTAAAAGTTGAAGTAGCTGCATTATCATCTGCCATTGCTGCATCTGTAAATGTACCTGTACTTACTGGTTTACCATCTATCACCACCCAACCTTCATATTTCCATCCTGCTGATAGTTTTGGTAAAATTAAACCTGTTGCTGGGCTTCCTCCTGAAACATCTAAAAACCATACACCGCTACGTTCATTATTATCTGCTCCGTCTGTAGGAGTTGCTAAAATGTATTTTCCGGTTGCACTTTTAAAATCAGCAACAATTCCTGTAGATGAAATACTTGCTGAGTTACTTGAAAAGTCACCTGCTAAGATTTTAGTATTGGCTGGTGCTGGATCTGTATCATTAGAAGGCTCTACAGATAGTACAAATTTACTTGCTGCAGCTAATTGGGTAGCATTTACTGTAAATGACGTTTCTGATAGTTTTCCTGAATCATCCACTGTAAAAACTCCTGTTGAAACTGGTGCTCCATTCACTATAATCCATCCTTCATACTTAAAGTCTGCACCAAGGTTTTCTAATCCATCTATAGCTACTGTTAAATTAGCGGTTGTTGCTGGTGGTGTAATAGTATCATCATCATTGTTACACGCTACAAAAGTAAAGGCTGCTAGTGCTAAGGCACTTAAAATTATTTTCCTCATTGTTTTTTGTTTTAAAGTTACTATGGCAAAGATATTTTGAGTATTCCTTTTAAAATGTTAGCTAGCTGACACTTCCTATTTTTTTTATAAAAAATTCGTTTTTATGATTATTGAATGTGTTTTTTATAGTGCTAAGAAGATTAATTATAAAACCTTTTATGCTTTAAAAAAGTAGGAATTTAAAATTTAGAAAATACTATATTGATAGCTTTGATATTCCTACCTTCGGATACCTTGCTATGACATAAACTATAAAGATATTTGTATGAATTGAAAACAAAACTAGCTCCTAAAAGTAATGAATGAATAGTTATTTAGGGAATACTTTTGAGCTGAAGTATGTTTAGAATTTTGTTTGTTAGTGTTCTTATTTTTTAGCCTTATAACACCATTTATGGATACTAGTTTTAAATAAGTTCAGTTTTGTAGCTACATTTTTATTGCTATCTCAATAAACTCAGTCTCCATCAAAACAATTGAACTGAGTTTACAAAAAGCATTAAATCAATCCACGAATTACTATGAACTAACAAGCCAAAAGTTAACGATTGAGAACCTAGAGCAAGTTATTTATGCACTTACTTTTATTAACCTCAGCTCTTTTCTATTAAAATCGATTATTTTTTCTTGTTTTAACTCGTTCATAAGCGTACTTAAGGTAGGCCTTGAAGTGCCTATTAACGTAGCTATGTCTTTTTGTGTATAGGGATGTTTAATTACATGATCTCCAGTTTCATCACATTCATAGCCATAATCTTCACATAATTCATTAAAGAATTCTATTAATCGGGTTCTTGTGTCTTTATAAAGCAGTAATTGTAACCTTCTTTCCAATTTTTTTATGCGAAGTCCTATAAATTTATAAATCTTAAAACTTACCGATACATTGTCTCTCATTAGTGAATACATCGTGTCTTTAGATACTGGACATATGGAAGTAGTATTGTCTATAGATTGTGCAAATTCATTGCGTTTTTCTACGCCTAATATTGCTTTTTCTCCAAAAATTTCACCTTTGGTTAAAATGGCTTTGATAACCTCTTCTCCATCTTCTGTGTAATAGCCTATTTTTACTTTTCCTTTATCTATTAAATAAATTTTATTAGCAGCGTCTTGTTCAAAATAAATATAATCGCTCTTCTTATAAGAGCTTAGTATATGATTTTTTGTATACGCTGGGTATTTATGGGGACATAATATTTTAAATAGGTTTGTATCTTCAAAATACCAAATGTCAGCACTCATACGCTCATAGTTTTAAGGTTCTTCTATTTTGTCTTAAAAAGTGCTGAAACATTACAAAATAGAAGTGTAAAAGTTTTATTTTTACTCATTATGTGTTTTAACCTTCCTTTTTTCCTTTCCATACTATTGATGGGATATCTAATTTACCTTTTGTACCTGTTTTATAAGTCTAAAAAGAATAATTAAATACAGCTACGCTGTTAATCATCTTTAAATAAATCACAATATTCATTTATTATTTCATCCGCTACTTTCCAATTTTCACCTTTACTTTCATATAAGAAAATTACCCCTGCTAATTCTAATGCTCCACTTGCATAAAAAGTTAGATTGTCTTTTTTAGCTATCAGAGAATCTCCTTTCTTTTCAATCTTAAAACCAATATCTTTAATCAATTTATAAGCTGGCGGTTCGGTATTACCAGCAGCTGCAATAGTGATATTTTTATTCATTTTGGTTAATTCTGTTTTTATATTTTTACTTCATGAAGTACGAAGGCTTCCTATATGGGTTTATTATACTAGTTATTGTTGATTTAATTATTTATTATTTCGTTGAGGATATTTATAGAAGGCTTGCTCGTAATATTGCTCGGTTCTTATATTTCACAGCTATATTTGTCTATGCTGTATTTATAGCTTAGCTTCAACTAAGTCTATAAACTCGTATACCTAAATTTTGGTATAAAAAACACCTTTATTAGAGTAAAACAAATCTATTTGAAAGCTTCTTAATTAAAAAACTACGCATTAACAGCAGAGAAATTTATAACAAAACTTCTCCAACCTTCAACATTTGCTGGATCCACATGTTTAGTGGATTTAAATGGTTTTTTAGTTACAAAACAATGTAAATAAGATACATCATACGAAAACTGGAACGTAACTATTGAATTAAAAGGCTTCTTCCTTTCATCAACTACCCATACTGATGTAGTGGTAGGCTGCAAATTGTTTTTAGCCAATTCAGGAACTTCTTTTACTCCTATGTAACTTTCATACCAATGATCGATAAACATATTATCTGTTGAGTCTTTAGTCATTGAAAGTTGAAATGTCCAATTAGCTTTGTTTCCACTAGAGTTATTAGTTATATCAAAATCATTAATATCTGTAGTTTCAGAATTACTTATGTTGAAACTACCGCTTATTCCATCTTTATCTACTCCAACATCAAAACTACTCCCTGAAGTATATGTTTTTACTCCATTAATATTTTTAGGTGAAGTTTCATAAATTAATAAATCGGGGTAGTCTAACGGCTCTATATTGAAGTTAATCGTTTGCTGAAAAAAACCTCTATTTTGATCACCGTTATCAGCCATACCCTTACCGCTAGAAGGATTAAACCCTGCTCCCCTAGTAACTACCCGTGCATATTTTTGATTTGAAGTTGAAGCTATAAGAAGTATTTCTAATAATATTTGATTTTCTGCCTTCTGACCATTATTAAAATTCAATGGAATATTTATTGGGGCAAAAAATCTTTCAGAAACTCCACTAGGCAACTCTTCAGTAGTATTTTGGATATTTTGTACCATTTCTCGGTACTTACCTAGGTTTTCCTGCTTTATATATTCTTTAATAAATTTAACTTCGTTATATTTTTTAAGTTCATCATTAACAACATTACTATTATTATTAAAACCATTATCTTTTATTACACAAGGTAAAAGTATTGAGTGCTTATTTAATAAATCTATAATTACTACGTCTGATTCAAAACCTACACCAAAAGTTTCTGCCATCTTTTCCTTATCATTATTTACTAAAATAATTGGTATCTTAGAAGATCTTATATTATCCAACACTCCTTTAGAAACAAAATCTACTTCTGAAAAATCAATTAATATTGCCGTTAGTTTTTTACTATCTAAAGCTTTAAATTCTTCAATTGAGCAAAGTCCATTTATTTTCTCTTTAAGAAAAAGTTTTTCTGATTGTATTATTTTTTGATTATTCATTATTAATTTTACTTTAAAACATTAATCTTTTCAATATTCATGTTAATATATAAAGCCATATTTCTAACTCGCAATTTAAAAGCATGACAATAGTAATTTCTTTGAATATTTATAACTTATTATAAATATAAAATAATAAATCCTGAAAAAAGATATTACACAATGCTTTTTATTCAATACAATCTAACAGAACATTTCAATATTTACTTGGACTTATGAACTGTATTTATCTCTTTATATTTAATAATTTTGATACATGAAAAGGGTTGGCAATAAAAAGCCCTAGTTTTCCAGAGCTTTTATCTTTTATATTTAATCAGATACTACATTTTAAGAAAGCCTATAGAGGCTGTCTTTATTTTATTGTAGCTAAATGTTAATTTTAGTTAAGTATAGAATAACCTTACTTTTATTATATTTTTTCATTCCATATTTTATTTCCTCTTATTTATTTTTACTAAAAATTAAAATTATGCTAAAAAACATTTTAAAATTAGGTAAAGCCTTAAATAAAAAAGAAAGTCAATCTATAAATGGACAAGGTAGACCTGGTCAGGACGGAAGTGATGGATCTCCATCTTCTGGGGGAGCATGTTCTTCTGGAAACTGGTGTCCCTCAGGACAAATATGTAAATGCGATGATAATGATTGTAAATCAGGAACCTGTATAAAAGCATAAATTTTTAGATTTATTCAATTGTCGCTTAATAAAAGAAATATTAAGCGGCTTTTTTGTTTTCTTTAGTTTTATTATTCACACCTTAAACTATACTATATTTAGTAATAAAAAAGCCCTAGTTTCCCAGAGCTTTTATCTTTTATATTTAATCAGATACTACATTTTTAAAAAACGTTTCGTTCCTTTTTCTTTGGTTTTAACAATATAAACTCCAGTAGGTAATTTAGACACATCTACCTGATTTTTATTTTCAAATTCCTTTACTACCTTACCGTTTATGCTATAAATTTTAGCCGAAATACGTTCGTTAAAATTTAAAGTAGTATGGGTAGGTACTGGATATACTGTAAAAGATGCTTTTTCAGTTTCAAACTCTTTTATATCTAATGCTTTTTCATCTAATTCAATTACTGCCATGGTACCACTAACTTCATAACCAACTAATAATATATTTTTACCATTTGGACTGTTTGCTGCTCCTACAAACTTGATAATTTCAGGAGCTACATCTCCTTTAGCAATGTTGTCTTTATAATAGGTTACAAACTTTACTTCTTTAGGATTCGTAATATCAAAAACTATAATGCTGTTTTGCCTTTCTAAACCAATAAAAGCAAATACTTTATCATTAATTTTACCAATAGCTACTGCTTCTGGTTCTACGCCTTTATCATCAGAACGATTGTCTTTTTCTCCTTCATCTTGATTAAACAAATCTGGCTCTTCTTCTTTTACTGTTTGTCCAAATAAATCTGCTGAATCATACACTAGGTTTCCATACTTATCAAATATTGAAAAAGAACGTGCACCGTATGAGTATATTTGATCTATAGTTCCATCATTATTATAATCCCCCGTTGCTGTTGTGGTTTTTAATCGTCCTAAATTTTCATTTTGTTGTAAGGTACTCGCATTAGGGTATACCGATGAATTTAAGGTTACATCTTTTACTCTCGTTTCTTCTGAATAGCCATCATAATCTCTAGCGTCTCCTTCATTGGCTGTTACAATATAATCCATGCCATTTACTGTATAACTTGCAATAGCATCTGGTTGATACATTCCTAAAGTAGGCTGATTTTGAATGTTTATTTTATCGTCTTTATTAGAAGCATCAAAACCATAATCATTTGCAAAAGAGATAATTCCTAATGCACTTTTGTCTGTTATACCTGCTCCTGCAACTCCAAAATCATTATCATTTAATACCGCCAATTTGCCTTCTGGTAATAACGCTAGTCCTTCTGGCTTGTCTGAACTAACATAGCCTATTGATGGTAAATTGGTTACTTTATGCTTTACTACAGGGGTTATTCCTTCCGCTATTAACTCATCTGTGGTAAATTCTTCTAACTGCTTTGTATAGTTTTTCCCTAAGGTATTTGTAGCGTAATTAATATCTATACTATATACATACTTCTTCCCTCCTACATCTTCTGGGTTTGACGAATCTCTTTCCAATACATAAAACTTTCCATTACCAGCATATACCGCATCTCCTATTTTATCTACTCTTGAATGTGCAAAACCAGCATCTCTATTTCTTTCTAAAACATATACATATTCTGAAACGGGTGTTCCGTTAGCTGCATTTACACCTAAAATTCTAATAACATCCGACTGGTTTTTAGTACTACTGTCTGGATTGTACATTGGTGTTTGAATAAAAGCATAAATAATATCTGCTTCTTTATCATAAGCAATAGCTTCAAAGCCTCTGTTAGCTCTTCGCTTACTATATACTTTTGGCAATGTTTCTGCTCCGTATGTACCTACAGGTTGTACAGTAGTTCCTAAGTTAGAAGTTCCAGCAGGCACATAACGCTCTATTAACGTTCCATTAGCTTCAAATTGATACAATGCTGGTCTGTACTCATCACACATCCAAAATTTTCCATTTTTATCTATAAGTATCCCTTCAAAATCTCCTCCAAATTCATCATACGATAAAGCATGATACGTTTCACCACTATCATCCGTATAATCTACCTTATTATAAATTGTATTGGCATCTGAATAGGTTACTGGAATTTCATCATGTCCAGGAATGTTTCCTTTTCCTGTGATTGGTGTTGTACCGTCTTTTCTAGTTAATAAAATTTGATTGTCTAAAGTTACTGTACCCGAGTTTTTATTGACTGTAAATTTAACGATACGTCCTTGGTAGTTTGGTAATTTAAAAGGACGAACATTTTGTGTTGTATTAGGTGTAAATTTATCTTTCTTTACAGAAGCTGTATTCGGTCCTCTATCTGGTACTGCAAAAAACACCATGTTTTCATCCGTAGAATTTACTTCATCATAATACAACCCTGAAAAGCCACCTAATTGCACAGCTGGTTGTCCTCCATCATATACAGGAGTTCCTAACTCTGGCCAGTTAGCTACCAATTCATTTAATACATAGCTTTTAACACTTGGTGTTCCTTTACTATGGTCTTTAAAACCTAAAGGCATAATATCTTTTAGCGTGTTGTTTGTTAAGTCTATAACCAATAAAGCATTATTTTCTTGGCAAACAACATATGCCATACTTCCGTCCTCTATGACTGTTATGTATTCTGGTTCTAAATCTTGCGCTACTGTAGCATCTTTACCAAAAATACGAACGCCTTTATTTAATAGTGCATACTTTTTATTGTTATAACTCTCAAAAGTAATAGTACTTACAGTAGCATTATTTATTCCTGTAGATAGCTCTATAATACTTATAGAACCTTCTGGATCATTCATATAATCTTTACTTGGTTCTCCTTCATTAGCAACTAATAACTTTTTTCCGTTTGGAGTAAAAGTTAACATATCTGGTAAAGCTCCAACTGTAATTTCTTTCACAAATACTCCATCTAGGTTAAAGAATACTACTTTTCCATTATCTTGCTTTACCGTGGCTTCTACTGCCACAGCTACTAAATCACCATAGGTAGTAATGGAGTTAGGTCCAGCTCCGTAACTAGCTAAACTCACTTCTTTTATTAAAGTCGGATTGCTTAAATCTGTTAAATTAACAATGGAAAAACTATTGGCATTTGAATTTGTTAAAAATGCTTTAGGAATAGTTTCTGAAGAATTAAATGCTACCGTTTCTGCTGAACCGTCTCCTTTAGACAGATAACTGGACAAGTGTTTTAAATAATTGTTTTGAGAATTGATTGGCAAGCTCATATATAAGCATACCAATAGTAAAAAAGTAATTTTTTTCATTGCTTGAATAGTTTATAGTAATTGATGCCTTCAAAACTATTAACTTATTAAAGCTTCCATATTAATTGTATTTTAAGAAAAAAACACCTAAATGTTTTGTTACTAGTAATAATGTTTATGAATCTTTATTTTATCGTATTACCCATATAATAAAACAACTCCCTTACTTCATATAACCAACTTCCTATATATAGTATATAATTTGGTTATTTTTAATTTTTAAAACTTATACATTTAGTGTATATTTAAAAAACCACATTATAAATACCAGGTTATACCATAATTAATAATATATGACAAGAAAAGAGTTTATTAAGCTTTGCAGTTTGTTGGGATTGAGTATACCTTTTTATACTACTTATGGTTTTTCAACTAACTCAAATAATAAAGAGCACTTAAGCAAGTTTAAAGGAAAGGTACTCATTATAGGTGCAGGAGCTGCTGGTTTAACGGCTGCCTATAGATTGTCACAATTAGGGGTTGATTTTCAGATTTTAGAAGCTTCATCAAATTATGGAGGTCGAATGAAAACAAGTACCAATTTTGTTGATTTTCCTATTCCCTTAGGTGCTGAATGGTTACATGTTGAAAGAGATATTTTTGATGAAATTATTAATAACTCTACAGTAAATATAGCTACTGAAACAACTGGTTACAACGCTGACGATGATGCTTTATACCAAGGTGAAGAAGTTACAATGGATGATATGGGCTTTGGCATTGATCAAAAGTTTATTGGTTCTTCTTGGCTTGATTTCTTTAAGCAACACCTCTTACCTTCTATACAAGAGAAAATAATATATAATCAGGTTGTAACATCTATTGATTATTCTGGTGATAAGATTTTCACCAAAACATCCAATGCTACTTATGAAGCTGATAAAATAATTGTTACTGTTCCTGTAAAAATGCTTCAAAAAAAATCTATAACGTTTATACCACAATTACCAAAAAATAAATTAGAGAAAATAGATAATGTAACTGTTTGGGATGGGTTTAAAGCTTTTATAGAGTTTTCAGACAAGTTTTATCCTACGGTTATAGAATCAAAAGTATCTCCTAAAAAATCAGGACAAAAGATGTACTATGATGCTTCCTATGGACAAAATTCGGAACGACATGTTTTAGGGTTATTTACCGTAGGTTCTGCAACACTCCCTTACATACAATTATCAGATTCTGAATTAATTGAATATATTTTAGATGAACTTGATGAAATGTTTGATGGTGAAGCTTCTGCTAATTATATAAAACATATTTCTCAAAACTGGAATAACGAACCTTTTATTCAAGGTGCTTATGTATACAACTATGAAAGTTGGAGAGCTATAAATACGCTTGGGAAATCAGTAAATAACAAAGTGTTTTTTGCTGGAACAGCCTATACTACTGGTGATGATTGGGGAGGTGTACATTCCGCCTCTCATTCAGCGATAAGAGCTGTGAACGAAATATTAGAATATAAAAACAGGAATTAACTCAATAGGTTAATTCCTGTTTGTAAATTTATCTTTTAAAAGTATAATTACCTTTTGTTTTGCTTTTTGATAAGATTTAAAGCAGAACCTTCTTTATACCACTCTATTTGTCCTTCATTATAGGTATGATTTACTTTAATAATATCTTTAGTTTTATCTGCATGAACTATTTCAATAGTTAGCTGTTTTCCTGGTGAAAACTCATTTAAATCTAAAAAGTTAAAAGTGTCATCTTCCTGAATTAAATCATAATCAGCTTCATTAGCAAAGGTTAATCCTAACATTCCTTGCTTTTTTAGATTGGTTTCATGAATACGTGCAAAAGACTTAACAATAACTGCTACCACTCCTAAATGACGTGGTTCCATTGCCGCATGTTCTCTAGAAGAACCTTCTCCATAATTATGATCCCCTACTACTACTGTAGGAATTCCTGCTTTTTTATAAGCTCTCTGCGTAGCTGGTACCGCATCATATTCTCCGTTTAGTTGACTCTTTACAAAGTTTGTTTGCTTATTGTATGCATTTACAGCTCCTATTAAACAGTTATTAGAAATATTATCTAAATGCCCTCTATAACGTAACCAAGGACCTGCCATAGAAATATGATCTGTAGTACACTTTCCAAAAGCCTTTATCAATAATTTAGCGCCTTTTATCTCATCTCCAATTGGCGTAAACGGTGTTAATAATTCCAAACGTTCAGAATCTGGTTTTACGACCACTTCAATTCCACTTCCATCTTCAGATGGTGCTAAATACCCATTTTCTTTTACTTCAAAACCTTTAGGAGGCAATTCCCATCCTGTTGGCTCATCTAACATCACCTCTTCTCCATCTTGGTTAATTAATTTATCGGTAATAGGATTGAAATCTAAACGACCTGCAATGGCAATAGCTGCAACTAATTCAGGTGAAGCTACAAAAGCATGCGTATTCGGATTTCCATCGGCACGTTTTGCAAAGTTTCTATTAAAAGAGTGTACAATACTGTTTTTAGGAGCATTTTTAGGGTCTTCATAACGTCCCCACTGTCCAATACATGGGCCACAAGCATTTGTAAATATTGTAGCATCTAACTTTTCAAATACCGATAAGATGCCGTCTCTATCTGCCGTATAACGTACTTGCTCAGAACCAGGGTTAATTCCAAATTCTGCTTTTGTTTTTAGGTTTTTATCTAAAGCTTGTTGTGCAATAGACGCTGCTCTTGATAAATCTTCATAAGATGAATTGGTACAAGAACCTATTAATCCCCATTCCACTTGTAATGGCCAATCATTAGCCTTTGCTTTTTCTGTCATTTCTGCTCCAGCAACCGTTGATAAATCTGGGGTAAATGGTCCATTTAATAAAGGTTGTAATTCTGATAGGTTAATTTCTATTACTTGGTCAAAGTACTGCTCAGGATTCTCATATACTTCAGCATCTGCTGTTAAATATTCTTTAATTTCATTGGCTGCATCAGCTACATCTGGTCTGTCCGTAGCACGTAAATAACGTTCCATAGATGCATCATAACCAAATGTAGAAGTGGTAGCTCCTATTTCAGCTCCCATATTACAAATGGTTCCTTTACCTGTGCAAGACATAGCTGTAGCACCTGGTCCAAAATACTCTACAATTGCTCCTGTTCCTCCTTTTACGGTTAAGATTTCTGCTACTTTTAGAATCACATCCTTTGGAGCTGTCCATCCAGATAATGTACCTGTTAACTTTACCCCTATTAACTTAGGAAACTTTAATTCCCAAGGCATTCCCGCCATCACATCTACGGCATCAGCTCCACCAACACCAATAGCTACCATACCTAAACCACCTGCATTTACCGTGTGAGAATCAGTTCCAATCATCATCCCTCCTGGAAATGCATAATTTTCTAACACTACTTGATGAATAATTCCTGCACCTGGTTTCCAAAAACCAATTCCATACTTATCTGATACTGATTCTAAGAAATTAAATACCTCGTTACTTATATTTAATGCACTTTGTAAATCTTTAGAAGCTCCTTCTTTTGCCTGAATTAAGTGATCACAATGTACTGTAGTTGGAACGGCTACTTTTGTTTTTCCTGCTTGCATAAACTGTAACAATGCCATTTGTGCTGTAGCATCTTGGCAAGCCACTCTATCAGGCGCAAAATCAACATAGTCTTTCCCTCTTTGATAGGCTTTATTTGGAGTTCCATCCCAAAGGTGTGTGTATAAAATTTTCTCTGCTAATGTTAAAGGTTTTCCTGTAATAGCACGAGCAGCATCTACTCGCTCAACCATCTTACTATATACCTTTTTTATCATTTCAATATCGAAAGCCATAGAATTGTTTTATTTTTTGTTACGTTACCTACAAATTTAACAAAAAAGAAAGTAAAATACTTGGGTTATTCAATTATATAAATTATATGACTATTTGATAAATTTATAAGTAACTATAGTAATTTACAAATAATAGATTTGCATAAATGGTATATGTGTAATTATTGAGTATTTAAAACTATAATAGCAATTTATAAGAATAGACAGGAAAGAGCTACGGAATGTCTCAGGAAGGACAACGGGAATGTCTCGGGAAAGACAACAAGAATGTCTCGGAAAGGACAACGGAAATGTCTCGGGAAGGACAACGGAAATGTCTCGGGAAGGACAACGGAAATGTCTCGGGAAGGACAACGGAAATGTCTCGGGAAGGACAACGGAAATGTCTCGGGAAGGACAACGGAAATATAACTATATAGTAAGAAAGCTACGCTTCCTTTTAACTAAGAATCCTTTATTTTTAAAGTCTTTTAAACTACTTAACTACCACTATTAATACACTATTATTTATTCGTACATCTTTTAAAAACTTATTTACTCTATCAGTAGCTTGTGTTTTGATTACAATTCGGTAATTTCCTGAATCAAGATTAGGTATTTGACCAATAATATTCTTATAGTCATTTTGTGCTAAATAAGGTACTTTAAACTCATTTCCATTTTCGGTCATAAAATAAACTCCTACTTCTGGTGAAGTTCCTGCTATTTTTAAACGACTCCCCTTCATCTCAAACATACCATTGGGAGTTATATAGGTATTGGTAGTTTGTGTGGTTAAGTCCTTTATATTTTTTATAATTGGATGTATTAACGGAGCATCTACCTTTTGTAATACTATATTCTTTTTGACATGTTTAACAAGTTTTCCCCCTCTTATATTTACATGTAGTTTATGTGTGTCTGGATTAAAGTTTTCCTCAGGATTTTTATAGGTTCCTGTAATAGAATAACTCAAATTAAAAAGTGGTAAACTAATATTTTCTCCTTCTTCTATACAGCCTACTACTTCTTCATACAATGAATTAAATACAGCCAAAATATCAGTTTTACTTACTAAGTTTCTTTTACTTAGCATTCTTTCAATAAGTTCTTCTTGACTTACCGTTTGTTTCGCTTGTATTTTAGCAATGTAGTTTTTATCCTCCGTAAGTTTATTTTCTACTAAATAATACTTCATAACATATCTTTTTCTTGTTTACTGTAGCTAATTATAGTTTTTACAATCTGTTTTTAGTTATTTTTCAAATACTTATTCTCTAACCAAGTTACTAATCCCATTAAAATCATAATAAATATAAATAGTAAACGTGATGAAATCCATTTTACTTCCAATACTAATAAAATACCTGAAACTATTAAAAGTATTGCTGGAATAAATAATAGTATTTTTACTATTCTATTTTGTTTCTTCATTCCTCAATTTGTTTTCTATAGCTAATTGAATAGTTTAAAAATATTTTTGTGTACGTTTTCTCTGTTTAGTATCTAAAAATGCCAATATGATTAATAATACTAGATTAAGTATTCCTAAATAACGAGAAGGAATCTCTTCTATTCTTAATATTGTTAAAATTCCTGAGAAGATTAATAGTCCACATATTATAACTATTGATATTCTTAATAAGTTTTGCTGTTTTTTCATGATTTATAAGCAATTATTGTTTTGATTTATTAGTTCTAATACTATACAGTGATGATATAAAAAGAATAACATAACTCAAGAAGTTTATAGCCCAATGAACTTCTATCCATTTAAATATTTGGTTAAGGTAGAAAGGCATGCAAGCAACTAGCAATATTTTACATATTTTTTCCATAATAAAACAATTTTAATCTCTAGAGAATAGCCAAGAATTCATTTCCTCGATGGCTTAGATCGAAAGTTTTTAATATTTTTGGTTAGATACTTTGTATACTTATATCTAGTCAGATATTAAAAAAATAGCAACCCTAGCAATTATTAGTTAGTCAATTTATATCCCATTTTATAGCCAGTGTAAATGTAAGATCTTAACCTTTAAAAAACAAATAAACCTTTTATACAACAGTAAATTTATTACAAAAAAAAGCCTGAGCATACACTCAGACTTTTCTATATTTATAAAAAGACAATTAGATTAGCTTACTAATTTCTTTTGAGATGGTTTAAACTTAGTTAAGACAATACCCTCTACAGCTGCTTCATATTCTTCCATAGTAGGTGTTCTTCCTAATATACAAGATAAAACAACTACAGGTGTAGAAGATAATAAAGATTCACCTTTTTTAGCTTCAGTATCTCTTACTACTCTTCCTTGGAATAAACGAGTTGAAGTAGCCATTACCGTATCTCCTGGCTCCGCTTTTTCTTGATTTCCCATACATAAGCTACATCCTGGACGCTCTAAGTATAATTTATTTTCATACTTGGTTCTTGCAACTGCTTTTGGAGCGCTATCATCAAATACAAATCCTGCATACTTCTCTAGAACTTCCCAATCTCCTTCAGTTTTTAATTCATCAACAATATTATATGTAGGTGGTGCAACAACTAAAGGTGCTTTAAATTCTACTTCTCCTTTTTGAGCTTCTACGTTTTTAAGCATTTGCGCTAATATTTGCATATCTCCTTTATGCACCATACATGAACCAACAAAACCTAAATCTACTTTTTTAGTTCCTCCATAAAAAGATAATGGTTGAATATTATCATGCGTATAACGCTTAGACACATCTTCATTATTTACATCTGGATCTGCAATCATTGGTTCAACAATCTTATCTAAATCAATAACAACTTCCGCATAATATTTAGCATCTGCATCCGGCTTTAAAGCTGGCTTAGAACCAGACTGCAATTCTTGAATTCTATTATTAGCTTTATCTACTAATCCTTTAAGATCTTGTTTTGGGTTATCCATCCCTTTATCAATCATAATTTGAATACGATCTCTAGAGATTTTTAATGATTCAATTAAGGTTTCTTCTTCAGAAATACAGATAGATGCTTTTGCTTTCATTTCAGCTGTCCAATCTGTAAATGTAAATGCCTGATCTGAAGTTAACGTACCAATATGTACTTCAATAATTTTTCCTTGAAAAACATTCTCTCCTTCAAATTGAGTTAACATCTGCTCTTGAGTTGCATGAACCACATCGCGGAAATCCATATAAGGTTTCATTTCTCCTTTAAACGTAACCTTAACAGATTCTGGAATTGGCATTGTTGCCTCTCCTGTAGCTAATGCTAAAGCAACAGTTCCTGAATCTGCTCCAAAGGCAACTCCTTTTGCCATACGTGTATGTGAATCTCCACCAATAATTACATCCCAATCATCTACTGCAATATCATTTAATACTTTATGAATAACATCCGTCATTGCATGATACTTTCCTTTAGGATCACGAGCCGTAATTAACCCAAAATCGTTCATAAACTTCATTAACCTTGGTATGTTAGCCTTAGACTTATCATCCCAAACTGAGGCTGTATGACATCCTGATTGGTAACCTGTATCTACAATTGGAGAAATTACAGTAGCTGCCATCATTTCTAATTCCTGAGAAGTCATTAATCCTGTAGTATCTTGAGACCCTACAATATTTACTTCAACTCTTACATTAGAACCAGCATGTAATGTTTTTCCTGGTGTAGTTCCTACTGCATTTTTATTAAATATTTTTTCTACAGCAGTTAACCCTTGCCCTTCAATAGAAATTTCTTTTGAAGGCGCATACACTTGAGGCACCTCTATTCCTAAAACTTTACAAGCAAAGGTTTGTAATTTCTTACCGAAAACCACCGCATAAGAACCTCCAGCTTTAATAAACTCCATTTTTGGTGGTGTTAAAGCAGTAGAAATATCTTTTAATTCTTTATCTCCGTTATATAATTTTTTTGTTTTTGTATTTATAGTAAGAACTGTACCTGTAGCTACAGAATACTCTTCTTTTAAGATTGGCTCTCCATCTTCATCTACTATTGTATTTCCTTCTGCATCTTTTTGCTTTACCCAATTCTTTAAATCAATACCAATACCACCAGTTACTCCTACTGTAGTTAAGAAAATTGGTGCAATACCATTAGTACCAGCAATTACTGGAGCTATATTAATAAATGGTACATATGGACTTGAAGAAATACCTGTCCACAAAGCAACATTATTTACACCTGACATTCTTGAAGACCCTACTCCCATTGTTCCTTTATCTGCTATTAACATCACTCGTTTATCAGGGTGTTGCTCTTTAAGTGCCAATACTTCTTTTTGCATATCTTTATTATGCTCAAAAATAGATTGTCCATGTAATTCACGATCTGATCTAGAGTGTGCATCTGCTCCAGGTGATAATAAATCTGTAGAAATATCTCCAATTCCAGCAACATAAGTAACTACCTTAATCTCCTCTTCTACTTCAGGTAATTTGGTAAAAAACTCTGCCTTTGCATAACTTTCTATAATATCTTTAGCAATTGTACTTCCTGCATTCATTGCTTTTTCTAAACGCTCAGTATCTGCTTCGTATAAGAATACTTGAGTTTTTAAAACGTTAGCCGCTTCTTTAGCTATACTTTCATCATTTCCTAAAGCTAAATCAAGTAATACTTCTACTGAAGGTCCTCCTTTCATATGAGACAATTGCTCAAAAGCAAAAGCTACAGATATTTCTTTAACTACCGATTCACCAAGAATAATTTCTTTTAAAAATTTAGCTTTTACACCTGCTGCACTTGTTGTACCTGGTAAAGTGTTATAAATAAAAAACTTAAGAGAATCTTCACGATTTGGATTGTTTAAATCTTTAATTTGCGCAATAATTTCGCTTAATAACTCTGCTCCATCAATTGGCTTTGGATTAAGTCCTTGAGCTTTTCTTGCTTCAATTTCCTTGATGTAATCTTGATAGGTATTCATATTATAGGAATCTTTTAAATATTAATGGATAATAAACAGTAAATAATTTCTTATTGTCATTTATTAACCCATAAATTGTTACATTACTTATATTATTTATTTCTAAAGTGAATAAAGCATAAGTAATATATGTTTATCTGTTAATTTTTGCCTTGCAAAAGTACAATTTTGAGATGTAATTAAAAAATTGACAACGATATAGCAATAACATTAAATAAAACATATTTATTTTCACCTAAAACAATAATTCAACAACAAAAAACAAAATAAAAGTTAAAATATTAACGATATAATAATCCTGATACATTTATGAGTTGTTTAAGTTATTTTAAACAATTCTAAATAAGGTAGTAAAAGTAAAAAAAGCAGCTCAATAAGCCGGATTCTGTATCCTTTAAAAAAGGCTCTTATCATTTATCTAGTTTTATAATTACTCATAAAATCAATCTGCCCACCCCTTAGAATCGTGCGAGTAACACTCATACTCTAATATACGTGGCATTGCACCGCATAGAGTTTACCTGATTTCACTACAGCATTACCTGTACATTCTTTCTGTTGCACTTGTCCTCAGTTTACACTGGACGGATGTTATCCGCTATGCTTACTCTGTGGTGTCCGGACTTTCCTACTTATTTTACAATAAGTCGATAAGATAGAGCTGCTAAATTTTGTATGTCTCTTCTTTCATAAAAAAACCCACTCAAAAATTTGAGCGGGAAAATTGCTATGAAAAAGAAAAAGTATCTAGGACGTCTCCTAGACACTACAAATATACATAATTATTTATTACAGTAACAAAGTTTTTTTACTTTTTTTGGGTACAAAAAAGTAAAAACCTAATTGTCAAACAAATAACTTGTTTTTAAAAAGGAGTATTATTTAATAGCTAATAGAAACACAAAATTTGGTTTGCTGGAAAATAAAAAACCCACTCAAAAATTTGAGCGGGAAAATTGCTATGAAAAAGAAAAAGTATCTAGGACGTCTCCTAGACACTACAAATTTATAACTTTATTTAATTCTTACCAAACAAAATTTTATTTTTTTAAGAAAACATATCTTTTACTTTCTCAAAAAATGATTTGTCTGATTTTTGTGGGTTGGGACTAAAATTATCATCTTCCTTCATTTGTTCAAAGAATTTACGCTGATCCTTTGTTAACTCCTGAGGCGTCCATACATTTATATGAATTAGAAAGTCTCCATTACCATAACGTTCAATACTTGGCAATCCCTTACCTTTTAATCTTAATATTTTTCCTGATTGTGTACCAGGTTCAATTTTAATTTTTACTTTACCAGTAACCGTTTCAATTTCTTTTGAGACTCCTAAAACAGCTTCAGAGAAGTTCACATATAAATCATAATGAATATTACTTCCTTCTCTTTTTAAAGTTTCATGTTTTACTTCTTCTATTAATACTAATAAGTCTCCTGAAATAGAATTTCTTCCTGGTGCTTCATTTCCTTTACCTCCTACTTTTAACTGAACACCTTCCGTTACTCCTTCTGGAATATTAATTGATACTGTTTCTTCTTTTACCACCATTCCTTGTGCATCTGCACCTGATGGTTTTTTATCTAAAATTTCTCCAGCTCCTTGACAGTGACTACAAGTAGTTGCGGTTTGCATTCTACCCAATATCGTATTAGTAACTCTCATTTGCTGCCCACTACCATTACAAGTTGGACATGTTTTATAAGTTACACCTTCTGCTTGTACTTTTCTTCTAACCTTTACTTTTTTCTCAACTCCGTTGGCAATGTCTTCTAAAGTTAACTTTACACGAATTCTTAAGTTACTTCCTTTTACTCTTGCTTGACGTTGGCCTCCTCCGCCAAAGCCTCCGAAACCGCCTCCAAAAGCACCACCAAAAATATCTCCAAACTGACTGAATATGTCATCCATATTCATGCCTCCGCCACCGAAACCTCCATGACCACCTTCAAAGGCTGCATGTCCGTATTGATCGTAACGAGCTTTCTTATTTTCATCACTCAAAACTTCATAAGCTTCAGCCGCTAACTTAAACTTCTCCTCTGCTCCTTTATCATCTGGATTTTTATCTGGATGATATTTAATAGCCATTTTTCTATAG
This sequence comes from Tenacibaculum sp. 190524A02b, assembly GCF_964036645.1. Classification (NCBI taxonomy): domain Bacteria; kingdom Pseudomonadati; phylum Bacteroidota; class Flavobacteriia; order Flavobacteriales; family Flavobacteriaceae; genus Tenacibaculum; species Tenacibaculum vairaonense. The sequence continues at coordinate 835,118 of NZ_OZ038525.1, read as the reverse complement.
GCTTTTTTAATCTCTGATTGTGAAGCTGATTTTGATATTCCTAATATTTCGTAATAATCTTGTTTTGCCATTTTGTTTCAATTGACAATTAACAATTAACAATAAAAACAGTGATAATTGATAATTGAATTATTAATTGTTTACGCTTGTCCTATAACTACTTTTGGATGACGAATAACTTTCTCTCCAAGTTTATATCCTTTCTCTACACAATCAATAATTTTTCCTTTTAAATCATCAGATGGTGCTGGTATTTGAGTTATTGCATCATGCACTTCAGAATCAAAATCATCACCTGGTTTTACTTCTATTTCTGTTAAACCTTTTTGGGTTAAAGTGTTTTTAAGTTTGTTACTTATAAGCTCCATCCCTTTTAATAATTCAGAATCTTCCGATTTTTTTATTTCTGCCAACCCTCTATCAAAATCGTCCATAATTGGCAGTAAAGCTGTCATTAATTCTTGACTAGCTGTTTTAAATAACTCTATTCTTTCTCTTGTTGTACGTTTTTTGTAGTTTTCAAATTCAGCAAATAACCGTAGGTATTTATCTTTTTCAGCTTGAATTAACTCTTCTGCTGTAGGCTCTTCTTTTTCTGAATCAGCCTCCTTCTCTTCTGATTTTTCTTTTATTTCTTCATTATTCCCTTCTACATCTATGTTTTCCATAGCATCTTTTAATTCGTCTTCTTTAGTATATTGATCTTTACTCATTGTAAATTCGTTTCTTTTTATTTTATGCTTTCTTTTTTACAAGAATACTGCCATTCCTTAATTTATGTCATATTGACATTACTATTTTGATATGCCACATTTAACTCACCCACGCTATCATTTGTGTTTTTTTTAACAGTTTTAGTTTCTATTTTTATGGCTAATCAAACATTTTATAAAAACTTTAAACTCCTATTTATTATGAAAAACACTTTTTTAAACATTAATGGTGTAAGTATTTTAACCAAACAACAACAAAAAGAACTTAATGGAGGTATTTCTTTCAATGGAAAGGATCTTGGCAAATGTGGTTGTGATTGTGCTGGTCGTGTTACTGGTCCTTTTTACTGCCAAACTTTAATTGCATGCCCTCAAGTTTACACTTGTAATGAAGAAAGTTAAAATTCAAAAGGGCTGTCTTAAAAAAACAGCCCTTTAAATTTTATTTACTAAATACTATTATATAGCGTTAATAATATCATATTTAGTTACTATATGATAATTACCTTTTCCTAAATCAACTAATACAGCTTGATTTTCTTTTGTAATCAATTTTGATACGTTTTCTATTGAAGTTCCTTTTTCTACAATTGGGTATTTAGCTCCCATTATATCTTTAATCGGTTTGTCTGCTACATTTTTATCCTCTAAATAACTATGTAATAAAACAGATTCATCTACAGAACCAACAAAACCATTAATATCTTTTACAGGTATTTGAGAAATTTTAAAAGCACGCATTCTTTCAATAGCATGTGATACTAATTCCTCTGTTTGAACTGTTACTAATGGTTTATCTATATGTGATTTTATTAAGTCTTCTGCCGTTGTTACATCTTCTTCTAAAAATCCTCTATCACGCATCCAGTCATCATTAAACATTTTTCCTACATAACGACTTCCATGATCATGGAATAAGACTACTATAACATCATTTGGTTTAAATTCGTCTTTTAACTGTAATAAACCTTTTATAGCTGAACCTGCTGAATTCCCAACAAAAATACCTTCTTCTTTTGCTATTTTACGGGTATAAATAGCTGCATCTTTATCAGTTACCTTAGTAAATCCATCAATCAAACTAAAATCAACATTTTTTGGTAAAATATCTTCTCCAATACCTTCGGTTATATATGGATATATTTCATTCTCGTCAAAAATTCCTGTTTCATGATATTTTTTAAATACAGAACCATAAGTATCAACTCCCCATATTTTAATGTTTGGGTTTTTCTCTTTTAAATATTTTGCTGTACCTGAAACGGTTCCTCCTGTTCCTACTCCAACTACAAAATGAGTTATTTTACCTTCAGTTTGTTCCCAAATTTCAGGTCCAGTTTGCTCATAATGTGCTTGTGCATTTGATGGATTATCATATTGATTTACATACCATGAATTAGGAGTTTCTTCCCCTAACCTTTTTGATACTGAATAATAAGAGCGAGGATCATCAGGCTCTACATTTGTTGGACAAACAACTACTTCTGCTCCAACTGCTCTCAGAATATCCATCTTTTCTTTAGATTGCTTGTCTGATATTACAAAAATACATTTGTATCCTTTTACAATAGCAGCCAAAGCCAATCCCATACCTGTATTTCCAGATGTTCCTTCAATAATAGTACCTCCAGGCTTTAAACGACCATCTGCCTCTGCATCTTCGATCATTTTTAAAGCCATTCTATCTTTCACAGAATTTCCAGGATTAAATGTTTCTACTTTTGCCAATACTAAAGCATCTACGTCCTCTGTTACTTTATTTAGCTTTACTAAAGGGGTATTCCCTATAGTTTCAAGTATATTATTAGCGTAATTCATTATAAGTTATCAGTTTTGTATTGCAAAGAAACAAAACTTATGATGATTTTTAGGCAAACTTAATGGATTTTGAAGGTTGTATTTTAGTTATAATATATGAAGGAATTATTAAAATTAGAAAACATAAAATCAATGTTCCCATATTTAATAGTAAAATTGCTACGATGTCAATATCAACTGGCACAGAAGATACGTAATAGTTTTCTGGATTAAGACTTATAACGTTACCATACTTTTGAAGAAATAAAATTGCTAATCCTATAATATTTCCATAGAGCATTCCTTTAAGGATTAAATAAGAGGCATTGTATAAAAATATTTTTCTAATACTCCAATTTCTACTACCTAATGCTTTTAAGGTACCTACCATTTGTACTTGCTCTAAAATCAAAACTAATAATGCAGTAACCATATTTATTCCTGCTACTAAAATCATAATTCCTATAATTACCCAAACATTATTATCTAATATATTTAGCCAATTAAAAATTAATGGATAACTATCTACTATAGTACTACTATTTAATGTAGATCCAATAGACCTATAGACTTCATTTCCTTTAGTTTGTAATTCATCAAAATCATTGATTAAAACTTCAAAACCTCCTACCTGATTCTCATCCCACTTATTAAGTCTTTGAACCTCTCTAATATCTCCTATGAGCATTGTTTTATCAAATTGCTCAAAACCGGTGTTATAAATTCCTACAATTATTGGTTTTCTTATAGCAAATGGCCTTTTACTTTTTTCAACACTAAATACTACTTGAATCGTATCCTTTAATTTTAGTTTTAATCTATTTGCTATTGACTCAGATATTAAAATTTCTTTATTTCTATCTAGTTTAAAATTAGGCAAACGCCCTTCTTTTAAATATTCCTCAAAGAAAGTAAAGTCATAATCATCAGAAACTCCTTTTAATATAACCCCCTCAAAATCAGAAACCGTTCTAATAACTCCAAATTTATTAGCATAAATTTGTACATTTTTAATGCCTTTTATATCTGTAAAACTGGGGTAAAAGTCTTGAGTTTTTGATACTGGAACAGTTGATATATCAGAGTTATTATTATCATAATTAACCACTTGTATATGCCCTTTGAAACCAGACATTTTATCTCTAATCTTTTTTTGAAACCCAGAACCAATTGATACTGCTATTAACATAATAGCTATACCTAAAGTAATAGCAATTGTAGCAATTTTTATTATTGGAGATGATATACTACTTTTATACTTTTTACCAGCTATAATTCGTTTAGCTATGAATAACTCGAAATTCAAAGATTTTTATTTTTAAGTGTTTCAAAAGTACTTAATAATTTTTGAAGATTTGATTAAAACTGATATTTAAAAACTAACATGAGAAAAGCCTCAGAGAAAGATAAAGATTTGGTTATTGATATACTTTCTAAATCATTTGACACTAATAAATCTATAAACTTTGTAGTACAACAAGATTCTAAACGCTTGAAAAGAATAAAAAAACTAATGGAATACTCATTCTTTATGGGCTTAACTTTTGGTGAAGTTTTTATATCTGATTGTGGAAAAAGTTGTTCTATATTGTTATATCCTTATAAGAAAAAAACAACATTAGCTTCATTTTTTTGGGATCTTAAATTAGTTTTTGGAGTTATTGGCATAAAAAATGTAAAAAAAGTGTTGAGTAGAGAATCTCAATTAAAAGGTTTACACCCTAAAGTACCTTTTATACACTTATGGTATGTTGGGGTATATCCTGACTTTCAAAATAAAGGATTAGGTTCGAAACTAATGAAAGAAATCTATACTTTTTCAAAGAACAAAAAGTTACCTATTTTATTAGAAACATCTACGGAAAGAAATATTCCTTTTTATAAAAGCTTAGGTTATAAAATAATAGATAAGCTAGATTTAAACTACGCATTATACATTTTTAAAAAGGATTAAAATGTTTGGAAGTCAAGTACACTGGATTACTTTTATTATTCTAGTTTTACAAGTTATTATTTTACCTTTCCTATATATTAATTACCTGTATGATAAAAGTAAAAAGCATAAAAGGAAATTTATATTTTTAACTATATACATTATTCTTTACAACCTTTTCTCTGGTCTTTTTCCTGATGAAAATATAGATGTTCCTATTATTTTACAATACATTATAGCCTATTTAGTTGGTATTTTATACGTTATTTACTTTGTGTATTATTTATATTCAGAGTTTCATATAAATCCAAAAAAGTATCTTTCTTTAAAATCTATTGCCTATTACTTAACTGGTACTTTTATTCTATTGTTTATAATCCCCTTAGTTTTTGGTAATGGTTTAAATTTTGCCAGAAAGTTATTTATTACTATCCCTTTAATTATTTCTATTTTCTTTTCAATAGTTACTATAAGGCAATTATTTACATTATACATTACTCAAGCGAAAACTTCTACGCAGCAATATTATAAGTCAAAAATAATAGCTGCAAATTTTGGTGTCATTTCTATTTTAATGTTACCTATTTTGATTTCTATTGGCGATTATCAATACATAGAGCAGCCTGTTGTAAATCTTGGTTACTTTGTAATGTTGTTTATTTATATTAAAGATCAAATTTACACTCAGAGAGTTAATAATGATTTATTAAATAACTTAATTGAATATAAAAACGAAGTACAGACTAAAAATAAGTTTCAAACAATAAATCTTACTTCTAAAGAGACGGAAATAGCTGGCTTTATTTTACAAGATTATAAGTACAAGGAAATTGCTGACTGCATTTTTATTACTGAAAAAACAGTTTCAAAACATGCTTCAAACATTTTTAAGAAGGCCAACGTTGGAAATAGAATTGAATTCAGCAAAAAATTTAAAAACCTATAAAACAACCAAGTAACTTATATACGTATTAAAATACGTACTAAAAAATCGATTTTTTTCTTATTTTTTTTTACCATTGCTCAACATTTGATGGGAAAACATCTAATGAATGGGAGGAAGTTTCTTTTTTCTAATTGCTGTAAGAAATTTATGCACTAAATTTACCTTTTTTAAAATTATAATAATGAAGAATTTATTTAGTGCATTTTTAATTATCTCAAAGTTTTATATACTAACATTTATTTTTACTTCTTGTGCACAACATAGTTCTTCTAAATCAAAAAAAGATTTTCCTTTAATTCAGGATTCTAAAGAACTTATAGTTGCAGCTAATAGAACTGAAAAATATCTCCCATTACTTAGAGGGAAAAACATTGCTATTGTAGCCAATCAAACATCTGTAATTACTACCAAAAGTTCCACTACCCATATTGTTGACTTTTTACATAATTCAAAAAAAACAAATGTGGTAAAAGTTTTTGCACCTGAACATGGTTTTAGAGGTAAGGCAGATGCTGGAGAAACTGTAGTTGATGGTATTGACACTAAAACTAAATTGCCAATTATATCTCTATATGGAAAAAATAAGAAACCGTCTCAACAACAACTGAAAGGTATTGACGTAATTTTATTTGACATTCAAGATGTTGGCGCTAGATTTTATACTTATATCTCTACATTACATTATGTTATGGAAGCATGTGCTGAAACAAAAATTCCTGTTATTGTTTTAGACAGACCTAACCCTAATGCACATATTATTGATGGTCCTATTTTAGAACCTGAACATACTAGTTTTATAGGAATGCACCCTGTTCCAGTTGTTTACGGTATGACCATTGGTGAATATGGAAAAATGATTAACGGAGAGCAATGGTTAAAAAACAAAAAGCACTGTGATTTAACTATTATCCCTATTAAAAATTATACGCATACTACTTTTTACAATTTACCTATTAAACCTTCTCCTAACCTTCCAAATGCTCAATCTATCAATTTATATCCTAGTTTATGCTTTTTTGAAGGGACTAATATTTCTGTTGGTAGAGGAACTAACAAGCAATTTCAAGTTATAGGAACACCATATACAAGATTAAAAAGATTTTCTTACTCGTTCACTCCAAAACCTAACGAAGGTGCTAAAAACCCTAAACATAATACTAAGGAATGTTACGGTTATAATTTAACGAAGGAAAAACAACTTAATGAGTTAAACTTATACTGGTTAATTGATTTCTATCAAGCACATAAAAAGTATTCTAAACAGAAAAAGTTCTTTACTCCATTTTTTACAAAACTAGCAGGAACACAAAAACTTCAACAACAAATTGAAAATGGACTTACTGAAAAGCAAATTAAAAAATCTTGGAAAAAAGATTTGAGAACTTTTAAAAAAATAAGAAAGAAGTATTTAATTTATGATTAAAAATTCATTTATAAAAGAACATTATAATCCTTGGCTAATTCTTTAAGTTCACTTTTTCTAATTTCAAATACCTTAACACCGAAAAGGAAAAAAACTTTTTTTATATATAAAGCTTCTTGATACTTTTTTATCTGAAATAGATTTTTTATTCCTTTTTCCTTTATTTTGATAACCGATGATGATCTAAATAAAAAGTTATAAGCATCAAAATTTGTAATTTCCTCTTTAGGTTTCATTAATTTCTTTTCCTGATACTCAAGTTTAGAGTAAATTTTTTTAATTTTTTCATAAAAAGCTTCTTTTGAACATTTATTCTGAAAAATTTGATAGACTTCTTTAAACAAATCTTCCCTTTCAGGTTTTGAGTCTAATAATATAAATGCTTTTTCCACAAGCTCCTTTGGAGAGTTGCACACTGATTTTGTTCCTTCAAGAAAATTAGGATATCCAACTGGTGTTTTTAACACTAAAACTGGTAATTTTCCTATAGAAATTGCATCAATTAAAGAAACCCATGAATTGTATGGAAAGGAATCAATATACAAGTCTGTTTCTATTAAATATCTTGAGATTTTATCGTGAGGAATAGCACCCAATAAAAACACCCTATTCTCATAAGTATTAATCAATTTATTCCATTCTTCATTTGTATTAGTTACTCCTATACCTAAAAAAATAGCTCGAGAATTATTATCTAAAATTTTTGCTATGGTATCTGTAAAACTTATCCCTTGAATTGGCATAAACTTGTACATACTAGCCATTGTGGAAATAATTAACGCATCTTTATCAACTCCTAACTCTACTCTAATGTTTTTAGTTTCTTCTTTAGTGTTTGACTTATTAACCTCGTCAACTGGCATATTTATTAGAGTTGTATTTTCAATTCTTCTTTTCTCAATTGTACAAGTATTTTGATTTTTTTCAATGTCAATACAGTGATCAACTACATTTCTACCTAACCAGAAAGTGTGCCCTGAATGATTAAAACAAATTATTGGACGTTTGAATTCTTCTACTCCAAATGCCATGAGCGGTATTGGATCTTGTGGGTGATGATGCAAAATAATTGTTCCAAATTCAAATGCTTTATCTCTCAATTCATTTGCTTTTTGGATTATATTTTTTGATGGATCTAAAATAATTAAGCTTCCTTTTTTAAAAGCCACAACCTCTTTTAATTTATCTGGTATTTCTCCTTTATTAGTTTGATTTAATAATATAACGGTATGCTCTTCAGAAGTATCATTACTTGCATCTATCCATCTTTCAAGTATCCTTGTATGTCCTCCATGTAAATATACTTGCGAAGCAACATGAAGGTATTTATTTTTTTTAGGCTGAAATATTTTAAAATCTTCTCTTAATTTTTTATTTCTATCTGCATAATTTACAAAAAAAGATTCTAGATTTTCATTATAATATTCTCCAAATATTCCTGACATTAATAAGTTTACTAATCTTTCAGCTAAATCTAAGGAGGGATTATCTTTAAATTTTTCTTCTATTTTTTTTAAATCTTCTCTATTTTTTTTTATTGAAAAAGCTACTTCCATTCATTAATTAATTTTACTACTTCTGAAACTTCATCTATAGATAATACTGGTGAAATTGGCAATGAAAGTACTTCCTTATGGATTCCTTCTGTAATAGGAAAACTTGAATCCTTAAACTCTATATATGCTTTTTGTAGATGTGGTGGTATTGGGTAATGAATTAAAGTTTGTACACCATTCATTTTTAAATATTCAGCTAGTTCATCTCTCTTAGCTGTTCTTATCACAAAAAGATGCCATACATGATTTTCTTGACTTTTTAATACTGGCAATACAATATTTTGATTCGTGATATTCAATAAGTAATAATTAGCTATTTTTCTTCTTTTTTCTATTTCTTTGTTCAAATATTTTAACTTTATTCTAAGCATTGCTGCTTGAATTTCATCTAGTCTGCTGTTTACCCCTTTAAATTCATTTTTATACTTCTCTAATTGTCCATAGTTTGCCAATGTTCTTATTGTCTTGGCTAAAATTGAATTATTAGTTGTTACCATACCTCCATCTCCTAATGCCCCAAGGTTCTTACCTGGATAAAAACTAAACCCACAAGCATCACTTAAACTTCCGCATTTTTTATCTTTATAAATAGCACCATGTGATTGAGCCGCATCTTCAATTATCTTTAAACCATACTCTTTTGCTAATAAATTAATTTCATCCATTTCGCAAACTTGTCCATATAAATGAACCACCATTATAGCTTTGGTTCTAATAGTTATATGTTTTTTAATTTTATCAGCTTCTATTAAATAATCTTCTGAAGGCTCTACAAAAACTGGTTTTAGCTTGTTTTTTGAAATAGCTAGAACAGAAGCTATAAAAGTATTAGCTGGCACTATAATTTCATCTCCTTCTTTTAAAACTCCTAACTCGATATATGCATTTAATATTAATATCAGTGCATCTAATCCATTAGCTACTCCTATGGCATGTTTAACTCCACAATAATTTGCAAATTCTTCCTCAAAAGACTTACATTCTTCTCCATGAATATACCAACCCTTATCTATAACTCTGCTACAAGCTTCTTTTAATTCTTCTTTATACTGTTGATTAATTTTTTTTAAATCTAAAAAAGGAATCATTTTTTACTTTTTATAATTATTACAAATTAAATTTTTAGTTACATTCGTATCTTTTTAACTATTGTATCCTTTAAACTCAGCTGGATTTCCATACCATACCTCATTAATACCTACATTTTTTGTTAAAACGCTACCTGCTCCTATCATTGCACCTGCTCCTATTTCTATACCTGGGAGAATTGTAGATCCTGCACCAATTACAGCACCTTTTCTTATAATAGTTTTTTCTAATACAAAAGATGCATTTTTAGATTCTGGGTACCTATCATTTGTAAAACTAACATTTCCTCCTATGAATACATCATCTTCTATAGTTATTCCGTCCCAAATTTGAACACCACTCTTAATTGTTACATTGTTTCCTATTTTTACTTTATTTTCTATAAAGCAATGAGAACAAATATTACAATTGTCTCCTATAGCAGCTTCTTCTAACACAACACAATATTGCCATATGTTTGTTTTTTTACCTATATTTTTAGATGCTACTTCTGACGTTTTATGAATCATAACTTTCTTAACTTTTTTAATAACTTATTAAAAACATTAACTTTACTTTTTTCTTTTAGCTCATTTTTTTTATCATCAAATAAATTAGAAAAGGGTGTTTTATCTAACCAGTCAAACCATAAATCAGCTTTTAAAACACTTACATCTTTCCATGGTTTTTTTCCTGCATAATGAACAATTTTAGGTGAATACATGCAGTCATATAGTTCCTTATTAGGATAATATTTATCTTTAAACTTTATCTTTTTAAGCATTGGTAACCAATCGGGTATTGAAATGTACTTATAAGGCAAATATAAAACATTGGTATCACAGACTAAATTCATCACGTCTTGATCATTCCATAAAAGCTTAAATGGAGGATTCTTCATTAAGGCAATTGCCTTTTCTCCTATTTTATCTTCTCTCATTTTTTTTAAATTCATTACCCATAACCCACCAGCAAAATATTTTCCTTTAAATTTTTCAGGTAAATGTTTTATCTCATGCTCTAAAAAACTAGGAATTTTTACACCTGCTAAATATTCATTAGTAAATGTTATCTTATTTAACTCTGAAATATCATCTACTATTACAATATCAACGTCGGAATAAATAATTTTTTCATACTTATTTAACTCAGGAATTAAATCTGGTATACATCTAAAAAGCGTATCAACTGTAAAAACAGTTCCTAAGTGACCTGTTGAAAAATTTGTATTATCAAAACTTAAGTTTAATAAACTCTTTTCTAGTAAAATAAAATCTAACGAAGTATTTGGGTGTTTATCTACAAGTTCTTTTAACACTAATTGATTATTTTCAGATATCTCTGTATAAAGCACCTTTAATTCATAAAAAATTTTATTTTTTCTGTTTGTTAATAAACTCTCAAATGTCACAGCTGCTTGAGGTACATAACCATTATCAAAGGAGAAAAAAACAGGTATTATTTCCATTTAAAAAAATTTTTAAATTTCTTTTCTTTTTGATTCAAACCTAAATGTTTAATGTGATACTTCATAGCTTCTTCTTGATATTTTTGGGGACACATATTGGCTATAACATCTGATACCATTGCAAAAGTTCTGATTTTTTGTTTAGAAAGATTACTATCATGTACTCTATATGTGAACAATACTTCATCTAAAAAACCTATTTGCTCATTTTTTTCATTAAATAATTTAATATGTATAGGCCAATCATCTAATAATAGTTTATTCCATATTGGTAAAAAAAATTGGCTAACAATTTCTTTTTTAACTAATAACCCTTGTAAAGTAAAACAAAAGTTATTTTTAATATAAAGACTTGGAAAAATAGTCTTTTCCTTAATAGCGTTAATTGTTTCTGTAGTTATAAAAGGGCTGTATGTTTCTAACCTCTCTTCATAAAGTTCAAAACCAGAATAACATGCTACACATAAACTATTCTTTTTTAAATAATTAACCTGTTTTTCTATTTTATCTAGTTTAAATAAATCATCTTGTCCTAAAAAAGCTATCAAGTCTCCAGATGCATGTTTAGCTCCTGTATGAAATGCTCTTGCTGCACCTGAATTTTCTTCATGTTCTAATAAAGTAAATTCATATTTAGTTTTAAGAAATTTAAGAAACTTTAAACTTTCTTTATTTGGAGAGCAATCATCAACAACAATAAGCTCTATAAAGTCAGAATATGTTTGGTTAATGACAGATTTTATTGTTTCCTCAATATATTCTGCTCCATTATAATGAGGGATTAATACTGAAACTTTAGGGTTAGTTTCCATAACACTTACAGTTTTAAAAACTCATCAAAGTCAGTAATATAATCTTCAGCATCATAATGTTCACTTGCTAATACAAGTATCACACAGTTTTCAGAAAAATCCATCAATTCTCTCCAAACTAAGTTTTCTATATAAATCCCTTCATCTTTTTTAGATAACATTATTTTTTCTTCTTTTCCATTAGTACCTACTAACCTTAAAACAAAGCTACCATTTAAACAAATAATTACTTGCTTTAAGTTTTTATGCGCATGCTTTCCTCTTATTGCTCCATTGTCATTAGTTGGTACTGATATAAAATAACATCTTTTTACTTCAAATGGTATATCATATTCATCACTTCCAATTTCTATTGGTACTAAATCACCTCTTCCGTCTGAAAAAAGTTTAAATTCTATTTTTTTATGTAGCACGTAAATTATTTAATTTTCATGTGTTATAACTCGCTTTCATACTTGTTTATCTCTTCTTTCCTAAAAACAAAATACTATTAAATGGAAGTTTATAGCTTTATATTTTTTTATATAATTCAATATACTTTCTTGCCATTTCTAGATAATCATATTTCAATGCCCATTTTTTTAGTCGTTGCCTTTTTTGACTATCATTATCGTAATCCTTGATTCCTTCCTTAAATACTTTGCTCATAGATTTAGAGTCAAAAGATTTCCAGTAGTATGCCTCTTTACCTGCTATTTCTGGTAAGCTTGTTAAATTACTAACAAATACTGGTTTTTCAAAATACATTGCTTCAATTGGTGGAATCCCAAACCCCTCAGCTTTAGAAGGATGAACTAATGCCTTACAATTTTTCAATAAATGTATTTTTTGCTTTTCTTCTATATTTTCAAAAAATAAAATTCTGTTATATATTCCTAATTCTTTAGACTTTTTAATAATCAACGATTCGTAGTCTGCTTTTTTATTACTAAAAACTAGTACTAAGTATATATCAGGGTTGTCAACTAATAAGCTTAATAAACTTAACTGGTTCTTTTTAGGGTGTATTACCCCTATATTTAGTAAAAACTCCTTATCTTCTAAAAAAGTTAATTTTTCACTATAGTCTGTTTCAAAATCTTCAAATATTAATCCATTATGAATCACTTCAATACACATATCTTTAGGATACTTGAATAAAGCTTTATTATTTAAAAAATCTTGTTTTGTAAACTCTGAAATACAAATTAAGTATTTAGTATTTTTTAGACTCTTATTAATTCTCTTTATCTCTTTAGCTATTTTTTTCTTTGACTTTCCTTCATGTAAAAAATTAAGATCATGTAATGTTACTATTTTAGGCTTTTTACAATTAGGAAAATAAGAACTTACTTGATGTGTAATATGTACAAAATCATACTTTTTAACTACTGGGTTAAATATCCTGTTCCAAGGCTTCCAAAACTCCTTATTCTTGATTTTTAAATTAGAAATGATAGTTTCTTCCCCATAAAAACTAAGACTATCAATAAAACCTAATTTTTCAAAACCCTTTACTAAAGCTTCACATACATTAGATAGTCCCGAGTTAGGATAACGCATTCGTTCTAAATCAACCAGAATTTTCTTACTTTTTTTTGCCATACTGTTCTAATGCAAATGTAATTTTATTTCTTGGTAAATTAACTTTTCAAAATTATTTTTTATTTACTTTTGCCCATCAACATAGTACTTTTATGCAAAAAAAAAGAATAGTTTTAGGGTTACCTAAAAGTTTCAACATGTTTGAGGCTATTAAAAAGAACATGGAACATTATGGCTATGAAGTAATCTCTATATGCTTTGAAGATCACACTTTTAAATATAAAAATTTTGGTCAAAAAGCTTATAACTTTATTCGAAAAACTTTTTTAAATGACAAGCATTATAAAGGAAAACTGAAGTTTGCTTTTTTTAGTGAAGAGATTAATAAAATTTTAGATGCTGTTGAAGGTGAAATTGATTACACACTTTTAATAAGGGCAGATATTTATCCTAAAGAGATAATATCTCGTTTAAAAAAGACTTCAAAAAAACTAATTGCTTACCAGTGGGATGGTTTACATAGATTTCCTGCTATATATAATTATATTCCATACTTTGATCGATTTTTTGTTTTTGACAAAAATGATCTTAGCTACTCTAAACACAAACTGCTTCCTTTAAGTAATTTTTATTTTGATTTTGACCGCGATTTTATAAAAAATAAAGATGCAAAAAACGACATCTTTTTTGTTGGTTCATATATTAGAAAAAGAATGCCTCAAATAGAAGCCTTTATAAAAAAGAGTAGAGAACTTAATTTAAAACTAGACTTTCATATATTTTTCACTTCTGTAAAAGACTCTAAATTAATTAAATCTGAGGAAATTAACCACATTTTTGAGCATATGCCCTATGAAGAAAATATTGCTCGATTAAAAAACTCGAAAATTGTAATTGACTTCTTGAACGAAACCCATACAGGTCTATCTTTTAGAACATTTGAAGCTTTATATTACAATAAAAAGCTAATTACTAATAATGCAGAGGTTAAAAAATATGATTTTTATAACCCAAATAATATTTTTGTGTGGGATGGGTTAAATCTAGAAGGAGTTGAAGAGTTTATAAACACTCCTTACCAAGAAGTTAATGAAGAAATTAAATTAAAATACGGATTTAAAAATTGGTTAAATTATGTTTTAGATGAAGGCAAGTATACGCCAATCAATTTACCTAAATAACAATCTATAATATGTCCTTTGGAAAAACTGTAATAATTTTACAGTAATTTATTATATAGATTAATCACATTTTCAACAATGGATTCATCATTAAACCTTTGAACATACTCTTTACCCTTTTCTATCATTTTTAACTTCCTTTCTTCCGACTTCAACAACAGTTCAATCTTTGTTTTTAGTTCTTCCGGGTCATATGGGTTTATATATAAAGAATTATCTCCTCCTGCTTCTGGAAAAACACCTTCTTTTGATGTTATTACAGGAGTTCCAGAATAAAGGGCTTCAATAATAGGAATTCCAAAACCTTCAAAAATACTTGGGTAAATAAATATTTCAGCTATTTGATATATAATCGCTAATTCTTTTAAAGTTAAACCTTCCAAGAAAAACACTTTATCAGTTATATCGTTTTCCTCTATATATGTTTTTATCAGTTCATAGTATTTGGTTTTCCTACCAACTATAACTAAAGGAATTTTTAGGTCTTTTATTGCCTTTACTATTGTTAATGCATTTTTTCTTTCTTCAATAGTTCCTACATTAAGCAAAAATTTCTTAGGTAATTTATATTTATCTATTAAGTTGTTTTTCTCTTTTTCCGTACTTATTTCTTTAAACACATTACTACAGCCTTGATAAATTACTTCTATTTTTGATTCATCTATTTTCAAAAATTTAATAATATCTCGTTTGGTTTGCTCACTGATAGCAATTACTTTGTCGGCATTTTTAGCAGCATATTTAAACTTAGCTAAGTAAATTTTTCTATCAATAAAAGAATATAGGTTTGGATATCTCATGAAAATTAAATCATGTATTGTTACCACAGATTTAATATTATGTTTTTTTAAATCTCTTGGTATTTCTCCTGATAGTCCATGAAAAACCCCTATACCATCCTCTCTTAATTGTTTCACTATCGCTTTTTGCCTCCATAATGAAGATAGTTTTTTCCATAAAGCACTTTTAGGTAATACTTCTACCATTGAACTGGTTAACTGAAGTCTTGAAACTTTTTTTGGTTTAGGATTATATAAATAATACGTATTTTTTGGATAATACTCTGCTAAGATTCTTACTAGATCTCTACTATAATTACCTAAGCCTGTTGTATTATGAAAAATACGCTTGGCATCAAAGCCTACCTTCACTTCCTTCATTTCTTAATAAAGTTAATTCTTGAAACCTTCTATATACACCGTACCCCATAAAGTATGAAAAAATAAATCCGCTTTTACCGTCTAAAAAGCCAAGTTTTAAAATATAATGTATAAAAAACCTTGCTACAGGTTTTATATATAAATGAAATGCATTTATTTTTTTTCCTTTTTGATCTAGTTCAATTGCTCTTAATTTAGCATAGTGCTCTATTTTTTTCTTAAACTGATGAAAACTATTAAAAGTATAGTGATTTATTACTCCTTTTAAAACACCTAAATCACCATTTGTAACAACCTTTTCATGTACTATACCTTCATAATAAGACTTTTCTTTCTTAAAAAGTCTTATTATTTTGTTAGTATACCCTCCAAAATTAAGTTTTTTATTATTTATATAATTTTTTCTATAAATGTAAAAGGCATCATGTTTGGTCTTTTGTGACAACTTTTGCTTTATACTTTTTTGTAATTCTTTGCTAATTTCTTCGTCAGCATCTAAAACTAAAACCCATTCATTAGTAGCTTTTTGAATAGCATAATTTTTTTGTGAAGAAAAATCATCAAAATGTCTTTGAAGTAGTTTTACTTTATTTCTCTTTACTATTTCTACCGTTTTATCAGAGCTATAAGAATCGATGACAATAATTTCGTCTGCAAAAAAAACAGAATCCAACGCTCTTTGAATGTTGGATTCTTCATTTAATGTAGGTATTATTACGGTTAACTTAGTCAATTTAATTTGAATTTTTCGCCAAAGATATAATTTACAAAAGTTTTAAAACGTAATTTAACCAAATATATTTTCTTTTTGATACTATTAAATTTTATACAGCAACATCATATTCTCTTAAAGCATCATTTAAAGATGTCTTTTTATTAGTACTTTCTTTTCTTTTCCCAATTATCAATGCACAAGGAACATTAAATTCTCCTGCTGCAAACTTTTTTGTATAACTTCCAGGAATTACTACAGAACGTGCTGGCACTCTTCCTTTCATTTCAACTGGTTCATCTCCTGTTACATCAATAATTTTAGTAGAAGCTGTCAATACAACATTTGCTCCTAAAACCGCTTCTTTTTCAACTTTTACGCCTTCAACTACTATACAACGAGATCCTATGAAGGCATTATCTTCTATAATAACTGGTGCAGCTTGAAGAGGCTCTAAAACCCCACCAATTCCAACACCTCCTGATAAGTGTACATTTTTTCCTATTTGTGCACACGAACCAACTGTTGCCCATGTATCAACCATTGTACCTTCATCAACATAAGCCCCTATATTTACATAACTTGGCATTAAAATAGTTCCTGATGAAATATAAGCTCCATGACGAGCTACAGCATTAGGCACAACTCGTATACCTTTTTCTTGGTAATTTCTTTTTAATGGAATTTTATCATGGTATTCGAAAATACCAGCTTCTAAAGTTTCCATTTTTTGAATTGGAAAATAAAGCACTACAGCTTTCTTTACCCATTCATTTACCTGCCAACCATCTTCTATAGGTTCAGCAACTCTTAAATCTCCTTGATCTAATAAATCTACGACTTTTCTAATTGCATTAATTGTTGTTTCTTCTTGTAATAATTCTCGGTTCTCCCAAGCGTTCTCTATAATAGGTCTTAATTCTGTCATCTTTAACAAATAGTTTGTTGCAAATATAATTTCTGTTGTTGAATTTAACACGAAGATACATTTTTTAAACAGATCACTAGCTGTTGTTAAAAATCGTTACTTTTGCACTAAATAAGCAAAAATGGGAAGAATATTAGCTCTTGATTTTGGTAAAAAGCGTACAGGTATTGCTGTAACTGATGAACTTCAAATAATTGCCTCTGGACTTACAACTGTAAACACAGAAGAGTTAATCGATTTTTTAAAAGATTATACCTCTAAAGAATCTGTAGATTTATTTATCATTGGAGAACCCAAACAAATGAATAATACCGAAAGTGAAAGTGAAGAGTTTATAAAACCCTTTATAAGTAAACTTACAAAAGTTTTCCCTTTGACCTCTATTAAACGTGTTGACGAACGTTTTACTTCTAAAATGGCGTTCCAAACTATGATTGATAGTGGTTTAAAAAAGAAACAAAGACAAAACAAAGCATTAGTAGATGAAATAAGTGCAACTATTATACTTCAATCTTATTTGTATAATAAATAATTTCATACCAACTCGTTTCTTTGTATTTTTGCAGCCACTAAAATTTTAATTGATGATTTTACCCATTGTAGCATACGGTGACCCTGTATTACGTAAAGTAGGAAAAGATATAGATGCTGATTATCCTGAATTAGATAAATTGATTTCTGATATGAGGGAAACCATGTATAATGCACAAGGTGTTGGCTTAGCTGCACCACAAATTGGTAGAGCTATTCGTTTATTTCTTGTTGATGCTTCTCCTTTTTCTGAAGATGAAGATTTAAGTGAAGAGGAAAGAACTGTTTTAAAAGATTTTAATAGGGTTTTTATTAACCCTGTAATTGTAAAAGAAGAAGGAGATGAATGGGCTTTCAATGAAGGTTGTTTAAGTATTCCTGATGTTAGAGAAGATGTTTTTAGACAAGAAACCATTACTATAGAATATCAAGATGAAAATTTCAAATCACATACTGAAACATTATCAGGCTTAGCTGCAAGAGTATTTCAGCATGAATATGATCATATAGAAGGTATTTTGTTTACTGATAAATTATCTTCTTTAAAGAAAAGATTAATTAAAAAGAAATTAGAAAACATATCAAAAGGTAAAGTTAATCCTGGATACAGAATGCGCTTTCCTAATGCTAAGAAAAAATAAGATTATTAAAATAGTATTTATTTAAAATATATGGAATTTAACAAAATAATAGCAGTAACTGGAAAACCAGGTTTATTTGAAATTTTATCACAAACTAAAACAGGAGTAATTGTTAGATCAATTACCGATAATAAACGTTTTCCTATTACCGCAACTCATAATGTAAGTCTTTTAGAAAATATAGCTATCTATACATACGAAGAAGAAGTTCCATTAGCTGAAGTTTTTAAAAACATAGCTAACAAAGAAGACGGAAATGAAGCTATTTCTCATAAAGAAAGCTCAAAGAACTTATTAAATTATTTTAGCGAAGTTTTACCTAACTTTGATGAAGAACGTGTTTATGCTTCAAATATCAAAAAAGTAATTCAATGGTATAACTCTTTAGTTAAAGCGAATTTTGACTTTAAATCGTTAGAAAAAGTAGCCACTACTGAAGAGGAGGAATAAAACTTAGCATCATGATGAATACTCGTAAGGAACAATTAGAAGCCTTTAATAGACTACTAGATATTATGGATGAGCTTCGAGAAAAATGCCCTTGGGATAAAAAACAAACATTACAAAGTTTAAGGCATTTAACAATTGAAGAGACTTACGAACTAGCAGACGCTATACTGGAAAATGATTTAAATGAAATCAAAAAAGAATTAGGCGATGTGCTTTTGCACATCGTTTTTTATTCTAAAATAGGAAGCGAAAAAAAAGCTTTTGACATAGCAGATGTTGCTAATAGTATTTCTGAAAAACTTATAGAAAGACACCCACATATCTACGGAGACATTGAAGTTCACTCTGAAGAAGAAGTGAAAAAGAATTGGGAAAAACTTAAACTGAAAGAAGGAAAAAAATCTGTTTTAGAAGGTGTTCCTAAAAGTTTACCTGCTTTAGTAAAAGCTAATAGAATTCAAGACAAAGTAGCTGGTGTTGGATTTGATTGGGAAGAACCTCACCAAGTTTGGGATAAAGTGCAAGAAGAATTAAATGAGCTGAATTCTGAAATAACCAATAATAACCAAGAACAAATTGAAAAAGAATTTGGAGATGTTTTATTTTCAATGATTAACTATGCTCGTTTTATAGGTGTAAATCCTGAAAATGCTTTAGAAAAAACTAATAAAAAATTCATCAATAGATTTCAATTTTTAGAAAAATCTGCATTACAAGATGGTAAACAGCTTTCAGAAATGTCTTTAGAAGAAATGGATGTTTATTGGAATAAATCTAAAGAATTTTTCAAATAACAAGCAATACTTATCATTCTAAAAAACAACTAACCTACTAGTAGTCATTTTTTTTCAGAAGTTATTGTTTCAAAGAAAACTATATACTTTTTAGATATTCAATCACCGCTTTTCTTATATCTACAGCTATTTCATTTTTGTTAGGCTTATAAACAGAGATAACTTCTGGATTTTTTTCTGATAAAAAAGGAATATCAAAACCTTTTAAAAGATAATCTGAAAAAGCAACTTTATATATTTTTTCTTTATTTATTAATTCATTATTTATAACCCAATTTCCATTTTGTTTCTCTGCTCTAAATCTTTGCAAATAAGCTCCTGTTCCAGATGATTTTTCACCAAAATCTAAAACTTTTTTTAATAAACTACCTTTTAATTCAACTTTTAAAACATCACCTCCATAAGGTAAAACTCTAAAAATATCAACAGCAGTTATATTACCCTCTAATACATCATCAATTCTTATGGATCCTCCATTAACTAAAGCGCAATCAACAACATTATTGTAAGAAAAACTCATTGCTCTTGTTACAACATCCCCCATATTTGTTTGTTTACTTCTAATAGGTGTATCTCTAGCATCTAGAGGAGTCTTAACTTTATAAATTGCTTCTTCAGGGTTATTAATTACTTCTTTTATTTTCTTATGAAGTATAGTTTGCCATTTATCTACAATCTTTTTTACACTTTCATCTGATTCAATTTTTTCATTAACCTCTTTTAACTGAGATTTTACAATTACTTTCTTCGTTAATGGATCATATTCAAACCGATGAATATATATTGTTTTTGCATTAGCATCTGCCTTTGCTATAGTAACATCTCCTATTTTTTCATATTTATTGGTATGCTCATGCCCTCCCATTATTAAAGGTATATTTGGTAATAACTCAGCTATTTTTTTATCATGTTCAATTTTTACATGAGTTAATCCCAATACAATATCTACCTTAGGTTTTATTTCATTATACGCTCTTTTTATTTCCTCAAACATATCTCCATAAAATACATAACTTTTGGGATTTGATGGAATGCAAACACTAATAAAACCAACTTTTAATATGGTACCATCTGGCTTTTTAAACTCCTTTATAAATGAATCTTCTAAATTCTGTTTTCTCCCATTTTTAACCTTATAAAAATAATGATTCTTACCAGAGTTATTATGCAATACATTTGCCGAAATCCATTCAAAGTTACTTTCATTCAATCGCTCTTGTAAATGTGTATGACTTAAATCAAACTCATGATTCCCAAAAGCTACCAAATCAAAATTCATAGCATTCATTACTTCTACCATTTGTTTCCCTCGCACTCTAGCTCCATCTACTTTTATCGTACCTAATAAAGATGGATTTAAAAAGTCCCCAGCTAATACTATCATGGTATTTTCATCTTCTTTCAATATTTTTTGATGAATAGATTCTACTCTAGCCATTCCGCCGTACTTTCCATTTTGGATTGGAGCTATTTCATACACATCATTTAATTGAATAACTGTAAAATAAGTTTTTGAAGAATCTTTTTTAAAATGATACTGAGCTTCTTTTGATGCTATTAGTTTCTTTTTACTACTACAACTTTGTAGTACAATAATTAAAAATGTTAGTAGATAACTAAAAGTCTTTTTCATAATATCTATTTAGTTAAAAATAGTCAAATATTTTAAAGTTAATGAAGGTAATAACGAGTATTATATCTTATTAACTTTCTGTAAGCTACCAACTCTGGAAATTGGTAAAAAAAGTTTATTTTTTTTTGCGCTATTGTTTTTGGATTTTTAGCTTTTTTCTTGAGTACAAAATGAGTCCAACTTTCAACTATATCTTCCTCTGGGCTTTCTGCAGCATATCCAGTAACAAAATCTGCATAGTTATCATGGTAAAGCCCCATTAATTTTTCTACGCAACTTTCCTCTGTAAAACAATGCCTTTCTTTAATAACATCCCATCTTTCTAACATTTTACCTTTCCAAAATAAAGAAACAAACCTGTTTAAATAACTATTTTTATATGCTTCTCCTTCTAAAGTTAAATAAGGAGCCCCTTCTTCTTGACTTAATTTAGTGGTAGGTCTAATTTGTGTATTGTTAAGAGTCAGTAGGTGCCCAAACTCATGCACTAATGTATATACAGACTCTCTTAACCTCCTCTTATCTTTTGCTTTAAAGTTTACATCTAATGTATCAATGACTAATTGCCATTCATCGTTTCTAGTATTTAAAGCACCTAAAGCGCCTGTTTTTTCATCTAAACCATCAGAAATTAACACTAATTTTTTTATATACTTTCTAGTTATAGATTTTGGAAAAATTTCATAAAATGTTTTCCAATGATCTTGTGCTAATTCGTCATTTTTAGAGTTATTTTTAACAAATTTTCCGCCTTTAATATGCCATACACCTATTCTTTCATCATCTGAAGCTTGATGAAATATTGAAAAAACTACAAAAAAAACAGTAACTAGTAACTTCATATATTAAAAAACTTCTAGTGCTTTATTATAAGCACTTTCAAAACTCATTGGTTTTATATTAGTATCTATATTGTTTGAGGTAAAATACGACAACATTTTTTCCGTAGGCATATTACCTGTTAAATCATCTTTAGCCATAGGGCACCCACCATACCCTTTGATAGCACCATCAAAACGTTTACATCCCGCTCTATATGCACTATCTATTTTTTCAAACCAAGTATTAGGTGTTGTATGTAAGTGAGCTCCAAATTCTATTTCTGGATACTCTGGAATCAAATTAGAAAATAAATACTCTATAACAC
Source organism: Tenacibaculum sp. 190524A02b (assembly GCF_964036645.1). Classification (NCBI taxonomy): domain Bacteria; kingdom Pseudomonadati; phylum Bacteroidota; class Flavobacteriia; order Flavobacteriales; family Flavobacteriaceae; genus Tenacibaculum; species Tenacibaculum vairaonense. The sequence goes on along the minus strand of NZ_OZ038525.1, from coordinate 812,701 downwards.
TTGGTGTTGAACTTCCTATCGTGTCTGATAAAGATAAGATTTTTACGCCTAAATTACAAAGTTTTTCCACCCATTCTCCAACGATTTCAACATTCCAAGGATCCCCATATGGATTACCAAACCCCATTGATAAATAAGCTACAACTTCCTTATTCTTTCTTGTTGCAATAGATAGTACTTCTTTTAACGTATCAATTGACTGTTCTATTGTTTTATGGGTATTCCTCATTTGAAAATTTTCAGAAATTGAAAAAGGATATCCCAAATAATTTATTTCTTCAAATTGAGAGGCATCATTTGCTCCTCGTACATTGGCAACTATAGCTAAAAGTTTGCTTTCTGTTTGCGATAAATTTAACTTAGACAATACTTCTGCAGTGTCTCTCATCTGCGGTATTGCTTTAGGTGAAACAAAACTTCCAAAATCAATAGTGTCAAATCCAACTTTCAACAAGGCATTAATATATCTAGCTTTATCAGAAGTAGCTATAAAATGACTCTTTATACCTTGCATCGCATCTCTAGGACATTCAATAATTTTTACGCTTTTTTTCATCCAGCCAAATATACATATTTTCTTCATTTTTTTGAGCTATTAGTGTAGTCCAATTATTGATTTAACAATCTTTTCACTAATTGTTTCAATGTTTTTCAATAACACTTCATCTCTTCACTTTAAATTATTTGTATCTAAAATCATTCCAAAAATTATTATAACCGTTGAAAAAAGCTCTAAAAACAAAAAACACTTAAGACTAAGCTAAAGTGTTTTTATTTTCAGTAAATTAAATAAGTTATTACCTTATGTTTCTATTTAAATAATCAGGTACTGTTGGTTTAGATGTATCGCTAAAATCATTTCTAGGGTCTCCGTCTTTATTAGCATCCTCATCTTTAGTTAACTTTCCATCATTATCATCATCTGTATCTCTATAGTTAGGTATACCATCCCCATCTGAGTCATCATTTCTAGGATCACCGTCTCCATTTACTACATCTTCATAAATAGATGGAATCAAATCATTGTCTTCATCAGTATCTTCTACATGATCCCACAATTCAACATCAAACATTAGTACAGAGTTTGCAGGGATTCCTGTTTGCGGTATGTTTCTATAAGCTAAACCAGACGGTATAAATAAAATACCTTTACCTCCATTTTTGTATTTTATAGGTTCATTAGGCACTATATTTATTTCCCCACCTTTAAAATGTATTAATCCTTCTCTCCAACCTACTATAACCCTTGTTAGAGTTAACCAAGTAGTATTAATATCAAAAATAGAGCTTACACTTTTATTATTCAAAATTCTTCTTCCTGAATACTTAGTTAATACTGAGTCCATTTTAGTTGGATGCCCTTTTACTCTATTAGGATCAGAAGGAGTAGGATTTGGAGTTCCTTGCCCTTCTCTAACTACAAAATAATATAGTTTATAGTCAATATCATTTTCTTTAACATCCTTATTATTAAGCCTAGAATCATCATACAATGCAGTTTTACCATCTTCTAAAGGCTCTACTACACCATCAGTTTCGTTGTAATAATTATTCTTCAAAAACTTTACTATAGAATCATTATCTATAACTGCTTGCGCTGCATGGTCAAAACTTGCTACATTATTATTTCCATTATCTCCGCAAGAGTACAAAACCACTCCTATGACTAATGCGTAAAAAAATTGTTTAAATTTTATCATTTAATGTTAAGAATTTTGATGCGCAATTTACCATTTTTATACCTTTGTAAAAAATGAATTAATAATTTTTAACTTTTTGTATGAGAATAGACAAATATTTGTGGTGTATCCGATTATTTAAAACAAGGAGTACTGCTACGAATGCTTGTAAAAAAGGGCAGGTAAAAATTGACGGAAATAACTTAAAACCTTCGAAAGAAGTTTACGGAAATGAAGTGATTATAGTTCGTAAAAACCAAATTAATTATAAAATAAAGGTCTTAGACTTACCTGAAAGTAGAGTTGGTGCTAAATTAGTTGATTTATATCGAAAGGACATAACTCCCAAAGAAGAATTTGAAAAAACTGAACTTTTAAAGTTTGCTAAAGATTATTACAGAAAAAAAGGTACTGGTAGACCTACTAAAAAAGATAGAAGAGACATAGATGAATATTACGAGGATAACGAATAAATCATTTATAGTTCTTTAAAATTTTACAATATAAATATAAATATGAATACAACTAACAATATAATTTTAGATAATTTACAAGTTGAACAAAAGATAAAAAGAATTGCTTATCAAATTTATGAGAGTAATAGTAATGAAAAAGAAATTGTAATTGCTGGTATTTCTAAAAATGGATATTTATTAGCTCAAAAAATTGCAGATAATTTATCTTTAATTTCTTCTCTAAAAATTATTTTATGCGAAGTCTTTATTAATAAAAAGAAACCTATAGACTCTGTTTCTACCTCACTAGCTTCAAGTGATTATAAAAACAAGCCTTTAGTTTTAGTTGATGATGTTTTAAACTCTGGAACGACATTGATTTATGGTGTAAAGCACTTTTTAAATGTACCCCTTAAACGTTTTAAAACAGCTGTATTAGTTAACAGAAATCATAAAAAATATCCTGTTAAGGCAGATTTTAAAGGCATTTCATTGTCTACTTCAATAAAAGAACATGTAACCGTTGAGTTTAACGATAAAGAAACTATAGCTTATTTAAGTTAATAAGCTATAGGTTTCATTACAGATTTCATCAATACTTTTATTATCTATTTGCACTTTAAAATGTGCCATATTGTAGTAATAGTTTCTTTCAAATAAATGCTTAGCGACAAACTCTAATAAATCTTCATCATTTAACTCAGCTACTAGAGGTCTATTTTCTTTTTCCTTTTTTAATCGCTCAACTATGGTGTTACTATTTGCTTTTAAATAAACAGAACATACTCCTTCTGCTAATTTAATATGTTCCATATTATTTCCATAACAAGGTGTTCCGCCTCCTAAAGATAAAACGAAGTCTTCTTTTTTATTTAGTAACTCTATTAAATATTCTGTTTCTTTTTTTCTAAAATAAATTTCTCCATTATCTTTAAAAACCTCAGGAATAGTTTTTTGTTCTTTCTGTTCTATATAATCGTCTAAATCTACAAATTGTAACTTGTATTCTTTAGCTATTAATTTACCAATGGTAGACTTACCACTAGCCATATATCCTAATAATATTATTTTCATTTTTATTGAAAATTAAAGCATCACAAATATCTATAAAAAAAATCAAAAAAAAGATTTTGAGATTCAAAAAACAATTGTATATTTGCAACCGCTTTCACAAAGAAGCAATGACCGGGTAGCTCAGTTGGTAGAGCATCTCCCTTTTAAGGAGAGGGTCCTGGGTTCGAGCCCCAGCCCGGTCACAAAAAGTTAAGCTTATTGCTTAACTTTTTTAGTTTTTGCACGTATGGCGGAACTGGTAGACGCGCAGGCTTGAGGGGCTTGTTTCCCACGGAAGTGCAGGTTCGATTCCTGTTACGTGCACTCATTAAAAGCACAAAACACTAACATTTTAGTTGTTAGTGTTTTTTTATTCTATTTATGGGAGTTTTTGTGAAGAAACTAAGCCTTTTAATTACTCTTATCAATATAACTCCCCTCTTCTAATTGTTATACTCCCTGTTAATCTTGTAGTTTATCTCAAAAAATTAATTCTATTGTAAAAATTGACTAAGTTTAATCAATCTTAAAAATTTACTTACTATGTTAAAAAACATTTCAAATCTTGGTCAAACTTTAAATAAGAACCAACAAAAATCTATTAAAGGAGGAATAGCTGTTTGCTTTATCTATACTTTCAGCGATTTAGTACACTGTCAAGAAATTGGTGGAGAAGTTGCTTATTGTGCTCCTCATCTTGATTGTGATACTCCAGAATAAATTAGTTTTATAGTAGACGCAATAAATTAAGCGAACTTCGGTTCGCTTTTTATATCTACACTCCTCATAATACTGTTTTTTTATTTTGTTTTACTATTTTTACTTTATGAAATATCGCTATGAACAACTAAACACTGAATATATAGAAGCTCGAAAAGTTTTTCTTTTTACTAAGTTTACAGCCATTTTGTTGATCTTTTTTTATATCCTTGCCTTTATCTCAAATTACTCTAGATTTCAAAAGATGTGTTACCATTTATACTAGTAGATACCTTGATATTTTACCAACACCTAAATACTTTTGCTTTTATCAGCTTTTATTTTAATATTCCTTAATTTTATTCTTTATAATTACTTTTGTAAAATGAATTATAAAGGTTTTGCATACGGAGCTGTTACTGTTGGGCTAGTTGATTTGATTATTTATTATTTCGTTGCTGATTCCTATAAAAAAATAGCTCGTTATATTTCTCGCTTTCTAATAATCACATGCGTTTTTATTTATGCTTTTTACATAGATTAATTACTTTATATTTTATTTCCTTATTTTTGTAAAAAAAATCATGATCTATTTATTAAGAGGCGGTATTTTATTATCTCTATGTTATTTAATTGATTTACTTTTATTTAAATTATACTTTTCAAAATCCCCTAAAAGGATTGAATGGTTCAACTCTGAAAAATTTTTAATTCAATTTTCAGTCACCCTAATTGCTACAATCATTGCTTTCACTGTTGTTTAACTACACTTATTTTTATATTTGTTTACTTAAATTTCGCATAAAAAAATCAACACTTTTTAGGTGTTGATCTGTGGTAAGTTATATTTTAATTCTAACGTATTAGTATATGTTTTGTTGCCTGTTTTAAGCACCTAATTTATTAAATAGAAACCGAATAGAAAATCCGTTAAGATTTTTGTAACTAGACTAGAACAATAAATTACATACTTTGTTGCCATGGAGAGTGTTTTGGCATAACATCTCTTAAAATCTCAATCCTTTTACTGAAATTGAACTTTATTTTTTTTCTAAAACCTGATCAATCTTTTCACTCATATATTTAATTGCTTTAGTTTTACGATATAACTCTTCAGTTGTTTGTCCCTTCCTAAATGAATCATAAGGTGATTTTGGTTCTGGTCTGTAGCGCATAACTTCGCCTACTCCTTTTGTGTAAGCAATAAGTTTACCTTTTTTATCATATAAAAAAGCAGATGGGAATGTTGACTCATAATCACCTGCTTTGATAAAATCTAAGTGATTATCAAAATAGAATTCAAAAACATCTTTAAGCGAATCATTTGTAACTAAAGAATGTTTTAAAAATTTGTCTATATAATTATTTCTACCCTGAGTGGACACAATCAAAATAGATTTGAGATCTTGATAGCTTTCTTTTGCTTTAATCATTTCTTTCATGGCTACTAAATACCTAACTACATATCTAGAAAATGCAGAATGGTTTAGTTTCATACTGCAAATAATCAAAATTGGTTTTTCGTCGTTAAGAAATTTAGATGATTGTAATATTTGCTTAGATTCATTTTTTAATTTTGCATTTGGTAAAGTCTTCTGACAATACAAGCTAAAACTAAAAAAGGTAGTCAGCAAAACTGCTATATTTTTTTTCATTTCACAAATTCATTAGTTAACAACATCATATACAAATAATTAATCAAACAAATATACTTGTTTTCAAATTAATATTTCTAAACAACAGAACATTTTCTATTTCATTAACAACGAATAAAATACTCTTTTCACAACAGATTTACCTTATTCTACTTACCACAATTATGTCAAAGAACTTTTCAATTTTAAAGGCTCTGAAAACCTACAATTTTTGTAACATTTTAATCTTTTTAACTACTAATTATTAAATTACACTTATGAAACCCGAAAAAAAGAAAAGAATTTCCGATTACGATACTACTGGTGAACTTGGTTTTATTGAAATGCTTGGTGCTATTTTCTATATGCTTCTAGGAGGATTAAAGAAAAGTTACGAACATTATCATCAAATGAAATTTCAAAAGAAAAATATCATTACCGGCTACTTTTTAAAGCTTTTCATTATTTTCGGATCTCTAACATTAATTTTTTATTTAATGATTTAACTACAGTTATTAATTAATCTTATTGATTACAACTTTAAACTAAAAAGAGATTTATCTAAATTTTCTAGCTTAAAACATATCAAAATACTTTAAAATCTATTTTTCAATAATTTGAAATAGTTATTTAAGCTTTGAGAAAAACTTCATTTTTTTACTGACTAACAACACTTTAAATATTTAATCATTTTATTTTCGTTATATTTACCTTCCAACTAAGGGAAAACCCTTAGCTACAATACCCAGTACCCCTTATAAAGAAACAGTGTTATTAGGTATAGGTCTAATTAAAGCAAAAAATTATATTTGTAAAAACCTATATAGCAGACTATTATGCATTAATTTTTAAATTAACTTATAAAATAAGGGAAACTATGACAATAAACAGTACTTTATATGCCAAAGAGTTTGATAATAAAGTTCAAAATCTTGAGCGGAAAATTAAAAACTATTTAAAAGAAAACAACTACAACATTGATAACATCAATGAATTAATTCAATGGAGTCATACTGTTATTAATAATAAAATAACGCGTGATATTTATCCAAATGAAAATTGTTCTAGCGAAATAAAAAGAACTATAAAAAAACTACTCAAAGAAGAGTTCCATTAGCAATTTGTTTAACAAAAAGAGATATAGCTTTATTGCTATACCTCTCTTAAAATATTTATTTTATGATATAGGTATCATAATCTAAATAACAAGTATCTCCTTGTACAATTGTTCTTACTCCATTCCATGTTCTATTATGAAAACTATCACCAACGGTATAATTTTCTACATATGGATTATGTCTAGTATAATCTACCCATTTCTTTAAATTAGGATTATACTCATATTCGTTTGATCCCATAGATCCATCACGGTATACATAACATTCAGAATCACATTCTCCTACAATTGACACGACTCTAAATCGCTCTCCAGCTCTCGCTCTTACTTTAAAATCAATCACTTTACCATCAGCAACCGTTCTTTTTTGTCCAAATTTATAGTAATCACGGCCAATATGACTTTCAATACCGTATCCCCAATAAAGTTTTCTTCCTGCAGAATACCACGTACCTAATTCTCTATCATATTTTTCAACATAAATTCTACCAAAAAGTTCTCCTCCACTAGTTCCATGATCTGTACCATACAACGCTACATCTGTTGGATCAACTCTTAAGTTATCATAATACACTAAATCACAATCCTTTTTAATATACTCTAAATTAGAACTTACTTTAAATGGCCTGTTATCAAAAGTATAATTAACCTTATATGAAATTGGATAACCAGGATTATTAATTGACACCTCTGCTCCTTCTTTTAAGAAGTCTACCACTCTGTCTAGATTATTAGCCATAGCCGCTAAAGACGAAGCTATACCAGAAGTAGCACTTCCTCCTAATTGCTTTACTTTAACAGTTGATTCATTAAAAATTGAACTATAAGAAGCTTTTAAATCTGCATTTACATTAGTTCCTATTGATTTATAGGCAAAATTCAATGCTGCCTCAACCTCTAAAGCACTACTACTTGATTCATAAATTAAAGTATATAGTTTTCCATAAGTAACCGATTCAATGTAAGCTGATGGATTTTGCTGCCCTTCACTAACATTTAAATAATCTGTCACATAAGGATTTAATCTCTCAGGTGTAACATTTTCATTAAACCAACCATTCTTTCCTATCACTCCTTCTTTTGGAGAAACAGATGCCGTAAAGAAGCGTTGTTTTAACGTAACCGCATATCTAGTTTTTTGTCTAGAAAAATCTACTCCAAAACTTCCTGCAACATTTACGCTAGGTCCTGAATAACCAGCATTTAAAGAAAGTTGAAATTGTTTTTCATCATGAATTCTTTGAATACTAATATCAAAACTAGCAGGGAAATTAGCTTGACTTTTATAATAAGCATTCAAAATGGCATTTAAATTATCTTGAACTTTTCCTGGTGTAGGATCTTCAATTGTTCTAGAAGTAGATGCTGAAGTTCCTGATAATACATTTACTCTTACTTCTACAGGATTTCTATCTTCTCCTGAAATTGGGATAGAAGTTGGTGCTCCTTCTTGTACAGATCTTGCTGCAACCAAATTCCCCGGCCATAGCAAAGAACTATTAGCATCTAGAATAAAAAAATCTGAATCTGTTTGAGTAAACGATACTTTTTTCTCTACGCAATTTTCTTCTACAGCTTCTCTTTTAGCATCTGAAGCATTTTTTTTAGACAACTCACTAATATTTAAGTTCTGAATACCGTCAGGTACTTCGGGGGTTAAAAACTGAGGTAATTGCTCCGTACTAGAACTTATTTCAGAGCCATTGGTAAAGTCTTCATTTTGACATGAAACCATTAATAGAAGGGTTAATCCAAATAATGTTGGGTATCTCATTCGTATATATATTTTTATAAAATTTGTGTTTATTATTTTAAAATACTTAAACACTGTAGTACCTCTCTTTTATTTTTTATAGAGAGAAATATTGGGTTAAAAGTGTAAATACAAGGAATAACATTAATGCACCTGATCAGTTATTATGCATTATAAATGTTAATTAGACTGCTAATTAATAAAAATTAGCTTTTTAATAGTTATATAGCCTGGTTATAAAAGCTTTTAAAGTCAGTTTCAAAAAAAAATATAATATTCACAACAAAACTGACATTTAGTTGTATTATATAACAACCAACAACATGTTTACCCTACATTTTTTATTATTTTTTTTCTTTTTCGTAAACAATAATCAATTTCACACATTATTAACTAACAAAACCACTTTTATCACTATTTTCGCATTATGCAAAAAAATCTCTTCACCTTTTTTATTTTACTGTTATTTACTTCATTTATAACAGCTCAAAGTGACCTAAACAATTCGTTAAAAGGTCAAATTGTTGACAATGAAACTAAGAAACCTTTAAGTGCTGCACATATTTTGAACTTAAATACAGTTATAGGTACTATTACTAACGAAAAAGGTCTTTTTAAATTAGCAGCACAAGCAAATGATACTGTTCTTGTTTCTTTTTTAGGATACTCTTCAATTAAATTAAAAGTTACTAATGACCTACTAAAAGGTAATGAAGTTGAAATTTCTTTGTCTGAAAAACCACAAGAAATTAAAGAAATCGTAATTAAGTCTACAAAATTAATTGGTGTTCTTGAAGTTGATGTTAAACAAGTACCTAAAGATAAATTTACAAGAATTCATATTAACGGTTTACCACAAACTTATGAAGTTGGCCGTCCGAAAAAGATAAGTTCTCCAATAGCTAAACTTTTAAATCCTGTTGATTTAGTATACAACCTTTTTGGCAAAAAGCCCAAACAATTGAAAAAGCTTCAAAAGCTTAAGAAAGAGGATGATTTACGTAAAATGTTAGCAGGTAAGTTTGACAGAGAAGTAATGATGGAATATTTAGAAATGGACAGAGCTGAACTCCATACATTACTAACTGATTGTGACTATTCTGAATACTTTATTAAAAAAGCAAGTGACTTACAGTTAATTGAAGCTGTATTAAATTGTTACGAAAATTATAAAGCCTTAAAAAAAGGTAAGATAGATAGAAATAGAATACCTGAAAAAACAAGTTTAAAGCAGTAAAATTTTACTGCTTTTTTTATGCTTTTAATTCAAGTAAAAGAACTAAATTTACACCTTTTAAAACACACACAAACACAACTATAATAATGATTCATTTCTTTGGAAACGTAAACAGTAATGTTTTTGCTGTTCAAACAACAGAAGAATTAACTACAGAAACAATTTCGAAACTTACTTGGTTATTTGGAAACCAACCTAAAATAAACGCGGCGTCTCTTGACGCCTTTTTTGTTGGACCAAGAGCTGCAATGATAACTCCTTGGAGTACAAATGCTGTTGAAATTACTCAAAATATGGGAATTTCAGGAATTGTAAGAATTGAAGAGTTTGAAGCTGTTTCTGAATCTTTTTCTGATTTTGACCCTATGATTTCTCAAAAGTTTAATGGTTTAAATCAAGAAACGTTTACTATTGATATTGAACCTGAAGCTATCTTAGAAATAGAAGATATTGCCTCTTATAATATCCAAGAAGGATTAGCTTTAAGTGACGAAGAAATTACATATTTAGAAGACGTTTCTAAAAAAATAGGTAGAAAATTAACTGACTCAGAGGTTTTTGGTTTTTCTCAAGTAAATTCTGAGCACTGCCGCCATAAAATATTCAATGGAACATTTATTATTGATGGTGAAGAACAACCTACCTCTCTTTTCAAGCTAATCAAAGAAACATCAAAACAAAATCCTAACGGTATTGTTTCTGCTTATAAAGACAATGTTGCTTTTATTCAAGGGCCAAAAGTTGAGCAATTTGCTCCTAAAAATGCAGATATTCCTGACTATTATGAAACAAAAGAGTTTGAATCTGTTATTTCTTTAAAAGCAGAAACTCATAACTTTCCTACAACTGTGGAGCCTTTTAATGGTGCTGCAACAGGTTCTGGTGGAGAAATTAGAGATAGACTTGCAGGTGGTAAAGGTTCTATTCCATTAGCAGGAACTGCAGTTTATATGACTTCTTATTCTCGTCTAGAAGAAAATCGTCCATGGGAACAAGCTATGGATGCACGTAAGTGGTTATATCAAACTCCTATGGATATTTTAATCAAAGCTTCTAACGGTGCTTCTGATTTTGGTAATAAGTTTGGACAACCTTTAATTTGTGGTTCTGTTTTAACTTTTGAACATGAAGAAGATGCTAGAAAACTTGGTTTTGATAAAGTAATTATGCAAGCTGGAGGTATTGGCTACGGTAAAAAAGATCAAGCCATAAAAGATACTCCTAAAGAAGGTGATAAAATTGTAATTCTTGGAGGTGAAAACTACCGAATTGGTATGGGAGGAGCTGCTGTTTCTTCTGCTGACACTGGTGAATTTTCTTCAGGAATTGAACTAAATGCCGTACAAAGATCTAATCCAGAAATGCAAAAACGTGCAGCTAATGCTGTTCGTGGTATGGTAGAAAGTGAAGAAAACTTTATTGTTTCTATTCACGATCATGGAGCTGGTGGACATTTAAATTGTTTATCTGAATTAGTTGAAGATACTGGTGGAAAGATCGATTTAGATAAACTTCCTGTTGGAGATCCTACCTTATCTGATAAAGAAATTATAGGTAATGAATCTCAAGAACGAATGGGCTTGGTGATTTCTGACAATCATATTAACACCTTAAATAAAATTGCTGAACGCGAGCGTTCTCCAATATACACTGTAGGAGATGTTACTGGTGATCATCGTTTTACTTTTGAATCTAAAACTAATGGTAATAAACCTATGGATTTAGCTTTAGAAGATATGTTTGGAAGTTCTCCGAAAACAATAATGAATGATAAAACAGTTGATAGAAATTATGCTGATTTAAACTATTCTAAAGAAAACTTTTCTAACTATTTAGAACAAGTATTACAATTAGAAGCTGTAGCTTGTAAAGATTGGCTTACCAACAAAGTAGATAGATGTGTTGGTGGAAAAGTTGCCAAGCAACAATGTGCTGGTAGTTTACAAATTCCTTTAAACAATGTTGGTGTTATGGCACTAGACTATAAAGGAAAAGAAGGGATTGCTACTACAATTGGACACTCACCTATTTCTGGGTTAATTGCTCCTGAAGCTGGAAGTAAAAACTCTATTGCTGAAGCATTAACAAACATTGTTTGGGCTCCTTTAAAAGATGGTTTGCAATCAGTTTCTTTATCTGCAAACTGGATGTGGCCATGTAAAAATGAAGGTGAAGATGCACGCTTATATAAAGCAGTAAAAGCTATTTCTGAATTTGCAATTGATTTAGGTATCAATGTTCCTACGGGAAAAGATTCTTTATCAATGAAACAAAAGTATCCTAATGAAGAAGTAATATCTCCAGGAACGGTAGTTATTTCTGCTGCTGCAAATTGTAATGATATAACTAAAGTTATAGAACCTGTTTTAAAACCTAATAAAGGAAATATTTATTATATCAACTTATCTCAAGATGAGTTTAAATTAGGAGGTAGTTCTTTTGCCCAAGTTGTAAATAAAATAGGGAACTCCACTCCTACTATTGCAAATAACGCTTTCTTTAAATCTACATTTAATGTAATTCAAAACTTAATTAAAGAAGATAAAATTATAGCTGGTCATGATGTAGCTTCTGGCGGCTTAATTACAACTTTACTAGAATTATGCTTTGCAGATGTGAATGTTGGTGCTAATATTGATTTATCACAAATTGGAGAGGATGATAGTATTAAGTTATTATTTGCGGAGAATTCAGGGATTGTTTTCCAATCTGTTGATAACACTGTTGAAACTGTATTCAAAGAAAAGAATATTGAATTCTTTAAAATAGGTGATGTTACTGAATCTGATAGATTAAATATTAAAAACAATTCTGATGTATTTGCTTTATCTATTTCAGAATTAAGAGATACTTGGTATAAAACATCTTATTTATTAGACAATAAGCAAACAGCTAACGGTTTAGCTAAAGATCGTTTTGAAAACTATAAAAATCAACCCTTAAAATACACCTTTCCTTCTCATTTTACTGGAAAGTTAAATGATGTTGTTGGAACTACTAATAACAGACCTAAAGCTGCCATAATTAGAGAAAAGGGGTCTAATTCTGAAAGAGAAATGGCTAATGCTATGTATTTAGCTGGTTTTGATGTGAAAGATGTTCATATGACAGACTTAATTTCTGGAAGAGAAACCTTAGAAGATATTCAATTCATTGGGGCTGTTGGTGGTTTTTCTAATTCAGATGTTTTAGGTTCTGCAAAAGGATGGGCTGGTGCCTTTTTATATAATGAAAAAGCCAATGCTGCTTTACAAAGTTTCTTTAAAAGAGAAGATACTTTATCTGTTGGTATTTGTAATGGATGTCAGTTATGGATGGAATTAGAATTGATTAATCCTGAACATAAAGTTCATGGAAAAATGGTTCATAACGATTCTAAAAAGCATGAAAGTTCTTTTACTTCAGTAAAAATACAAGAAAACAATTCTGTTATGTTATCTAGTTTAGCTGGCACTGAATTGGGTGTTTGGATTTCACATGGTGAAGGAAAGTTTAATTTACCTGAAAATGAAGAGAATTATAATATTGTTGCCAAATATGGATATGAGGGATACCCAAATAATCCAAATGGTTCTGATTATAATACAGCTATGATGTGTGACAATACTGGACGTCATTTAGTAACAATGCCGCATATAGAACGCTCTACTTTTCAATGGAACTGGGCTAACTACCCTGACGGTAGAAAGGATGAAGTTTCTCCATGGCTAGAAGCTTTTGTTAATGCCAGAAAATGGATAGATATTAAAAATAAATAATCTGTATGTAACAATTGTTACAAGACACTCTTTTAAATATTATTAAATTTAACGATTAAATCGTATGTATTAATCTTTTGAAGGGTGAGATTAATAGTAAAAATTGAGACGGTACAACTTATGTATCGTCTTTTTTGTTTTTCTTATCTTAAGATATCATAAACTACGAATAAACTCTGTAATAAAACAATGTAAACAGTAGTAGTATAAACATAAGAGTTATTTGTACATAAACTACTTGAGCTAATGAAATATGAAAAATAATTAAAAGAAGTACTTGTGCTATTCCAAAAAACATAGCTATTATAACAGGCTTATATTTTGAAATAGATAAAAAATAATATATGAAAAGGTTAGCCAAAGCAAAAAGAGAAGTTGCCATAGCGTATTTATATAAAAGATAACTTAATGCTATATATTCTTTACCGAAAAGTAAGGATATTATAGTTTCGGGAAATAGATAACACCCAAAAATTAATATTGAAGTAAAAGAAACAATGTATTTTAAATACTTATTAAATATAGCCTTAGGGTTTTCACCTTCTTTTTTAGCTTCAATAAGCTTGGGTAATAATATCATTATTAGCATCCATATAACAAAGTAAACTACTCTTCCTATTAAAGCTAATGATGCATATAACCCTGATTGATAATTATTAAAATAATGTTTAACTATTAAAATATCTGAATTATTAATTAGTATTTGTGTTCCTTCATAGAGTAAAGTGATTACCAAAAAATTAAAAATACTTTTGCTTTGTATTGATGTTAATTTTGATTTAGTTTTAATGTTTGCCCATTTAAACTGGTTAGGGAACATACCAAACACAAATGACATAAATATACCAATTCCAACAGCAAATGTTGCTTCTACAAGGTTAAAACCTATTAAAAAGAAAGTGATAGTTAATCTAGCAAACATCTCAAGTAAATAAGATTGTGACAAGCCTATAAATTGTTGTTTTCCTTGTAATATACCTCTGGATACACTCATTATAAAATACAAAGGAATTCCTAATCCAAAAATATAAAACACCTGTTCTGAAGGTACATTAAATAGTTGCTTTAAATTACTGGCATTTAACACACACACTACCCCTAATAAACCTCCAGCTAGAAAGGAATATTTATATGAAACTTTCTTAAAATTTTCAACTTTATCTTTAGGTAATTCTATCACATACTTAGCACATAATAATTGAGCAGTCATTGCTAAAAATGATAATACTAGTAATAAAGTAATTAATAAAGCAATATTTGAAAAAACATCAGGACCAACCCATCTTCCCAAAACTAAATTATAAGCATAATTACCAGCATTAACTATCATTACGCTAATCATAAACCACTGAGATGGTGTAATTCTAAAATCGCTCCAAACAAATAATGCTTTCATTACAATAGATTTTAGCTTACAATAATATCTTTAAGCTTAGACGTTTTAATAATTTTTGACACTTTATCATTTGCTTTTCCAAAAATTTTAAAAACTTTATTATTCTGTGATGCTTTTTTATAAAGTTCTACTAAAACATCTGCACCAGAACTGTCTATATTTTTTAATTTATTGATATTTAAAATTATTTTAGAATCATATTGTAATAATGTTTCAAAATAAGACAGTAAGCTTCTTGAGTTTTCTAAAGCTAAGTTTCCTTCTAATTCGTATCTTCCTTGGTTATAGTTTATTTGTAACATAAGGCAATAATTTTATTAATTAAACACACCTCAAAATTCTTCTTTTTATAGCCATTTTTAAATTAGTTTCGACAAAATGCACTTTACTATAGATTAATGTAAGCCAATTAACTCGTAACTTGCTATTAACCAAATTTTAATAGTTATGAATAAACTTAAGTTTCTCGCTTACATTTTTTTATATAGCTTTTTACTTTCTAAGACCATTGCTCAATCCACTATGAATAAAGGGTTTATATATTTAGAAAAAGGTGATTTTGCTAAAGCTGAACTATTTTTTGAAGATTTTTTAGAAAAGCATCCTAAAAACAAAACTGCTAAATTGTGTTATGGTAGAGCTTTAGGTTTAAATGGAAATCCTAGTAAAGCTAAATTAATTTTCGACGAATTGCTTTCTACAGAACCAAAAAACTTGGAGTTCAATATTAATGCTGCTGAATGCTTACTTTGGAATAAAGAGTTTGATCTTGCATTAGAAAAATATATTTTTCTCCAAAAAAATTATCCAGAAAATCCAATAATAGAGCTTGGACTTGCTAATACTTATAGTAATTTAAAAAAATATCATAAAGCAATTCAGCATTATCAAAAGAGTATAAAACTAAATAATAAAATACTTGGGATTTATATTGGATTAGCCTATACATATCAAGCCAACAATCAAGATAAATTTGCTTTATATACTATTGAAGAAGCTCTTAAATTAAATAGTAACAATAAACAATTAATAAGTTTAAAAAATACTATTCAAAAAAAATATAGACCAAGAATTGAACAAAAAGAAGTTCATACTTTTGATAACGGTCATAATATATCAAGAAATTCAATAACGAGGTATATACATCCTATTTCAACAAAAACATCAATAGGTTTTAGTTACAATTATAGATCCTCTAAAAACGATGTTTTAAATCAACAATCTAATCAATATACTATGGGAATTGGTTTTGAACACTATTTAACCAATAAAATAAAGCTAATAGGAGGTCTAAATTATTTAAAAACCAACGGATTCAACAACTCATACAATGACTTGACGTATAGCATTGGAAGCAAAATAAAACTAGGTTATAATCAAAACCTTAACTTTTCATTTCAAAAAGAATATCATAATTTTAACGCACAGTTAATAAATAGTGAAATTTATCAAAACCATTTATCTCTTAACTATCATATTCTTACAAAATATAAAATTGGCTGGTTTACCCAGTATTATTTCACTTCACAATCTGATGATAACATTAGGAACTTATGGTTTAATTCCATTTATTATTTGCTTAAAAAAGAAACTCCTTTTAAAATAGGAATAAATACTTTATTAATGGGCTTTAAAAAAGAAAGAGCTGAAGTATATTTCAGCCCTGAAAGGTATTTTGTTTTTGAAGGTTTTGTAGATTATAGTATTTTTAAACATTCAGATAAATGGAAACTTAATTTTATAGCTGCGTATGGCTTTCAAGAAATAAACGCAACTTCAAGTCAACAAAGTTTTAGAACCGAACTTAATTTTGGTTATCAGCTAAGTAAAAAACTATCATTTTTAAGCTTTTATAAACACAGTAATCAAGCAGTTGAAAATGCTGCTGGCTTTGAGTTTAACGAACTTGGCTTGCTGCTTAAATACAGGTTTTAATTTAATAAATTAAGCCTTTTCATTAGCTCTGGTCTATTAGATCTACTTACTGGAATAACTTCTTTTTTGATAAGCACACTATTATCTTCAATATCTATAATTTGCTTCAAGTTTATTATGTATGACCTGTGAATCTTTAGAAATAAATCGTCTGGTAATTTCTCTTCTATTTTTTTCATTGTTGTGTGAACAATGTGATTTTTAGTCTCTGTTTTAATATTAATATAATCCCCTTTAGCTTCAATTAAATAGATATCAGATATTAAAATTTTCACTAATCTTCTATCAATGTTTACATACAACTCATTCTTACTATCCTCTTGTTTAGTTTCAGTTAAATCCTCTTCAATTATTTGTGGTTTTCTATCTATTTTAGTAACAGCTTTAATAAATCTAGGCAACTTAACTGGTTTCACCAGATAATCAATTATGCATTTATATTCAAAAGCATCCAATGCAAAATTGGTATCAGAAGTAGTTAAAATTATATTTGGAGGATTATTTAGACTATCAATAAAGTCAAACCCACTTAGCTCCGGCATGTGTATATCTAAAAAAACTAAGTCTATCTTGTTTTTATTAATAAAGTCAATAGCATCTAACGCATTATCAAAAGTTTTTAAAACAGAAAGATAATCTAATTTAGTACAGTATTTTTCTATAATAACTCTCGCTAACTCGTCGTCATCTATAATAATGGAATTAATCATTTATATTTTTTTAATGAATTTCTCTATTTTTTCTAAGGTTTCTATAAAAGCATCATATAACTCATATGAATTATTTCTTAATTGCTCTTCAAATACAGCTGCTAGTCTATAATCACCTTCTAAATTTAAAAGATTTATCTTATGTTTTAATTTATGAACTGCTTCTGCACTACTTTCATAATTTTTTCCTTCAAATGCATCTAAAAATGTTTGCTTTTCAAGGGGGAATTCTTTCTTGAAAATACCAATCATTACATTTTTAAAATCATCATCGTTATCAGATATTTCATCAAACTTAGATAAATCTGGCAATTTTTTCATTATTAGTAAAATATTATCATAAATATAAATGAAAATATATAAATTTTCAAAATTTAATTACAAATAAATTTATTTTACTCTTAGTTTTTGCCCTAAGAATATAATGTTTTTACTTAAATTATTTAAAGTCATTAGTTTTTTAACAGTCAGTTTATAACGATATGCAATATTGAATAAAGTATCTCCTTTATTTACTGTATGAAATTTATGATCAGTTTTAGTAAATTGTTCATTCATTACATCCTTATCATCTCTATAACCAACAACAATCTCCTGCCCTACTTCTAAAGCGTCAAAATCTGTTAAACTATTCAATCTATACAATTTAGCTAAATTCAAGTTGTATTTTCTAGCTATTTTACTTAAAGTTTCTCCTTTATCAACCTTATGAATTATGGTTGGATCAAACTCTTTCTTTTTTAGTACATGCTTTTTTGCTGCATTTTTTGGCTTTACTTTAGCCACTTCACCTGTTACTAAATTCATATATGCTACTTCACCATCTAAAGTAATTTTATCCCAACCATCAGGCAATTCTTCTTGTTGCGCATAAATAAAACTATTTATTAACAATAAAAATAATACAGTAAATACCTTTCTCATTTTCAAGTTATATATTCATTCTCTCAAATATACTAATCTTTCTATTTTTTACATAAAAAAAAACCTGTATAGAAATCTATACAGGCTTTTCATCTAATTTAATTCTACATTAATCTACTTTGATAAATTTACCTAAGTCTTTTTGATTCTCGTTTGATAATGTATAAAAATACATTCCGCTTTTCAATTTACTAACATCAAAACTTTGTTTGTTCTTATCTGAATTTACTTCAGCAGTATAAACCACTACTCCATTAACATCAAAAATTTCAATTTTAGAAATCATATTAGCTTTTCTAGCACTTACAGAGTTTTTAAAGTCAAAAGTAATTACATCCTTAACTACTGGATTTGGATATACTGATACTTTAGAACTTACATCTCTATCTTTTTTATTTGCAGATGGTCTTCCTAAATTATTAAAATACGCTCTATGACTAGTTGAAAACCTAGAGCTATTTGCTAAATCCCAATTAATAGACCATGTCATAAGGCCTCTGAAATCAGGATATGTAGCTGCAGCTGTATATTGTCTACCAGCATAAGTTTGCCCTTTAATTAAATAATCTAATGCTTGTTGAACTGTTGCCTCTGGCGTATAACCACTACCAGCGGCTCTAGGTTCTGCTGGTAAACCAATTGCTACTTGATTAGCTCTTAGCCCAGGGAAATTTAAACCTGTTTGTGCTACTTTAAATCCAGTAATTAACATTTCTGCCATTGCTACATGAAAATCAGCTGTTGCAGGTTGATAAATTTTACCATCTCTTCCAAACATTGACCCCGTATTATAGTGTTGAACATGTATATAGTCCATCTGGTCTCTCAACGCATGAATTACAGGTAAATAAGCTCCAAATATCCCTGAATAATTTCCATATGCTCCTTGAACATAAGCTGTTTCAGGTGCCATACTTAATGTGAATCTATTTGCTCCAATATTATTAATTACAGATTTAGTTCCTTCTATTAAATTAACAATCTTAGGCGTTGTTGGATTTCTAAAATCAGTATCTCCAGAATTTAACGAAAGGGAACTACCTTCTAAATCAATATCTAACCCATCAAAACCATACGTATTAATAATATTAGTCATAGAAGTTACAAACTCATTTCTTTCCGTTTCGTTATTTAATTCAACATGTGCATTGGCACCTCCGATAGAAATTAATACTTTTTGCCCTCTACCTTGTAATATAGCAACATCACTCTTAAATTCCTCTACATTTCCTCCATATAAATTGAATGGTGAGAACTGCATATCAGACTTACTTCCTGTTTTAGGTTCAGCGAAGGCGACGCAAATTACATCCCAATCTCTTGACACATCTCTTAACTTAGGAGTTGTTGAACCGTTGTCAAAATTATGCCAATACCCTACTAAAATTTTACCTGAAATTGGTGGCGGTATAGAATTATCACTAATAGTCACAACTGCTGACTCTCCTGTTCTTCCCTCATTATCAGTAGCTATGGTTTTTAAGTTATATTTCCCTGCTTGAGCATTATTAATTGTAAAGTTATAAGGTGCTGAAGTATCTTCTCCTAATTTTGTATTTCCATTATAAAACTCAACTTTTGTAACTGTACCATCACTATCAGAAGCAGTAGCTGTAATATTTATTGAGCCACCAACTGTATAAGTTGTTCCATTGCTAGGAGATGTGATTGTAGTTTCTGGATCAAAAGGACCTCCATCACCTCCACAATCTCCAACTTTTGCCCAAGCATCTTGCCAATGAGCTCCAGTTCCTGGTGCATATGCCCAAGCTGCTGAAGAAGAACACCAACCGGCTATTTTACATTTAAATTTCTGATTTTGATCTCCTACTTTATTTTGCACTTCTTGATCTTTACTATAGGCAGTTCCTGCTGCATATTCAGGAATACCTACACATCCTTGTCCACCTCCTGTTGAATCTTTCTCTACAGTTACATTAATTACTGAAGAAGTAGTTGATAGGTTTTTATCATCAGTAGCTTTTGCTGTTAATGTATAATTACCTACAGCTGCATTAGATATTGTATAACTATATGGTTCTGAACTATCTTCTCCTAACTTTGTATTTCCATTAAAAAATTCAACTTTAGTTACCGTACCATCATCAGAAGCATTAGCAGTAATATTAATGTTTACACCTTCTTTTAAAGTAGTATTATTAGATGGGCTTGTTATACTTACAGTTGGTGGTATATTATCTCCACCTCCTGTGCTTCCACCACAATCTTTTACTTTTTCCCATGGCTGTCCATCACCATTATGTGTATCTGGAGTTTGATTCAACGTCCACCATTTCGCTTTATAATTAACTTTTTTATACTTAACATTTTCTCCACCTCTATAAGTTGTCGTTGCTGACCAAGCTGGAATATCTGCGCAATCATCAGTTCCTCCATTCACTGTAATTGAAACACTTGATGATGTCGTTGAAGCAATATCGTTATCTGTAGCTTTTGCTGTTATAGTATAACTTCCTTCAGAAACATTTTGCCAAGAATACTCATAAGGAGAAGTAGTATCCTCTCCTAGCTTTGTACTTCCATTAAAAAACTCAACTTTAGTAATAGTACCGTCGCTATCAGACGCATCAGCCGTTATTGTTACTGTTTGTCCAGCTGTAAAAGTTGCATTGTTAACTGGTGAAGTTATATTTACTGATGGTGGTGTATTGTTAGTATCTCCATTCACTGTAATTGAAATTCCAGATGATGTCGTTGAAGCATTATCATTATCTGTAGCTTTTGCTGTTATAGTATAACTCCCTTGTGTAACATTTTGCCAAGAATACTCATATGGAGAAGTAGTGTCCTCTCCTAACTTTGTATTTCCATTATAAAACTCAACTTTTGTAACTGTACCATCACTATCAGAAGCATTAGCAGTTATAGTTACAGTTTCTCCAGCCGTAAAAGTTGTATTATTAGCTGGTGAAGTTACACTTACAGTTGGTGCAATATTTCCTCCTGTGCCTCCATTTGCAAAAACTTCATTCATTTTGTTTACTAATGGAGATTTAACATTTGACCATCTTTTTAGTTTTGTTCCAAAAGATGTAGCTGTACCACTAATTTCTAAATCACCATAAACGGTCCAAATAATTGTTCCACCTAACTGATTATCATTAATGAATTGAGCTTTAATACCTATAGACTCTTCATCATCATAACTTAAAAAGAAATTATCTTTTACCAAATAAGGTACTTTAGCTTCATCATCCCACTTTCTAGTCCATCCACTATTAGGAGATAAGGCTTTTTGCTTTATAAAAAAGTAATTTGGGGTACCATCATATACTTCTAATTTCCAGTTAGTATAATCTGCACATGTTTGAATAGGGCCATCTGGTTGGATTGTTACGGCTCTTTTTACTGTTTTAGCATTTAAATCAGCAGCTCCTTCAGTAATCACACCTCTACCATAAAAAGGTGCTCCAAAGCATATTTTACTCTTCGGTACTCCTTTTTCGTTTAACTTATTTAAAGTAGATTGCCAGTTGAAAAATGATACTTCAGCATTACTATATGGATAAACTGGTGCATTGTGCCCAGCAATATTAGACCATCCACCATTCATATCATAAGTCATCATGTTAAAATAGTCCATTGAATTAGATAATCTGGTCCAATTAAAACCATCCAGCTTTCTTGGATCAGCTGACATTGCAGATGTTATTAACTTATCTGGTCCAATTGCTTCTCTAATTTCTTCTACTAAGTTTTCAAAATTATCAAAATCAGCATTAGTTCCTGTAAAGTTCATACCAGCATAAGGTCCTGGATATTCCCAATCCAAATCAATACCGTCAAAACCTGTAGCAATTAGTTTTTTACAATCTTCTATAAAACGAGCTCTTTTTACAGGATCCGCTGCCATCTCAGGAAAATGTTTACACATACTCCAACCACCAATGGAAGCCATTACTTTTACTCCTTTTTGATGTGCTAATTTAATTAATCCAGGTGCCCCATCTTCCTTATGAAGCGGAATGGGTAATGGCCCACTTAATCCCCAAGCAGGATGTGTCCAAGAACTAGCTCCTAATTCTACTTGAAAACCTTGTGCTTCTGCTCTTCTTTTAGCATCTTCATTAACATGTTGAATAGGATCAATTTCTCCAAATAAAATATGCATATCCCAACTACTATATATGTTCGTAAAGAATAGATCATTTGGTGCTTGTGTTACTCCACTTTGATAAATTTGCTTATTCCTATGATCTCCACTATGGAGAGACCCATCTCTAGCTACTCCAAAGAACGAGTAATTAAGAATGGTGTACTTAGAATAATCAATATTCAAATGTGTTAAGGCTCCTTGAGTTGGTACTCCAGCACTGGTTGTTTTCCAGGCATCCCAATTGGTTATATAACCAATAATTTGCTTTTGATGGTCTGCTGTAGTTGCTGAGCCACCAGTATTAACTTGTGAAAAAATAAATGAGGTTGTGAAAAGGAGCAAAAAAAGTAGCCTTTTCTGAATAAATAAGAAGGATTTCATAAATTAAAAATATTTAGTTGTCCCTCAATGTTTTAAATATTTACTTTTACACAAAAAAAAATCGACCAACAACAGAAAAGTAACAACCTACAACGTGTTATTTTCTGCGACTAAAAATCTATTATTAATTCATCAATTATAAATAGTAAAAATTATAAAAATCTTATTTTTCCCTTATGGAAAATATATCTTTCTTAACCTTTGGAAATTCATATTCATTCACTACTGCTAAAGTTCTAATAACAACAATTACAGCTGCAGAAATAATAAATTGAACGTCTTCATTTACATTAATCTTTCCTAGTAATAAATATACTATACCACCTGCTAAACAAGCAGATGCATAAATTTCTTTTTTGAAAATTAGTGGAACTTTTCTTGTTAAAACATCTCTTATGACGCCTCCAAAAACAGCAGACACCATTCCCATTACCAGAGCTACTACTGTTGGTAATTCATAATTCAAACCTTTTTGAAGTCCCAATAAAGTGAATACACTTATACCTACTGTATCAAATAAAAACATTGTTTTTCGCAATGGCTCTATTTTACTTTTAAATAAAAAAGTACAAA
The DNA here is from genome assembly GCF_964036645.1 of Tenacibaculum sp. 190524A02b. NCBI lineage: Bacteria > Pseudomonadati > Bacteroidota > Flavobacteriia > Flavobacteriales > Flavobacteriaceae > Tenacibaculum > Tenacibaculum vairaonense. The sequence continues at coordinate 789,280 of NZ_OZ038525.1, read as the reverse complement.
TTACTGCCAATAAAATAGTCCATATATAATTAATGTCTCCAATCCAATTTATTGGATGCGCATTTATTAATATATCTCTTAACATTCCTCCTCCAACTGCAGTAACAAAAGCAATAATAATAACTCCAAATACATCAAAGTCTTTTTTTAAAGCAACCAAAGCACCACTAATAGCAAAAGCAAAGGTTCCTGCAATATCTATGGCATAAATGATATTCATTCTATATTACTATTTCTGAAATATTTATTTGTAATGACCTTTCTATTTCTAAAACTCTTGGTCTCTCATTATTTAATATTAGAGCTAAAGAAACACCTTGCCTTCCTGCTCTTGCTGTTCTACCACTTCTATGTGTATAGTATTCTAATTTTTCAGGTAATTGATGGTGAATTACAAAACCTAGATTTTGTACATCAATACCTCTTGCTGAAACATCTGTAGATATTAATATTTGAAGATTTTCTTTCTTAAAGGCTCTCATTACTTTGTCTCGTTCCTTCTGCTTCATATCTCCTTCTAATGCCTCAACAGAAAAACCTTCTTCATTCAATTCTTTTGCTAATTTTTGTGCACCAGCTTTTGTTCTTGTAAAAATAATTCCTCTCTCAGCATTCCTATTTTCTACAAATTTTATGATAACATTCGTTTTTTCAGATATCGTAGTTTCAACAAACTGATGAGAAATATTAGCATTTACTAACATATTTTTATCAATCTCAATTTGCTTTGCAGAAGCATTCATATATTTTTTTATAATGCCTCTTATTTCATTTGGCATAGTTGCAGAAAACAGCCAAGTTTTTCTTTCTCCTGATGTATATTTTAAAATCCTGTTTAATTCTTCTTTAAAGCCCATACTTAACATTTCATCGGCTTCATCTAATACTAGAGTATTAAGTTCTTTTAAATTCACCTCGCCTCTTTCTATTAAATCAATTAAACGTCCTGGAGTTGCTACAATAATATGTGTAGTTCTTTGAAGACTTTTTATTTGTTTATCTATCTTTTCTCCTCCATAAATAGCTTCTACAAATATTTTATCTTCTATATATTTAGTGAACTTAAATAATTGCTTTTTTATTTGCTGGACTAATTCTCTAGTTGGTGACAGAATTAATACTTGCACATTACCTTTCGAAGCATTTATATTATGTAAAATTGGTAAACCATAAGCAGCTGTTTTACCTGTTCCTGTTTGAGCTAAACCTATAAAATCTGTATGATTTTCAAGTAAATAAGGAATTACTTCTTTTTGCACATTCGTTGGAGCAACAATACCTAACTCTTTCAACCCCTTAACATATTCTTTTTTTATACCTAATTCTCTAAATGATGTCATTCTTCTCTTTTAATATTACAAATATACCGTTTGTTTATTTACTGTTTACTAACAATGTACGTATTGCATCAGTAATCCTTTTAGGTCTTAAACTTTTCGCATCTAACAAACAAAAAGTAGTTTGTGACTCTACTAATACATGATTCTCTTTAATTATTTCAACATGTCTGATAGATTTTACACCTTCTGTTTTTCCAACCCAAGTTTTTATTACCACTTCATCTCCTAATTTAGCTTGGCGTTTATAATCAATTTCGTGTTTTACTATAAACCACACATAATCTGGTTTTGGAATATCTTTTATTAACAATCTCCAATGTTCATTAGCTATATCATTAATCCATTGCACATAAGCCACATTATTCACATGATTATATTCGTCTATCTCATCAGCAATTACTACATGCTTTTTTTCAAAAAAATTCATGCAACAAACATACAGTATTACTATTAAAAACTGTCTATTTTGATTATCATTTCTTTAGTTATCATATATAATTTTAATTAAAATTGATTCAATTAAACAATCACTTTTAACTTATTATTTTAATATAATATTTAATTACAACTATTGCTTTTGCTTAAATTTTCTTTTTTACCTAGGTATGATAAAAAGGTAGTAATGTTGTTTTTTAGTAAAATTAAATCAGAACTAGTATCATAAGCTATACTTTTTTACAGATTCTATTCGTATTAGAAGTAAATTCAGGTATAAAGCTTAAAATATTAATACTTTAAATGGATCAAATTATTTATAGTATTGATTCTCCATTTAAATTTGTAGTTAATACATCACTCATATAATTAAAGAAAGGTCTTAATGCTAAATATGAATTATTTATTTCCTCCATAAAATTTTTAGACAATACTTCATTATCTGAAAAATTACGGACAGCTATAAAACCTTTTTTACGAATTAAATCTATAGCACTATGCTCTTTATCAAAACCTTTGGGTGCTGTTTTTAATTCAGCACCATCAAATTTACCTCCAAAATATTTTACAAATTTTTCTTCTGATAAGATCTCCCTTATTTCTGAATCATCAATTTCAAACTCTTTTCTAATTCTATATAAATCCTCTTTATTAGGTTCCCAAAAACCTCCAGCTAAAAAACTTTCTCCTGGTCTAATTCTCAAATAATAACCACCTCTTAACTCTGCTCCCAATCTTGAAAACGAACCCGCAAAATGAGGCTGATATGGTGTTTTATCTTTACTAAACCTTACGTCTCTATAAATTCTAAACAACTTGAACTTATCTATTTCATCATGTTCTTCTAATTTTTGCCTTATAGCAGCATATAAATCTTTAGCATTAGTTTGTGCTTCAGTGAATATAGCTTTATTTTCTCCAAACCATTCTCTATTATTATTTTCTTTTAAATCTTTTAAAAATTTAAGACTAGACTTTTGAAATTGCATGGTTATTTAAAATTTTATTTAAAGGTACAAATCTTTTTATTCTAAGAGCTTAAACACTCTTATTTTACTTTAAGGTTATTTAATAAATAAGCTTGGGTAATTAGAGTTTTTCACCCCACTTTTTTTGCTTTTTGAGTTGTTGGGTTATACCCAAAATCAGCATCAGGAAGCTCTATCCCTAATTGGTGTATAATAAACCCTACACTTGCAAAATGATGAATGGCATGACTATGAGCTTGAATTAAAGCTCCTGCTAAAGTATATTTCGCTGTAACCATTCCTAATCCTAAATCATCAGTTACGTAAACAATTTTATCAAAATCTTCTGATTTCAACTCATATAACTTTTCTAAAATAAAATGAAAGTATTTTATGCCTTCTTTAGTTTCTTCTTCTGCTAATTTATTTCTCTCTCTACATGAAAAATCTACAGTGCAACATTCTAAACCATTAAATATACAAGAAAACACATCTAACACATGCCTCATATGTGTACCAATACTAGAAAAATAAGGTGCTACAGATTTGTTACTATATTCTTCATTTGAAATATTCTCCAATAATTTAATACCACGCTGAAGGTTTTTATCTATAGCTTCTATCATTGATTCTAAGTTAATTTAAGAGTAAGTCGTATAAATATAATGCATTTTACTAGTATTCGATAATTATTTTTCAATTGTTTTGTAACACACTAAAAAAAAGCAGCTTAAACATTAAACCTGTTTTAATTTTAAGGTAGTTATATTTTTTGGCACGTCTTTTGAAAACTAATTAGCAAATGCGGAAGCCGAAAAGCAAAAAATTTAGAGTAGGCATTAACCCTAAAATTAGCAATTATGAGAACAGGGATTTTTTTACTTATAGCACTTATGTCATTGGGAAGTATAAATGCCAATAACATTAATAAATCAACTAGCAAAATTGGGGTTACATATCGTAATAATGAAGCAGTTACTTTTGTAGAAAGAGGTGTGCAATTTCATGTGTTTTTAAATGGTGATTTTGATTTTAACACGAATTACCGAGATACAAGATATGTAGATTATTATGGTAGACGTTCTAGAGTTAATAGAGGTGTACGAATTGAACGTGATCGTGATGGAAAAGTAAGGCGTATTGGAAACGTTTTTGTGAATTATGATTACTGGGGAAATGTTACTAGAATTGGTAGTGTTTTTATAAAGTATAGAAGAGGACAACTAGACCGAGTAGGAAATTTAAGAGTTCGTTATGACAGATGGGGAAATCCTATATATAGAGGTTATGTAAAAAATGTAAGATATTATAACGATTATGACGGTTGTAGTAATGATGTTAATATCGATATTAATATTGGAGATATTTATGACTACGATGATGTTTATTTTTATAGAAGAGACTTTAGAAGAAACTACAGAAAGTTTAGAGAGGATAATAATTTTTATTATTACAGAGCTGTTCCTAATGCAAAAACTGGTAAACGTGGTAAGGTATTAAAAAGAAGAAAGAGCAAAAGAAATAATGGTAATCAATATTATAAAAAAACAACTCCAGAACAAACAGGTAGATCAAAGAGAAATAGATAAAACTTAATTAAATAATATCAGATAGGTTATAAGTTTAAAGCATAGCATTGAAGAAATTCAATGCTATGCTTATATAATCTAATAAAAACTAGGTTATTTTACTTCAATAAAATCTCTTTTCCTACCTCCAGCTCCGATGGTGTTTTATCTTTTTGAAAAAGTCTAGCTGTTAACTCTCCTCTTATAACAATTTGTTCTCCTTTAACTTCTAACCAACTTCCTTCTCTTAACCCTAAAACAGCTGTTTCATTAAATATATGATATTCTTTAATTCTAGTTTCTCTAGTTTCTCCCATATGCGTAGAGCTTGGGTCTGGATCTAAATAATGTGCGTTTATATTAAATGGAATTACACCCAATGTTTCAAAACTTGGAGGGTATACAATAGGCATATCATTGGTATTCATCATAGTTACTCCACAAATATTACTTCCAGCACTGGTTCCTAAGTATGGTGTTCCCTCTTCTAATGTTTGTTTTAATACTTCTAAAATATCGTTTTTGTATAGTTGATTCACTAATTCAAATGTATTACCACCTCCAGTAAAAATACCTTCTGCTTCTTTTACTGCTTCTTTTGCATTAATATACTCATGTATTCCTTTTACTTTTTTTCCTATTTTCACAAATGCTTTTCTAGCAATCTCTGTATAAGCGTCGTAACTTATACCACTAGGTCTGGCGTAAGGTATAAACAATACTGTTTCTACCTCTTTAAAATGCTCAGATAAAGTTGGTAAAATATATGCTAAATAATCGCTTCCATGTACTGTAGATGTGCTTGCTACTAGTAATTTCTTCATGTTAAAAGTTTTATTCAAAACTAAATATTTTATACTTTAGACAAAACGAATTCCTACAAAATAAATGCTATGAAAAAACTATTTACATTTTTTATATTGACTTCTACACTACTACTTTCTTGTTCTTCAAATGAATCAGACATTACTTTTATTACCAATAATGACATTATTGGTAACTGGAGGTTGGTTGATTTTAAAATTGAAGGAATTACAAAAGGTATCTATAAAAATAGTAATGTAAATGGAAAAGTTATATCACATGGAAAAAATTATAATTTTTATTTTAATTTTAATGATGACCATCAGCTTTATCTAAATGGTGATTTTACAACTATTACTACCTCTACTTCAAATGGCGTTTCTAAAACTATTAAGAGTAAAACTAAAATTATTAATGGTTTTTACAATAAAGCAAACTGGTTAATTGATGATAAAAACTTAAAGCTTATTAGTACTGACGGTTATGTATTTAATATTGTTATTGAAGAATTCTATACTCATAAAATGATTTTAAAACTTGCTATTGAAAAAAAACAAACTATAAAAAACATTGATTTTACAACTAGTGGAACTCAATATATCATTCTTGAAAGATAAGATTGTATTGTTAATAGACTTTATACAATAGTAAAGTTTTTTTATTTAACAATAGTTTACCATCCTCTTAAAACATTTTTAAGAGCATTACCTCCTTACTTTGTTACTACAACAATTACTAACCTATTTTAGCTCTTTATGAAAAAACTACTACTTTTATTAACATCATCATTGTTCATTTCTTCATACCCTAAAAACGAAATAAATAATTCTAGTAATATCTGGACTGCCAAAGATATTATTGGAACTTGGAAGTTAGCTACTTTTAATGTTAATGGTACAACCTTTGGTTACTTGAATAATATTCAATTAAAAAGAAAAATTTCTTCTTTTGGCAAACAGTCTAACTTTATATTTCACTTTTCACCTAATTATAAGTTAAACTTTAAAGGTAATTTTACCATGGTTACTACTTCTACTTCTAATGGAATTTCTCAAACTATAGAGCAAGAAGCTAAAGTAATTCAAGGGCTGAATAATAATACTAATTGGTTTGTTGAGAATAACTTTTTAAATATAGTAGATGTTAATGGACAGTCATTTGAAATTTCTATTGATGAATTTCACTTTGATAAGATGATTTTAAAGTACACTACCAAACATCAACATAATATAAAAGGATTTGAATTTGAAACCTCAAATGAACAATACATAGTTCTTGAAAGAGTACCTGATAATATGTATAAATAAAGTAACCTTTTAATATCTATTTAACAAAAATTTACAAGGTTATTAAAACATTTTTAAGAGTACAACATACGTACTTTGTTAATCGTAAAATACTTTATATATGCAAAAACTGCTACTGATACTTCTCATTTTATTATCCCAATTTAGTTTTGGGCAATTACAAAACGGAACTTTAAGAGGTATTGTATTTGATAAGTTTGGTCCTGTTGAAAACGCCAATATTCTTAATTTGACTACTAAAAAAGGAACATTTACTGACCATAAAGGAAACTTTAGTTTTTATGTTACAATTGGTGATGAAGTTCAAGTGTCTTCAGTACAGCACGAAACCAAAACTTTTACTGTAGCTGGAATAACATTAAAAAACAATGATTTCCAAATTCAATTGCATACCAAAAGTTATGTTTTAGATGAAGTTGTTATTAAAAAGCATTATCTAACCGGTAGCTTAGCTCTTGACTTAAAAAAAGTTCCTAAAGATACCATGAATGACTTAGTTAATAATATGGTTAACAATATTAAAAACATGAGCATGAGTGCTATCATGAATAGCCCGGTAGGCAGTGACGAAATTCATTTAAGCAAAGCTCAAATATCAACAATGCCAAGCTCTTATTCTGGTATTACATTATATTCTGGAAATGTTGGCTCAGGCGGTGGTAAAAAACGTAAAGAAGCCCGTAAAAAGCTTGCAAAAAAAGAACTATTTCCAATCAAGCTTTTACATGAATTAGGTGGCGACTTTTTCTTTAATACACTTAAAATTCCAAAAGATAATTATTATCATTTCATCGATTATTGTAGTTACACTAACATTGAATCTTTGTTTTATAAAAAGAAAATTTTAACAGTCATCGAAATATTAGAACAAGAAAGTATTTCGTATCTTAAAACCATAAAACAAAAAAAATGAAAACCCTTGTAACTACTTTCCTCTTATTTTGTATTACTACAATATCTTCCTATGCACAAACTAATCGTAAACCTATATATGGTGTCATTTCAGATAAAATAGGCGTCTTACCTAATGTGCATATCATAAATTTAAATAGTAAACAAGCTACATATACTAACGATTACGGAGCTTTTAAAATTCCTGCTAAAACAACAGATAGCTTACGTTTTTCTTTTATAGGTTATGAAACTAAAATTGTAATGCTAACCGAAACTCATTTTGGGATACATGAAAATAAATTTACCATTGAAAAAACAACATATACACTTGATGAAGTGGAAGTAAAAAAACATAATTTATTAGGAAGTATTACTTCTGATATTCGTAAAACTCCAAAAGATAGAAGAGCCGAGGCTTTACAAAAAACTATGGATTTTTCTAAAGTTGACATGAATATTGTTGAAGATGATGACCATATTGATGAAAGAGTTAGACCTCATGTGGTAAGAACAGATCCTAACCTTGCTTTTATTGGTGCAGGAACAAGTGTTTATTTACCTTTTGGTTATTCTAAACGTTTATGGGCCTTACGCAAAGAACTAGCTCTGAAGCAAGGAATGCCTGCAAAATTAATTTCAGAACTGGGAGAGAAGTTTTTCTTTGAAGATCTACAAATTCCACCTGAACGTTATTATCACTTTTTAGAATATTGTAATCCACTTGGTATAGAAGCTCTTCATAATAAAGGGGAACTTTTAAAAGTTATTAAAATATTAGAAAATGAACATAAAGACTATTTAAAAATTATCAATAATACTAAATAAACATTTACCTACTCCTACTTAATTTACTTTTAATAATAACTACTATAATTCAGCTTATCAAAAAATCATTGGAATTTAAAAAATTGAATCCAACAATTTATAATAAAAACAGTAATTTAGTTGATTAATTACAAAAACATTCTTTGATGAATAAATATTTTAAATTATTATCTGTTGCTTTATTGTTTTTGAATTTTACAATACATAAAAATTATATTGCTTATACAGAAATAGAATATAAAGAAGATAAAAAAAGTGTTCAAATAATTATGAACATTTTTGTGGATGATATTGAACTAGCTGTAAATAAAGAATATAAAACAGATTTAAAATTGGCTGATAAAAATGAAGATCCTAAATCAGACAAATACTTACTAAAATATTTAAATAATCATTCAACAATTACTATTAATGATCAAAAAAAGGCCTATAAATTTATAGGAAAAGAATATTACGGTAATATTTTATCATTTTATTTAGAAATAGAAAACATTACTTCTTTTAAAACTATTGAAGTACAAAACGATATATTAATAGAACATTTTCCTGACCAACAAAACTTAATAAGAGTTACCGTTAATAAAAATAGAAAAAGTTTATTTTTAGACAGAAAAAATGATAAAGGTTTGTTAAAATTTTAGTATTAACGCTTTTTTAGTAATATTATTTCATTAATTTTCCATTTTAAAAACAATATTAAGCGGAATAATGAGAAAATACACAATGCTACTATTTTCGTTTTTTTTTGTGACTCTTACTACAGCAGCTCAAGAAAAAGCAAAAGAACAACCTCAAAAAGGACATACTGACCAAAACAAGTTTCGTCAATTAAAAGATGTTTTAGCAACACCAAATAATCAACGTACGGCTTCCGGAGCTCCTGGACATGCTTATACTCAACAAAAAGTAGATTATGTGATGGATCTTCGTGTAGACGAGGCTTCGGATAAATTATATGGTGATGAAACTATTACCTACCACAATAACTCAAAAGATCATTTAGAATATTTATGGGTACAATTAGATCAAAATATGCGTGCTCCAGACTCACAATCTCCTTTAATAGAATCTAAAGGCGCAAGTGGTTTTCAAACACCAGATAAATTTGTTTCTGAAAACATGTCTAAACCTAAGCAGTATGGTTATAATATAGAAGCTGTTAAGTATGAAGATGGTAGAGATTTACCTCATACTATAAATAATACTATGATGCGTATTAATTTGCCTAAACCATTGGCTCCAGGTGATACTTTTAAATTTCGCATTAAATGGAATTATTTAATTAATGACTATGTTAAAGATGGTGGACGTTCTGGTGTAGAATACTTTCCTGATGGAAATAAAAACTATACTATAGCTCAGTTTTATCCTCGTTTAGCTGTCTATGACAATGTAGAAGGTTGGCAAAATATGCAATTTTGGGGACGTAGTGAATGGGCCTTAGAGTTTGGAGATTTTGATGTGAAATTAACTGTTCCTGCTGATCACATTGTAGACGCTACTGGTGAATTACAAAATGAAAAAGAAGTATTAACAAAAGAACAACGTAAACGATTTGAGAAAGCTAGAAAATCTTTTAAAGATCCTGTTTTTATTGTTACTCAAGAAGAAGCTGAAAAGAATGAAAAAGGTAGAACTACCAAAACTAAAACTTGGCATTTTAAAGCTAAAAATGTAAGAGATTATGCTTTTGCTTCATCTAGAAAGTATATTTGGGATGCGATGGCTGTTAATATTAACGGTAAAACTGTAATGGCAGTTTCATTATACCCTAAAGAAGGAAATCCTTTATGGGAAGAGCATTCTACAAGAGTAGTTGCAAATACCCTAGAAGAGTATTCTAAATTAACTTTTGATTATCCTTATTCTAAAGCTATTTCTGTTCATGCTAAACGTCAAGGTATGGAATACCCAATGATTTGTTTTAATTATGGAAGACCAAATCCTGATGGAACTTATTCAGATAGAGTAAAAAATGGAATGATTGGTGTTATTACACATGAAGTAGGACATAATTTTTTCCCTATGATTGTAAACTCTGATGAGCGTCAATGGACATGGATGGATGAAGGAATTAACTCTTTTGTAGAAACTTTAGCCGAATTAGATTACGATCCAACATTCAATACGAATAATTTACCTAAAGATATTGTTGGATATATGAGTTTAGATCAAAGCAACCTATCTCCTATTATGTCTCAAGGTGATTATGTAAAGAACTTTGGTCCTAATGCTTATACTAAACCAGCAGCTGGTTTATATTTATTACGTCAAACTATTATGGGACCTGAATTATTTGACTATGCTTTTAGAACATATGCTAGACGTTGGATGTTTAAGCACCCAACTCCTGCTGATTTTTTTAGAACAATGGAAGATGCTTCTGGAATGGATTTAGATTGGTTCTGGAGAGGTTGGTTTTATACTACTGATTATTGTGATATAGGAATTAAAGAAGTAAAACCTTTATACGTTACTGATAAGCCTAATGAAAGAACAAAAAAGCTACAAGCTCAATATCCTTCTTATTTTGCTAGTTTAGGTAAACTTGTATTTTTAACTACTGATAAGGCTGATGCTAATTCAAAAGACATAGAAACCTATGTAAATGGTTTACCTGCTGACAAAAAAGCAAATTTAAAAACCTTGCCTAAGTATATGTATCAGGTTGAGTTTGAAAAACCAGGTGGTTTAGTAATGCCTGTTATAGTTGAATTAACTTATGCTGATGGTACTAAAAAACGTGAAAAGTATCCTGCTGAAATATGGAGAAAAAATGACACTCAAATATTTAAAGTATTCTCTTCAGACAAGGAAATCAAAAACATTACTATTGATCCAGATTTAGAAACAGCTGATATTGATACTTCAAATAATAGCTGGCCTAAACAAACAACTAATAAGTTTGAAAAATTCAAAAATAAAGTAAAACAATAATTGTTTATACATTTTGTTGAAAAAACGTGGCGATTGCCACGTTTTTTATTTGTAAAAAATAGTAATTTCGGGTTTTTAAAATAGGATAGAATGAAAGTTTGTATTGCCGAAAAGCCAAGTGTTGCTCGTGAAATAGCTAGTATTTTGGGAGCCAATACCAAACATGATGGATATTTTGAAGGTAATGGTTATGCCGTTACTTATACTTTTGGACATCTGTGTACGCTTTTAGAGCCTAAAGATTACAAACCGCACTGGAAAAGCTGGGATTTAAATAATCTTCCGATGCTTCCTGAACGTTTTAATACTAAAGTTACTGCTGATTCAGGAATACAAAAACAATTCACTATTATAAAATCGTTATTTGATAAAGCTGATGTAGTTATAAACTGCGGGGATGCTGGGCAAGAAGGAGAATTGATTCAGCGTTGGGTAATTAATCAGGCTAATTATAAAGGTGAAGTACAACGTTTATGGATATCTTCATTAACAGAAGAAGCTATTAAAGAAGGCTTTGAAAACCTTAAAACTGATGAGCTATACAACAATCTATATTATGCAGGATATTCTAGAGCTATTGGAGATTGGCTTTTAGGTTTAAATGCTACACGTTTGTACACCGTAAAGTTTGGTAGAGATAAACAAGTACTTTCTATAGGTAGAGTGCAAACACCAACACTTGCCATGCTGGTTAATCGCTACCAAGAAATACAAAACTTTAAACCACAGCCTTATTGGGAGCTGCAAACACTTTATAGAGAAACACTTTTTAGTTGTGAAGAAGGTAGATTTTTAAAGAAAGAAGAAGGTGAAGCTTTTGCTAATAAAGTAAAAGAAGCTGAGTTTGAAATTACTTCTGTTACCAAAAAGAAAGGGAAAGAATATGCTCCTAAGTTATTTGACTTAACAGGGTTACAAGTATATTGCAATAATAAGTTTGGATTTTCTGCCGATGAAACCCTAAAACTTGTTCAAAAATTATATGAAATGAAAGTAGTTACTTACCCTAGGGTTGATACTACTTTTTTACCTAATGATATTTACCCTAAAGTACCTGGTATTTTAAAAAACTTAACAGCTTATGCTAGTTTAACAGCACCTTTACTTGGTAAAAAAATTAAAAAATCTACCAAAGTTTTTAATGATAAAAAGGTAACTGACCACCATGCTATTATTCCTACTGGTGTTCAAATCAAACTTCAGTATAATCAACAGCAGGTTTATGATATTATTACACGTAGATTTATTGCGGTATTTTATCCTGAGAGTGATATTGCCAATACCGCTGTAATTGGAAAAGCTGACGAAGTTTCTTTTAAAACTACAGGAAAAGAAGTATTGACTAAAGGATGGCGTGTTGTTTTTGAGTTTGGTAATGAAACAAAAAAAACGAATGAATCTGGTGTTTTACCTACCTTTGAAAAAGGTGAAAAAGGGCCACATGAACCTTCTTTCTTAGAAAAGGAAACCAAACCACCTCGTAATTATACGGAAGCAAGTTTATTACGTGCTATGGAAACCGCAGGGAAACAGGTTGATGATGATGAGATGCGTGAATTAATGAAGGAAAACGGTATTGGACGTCCTTCTACGCGAGCTAGTATTATTGAAACTTTATTCAAACGAAAGTATATTGAGCGTCAAAAAAAGTTAATTATTCCTACACAAACGGGTATCGATTTGATTAATCTTATTGATAATGAATTATTAAAATCTGCCGAATTAACTGGTCTTTGGGAAAAACGTTTAAAAGAAATTGAGCGAGGTGATTACCATGCTGCTACTTTTATTAAGCAAATGAAACAAATGGTTGATAATTTAGTTTATGAAGTTAGGTCTAGCAAAAAAACACAACGTATTTCTTACGAATCTCAACAACCTAAAGTAACTACGAAGAAAAAAAGTGCTAGTAAGAAAAAAACGGTAGTTGGAAAAGCTTGTCCTAAATGTGAAAAGGGACAATTATTAAAAGGAAAAACTGCTTATGGTTGCTCGGAATATAAAAGTGGCTGTGTCTTTACACTCCCCTTTTCTTTTATGGATAAAAAAATATCTGAAAGTCAGCTTATTCGTTTGTTAGATAAAGGCTGTACAACTAACTTAAAAGGATGGAAAACTGATGCTGGTAAAATTGAAGGTTTGATTAGGTTTGATGAACAGTTCAATTTGAAATTAGAACCAAAACAAGCAGCTAGTAAAACTACTACTAACAAAACATCTGTTCCTAATACACTTACTTGTCCTAAGTGTAAAAAGGGTACGGTTTTAAAAGGTAAAACTGCTTATGGTTGCTCAGAATATAAAAATGGGTGTGATTTTGTATTTACTTTTGACGCTATTAAACAAAAAGCTAATGGACAACCTTTAACTAAAGAGCTTGTTTTTAAAATTATGAATGGGTAAGGTTACTGTAATCGTAAGAGCGATAGCCAGAGTTAATTCCCATGCATTGCATCAAATAGTGTTTTTAAATATTTTCTGCTAGATACTCTGTATGTTTACATCGGAATAGTTTATCACCATTTTCAAACGTAAATTTATATCTCAGAAATAACATAAATCTTTCTTTTTAGTTTGTTTCTTATTTAAAAAAGTAAATGTAACTATGTCTATACCTATTTTTTAATCTAAAAATACTCTAAGATTACATTAGTGTAGTGCTTTTTTACTTTTTTGCATTCCTAAATAACATAAGTGTAATTATAATTAACTTTTTTGTATTCTAAGACAACATTAATGCAATCATTATTAACCTTTTTGTATTCTAAGATAACATTTATGTAATCATTCTTAACTTTTTTGTATTCTAAGATAACATTAGTGTAATCATTCTTAACTTTTTTGTGTTCTAGTATAACATTAGTGTAATCATTCTTAACTTTTTTGTGTTCTAGTATAACATTAGTGTAATCATTTTTAACTTTTTTGTATTCTGTCATAACATTAGTGTAGTACTTATTTATGTTTTAAAACATTATTTTTGATATATTTATGGTTCATTATAAATTAAAATTGTTATGTATAATTCACCACATATTGGCAAATTATTGTCTTCTTATATTGAAAAAAATGCGATACTAAATAAATCGATTGCTTCTTTTTTAAAGGTTTCAACTTCTCAGATTTATCGTTATAAACGTAGTCCTAGAACTTCAACAGGCAGTCTTTGGAAAATTTGCCATGCTTTGAAGCATAATTTTTTTATGGATATTGCATTACTGCTTCCCGAATCTTATCACTCTAAAACGTCTTTTGCAAAAGATGACGAGATTAAACAACTTACTGAAGAGAATAAAAAGTTAACTATTGAAATTAATGTATTGAAAGAGTTATTGAAAAAATAATGTGTTGAAGTGCTTTAAATAAAATAATGGTGAATTTGTTAGGTATTGACTAATTACTATAAATTTTATGGTAATTATTACGGATAACTAACGATCTAGTTTTTGTTACTAATGCAAAACAAAAATACATTATACTGAATTCTTATATTTAAAAAGTTATTAATTTATTAATCATATCAATAGCTATTATTTTATTAGTTTTGGAGACACCAGAAATTACTCTAAAGTATCTTTTATTTTAAATAATTTACCTCAACTAAACTTAAAAGTCATTTGCCTTTTCAAGTTTTTCATATCATATTATATTCAATAATTATACTTTGATTACAAAATATTTAAAGATAAATAAGTTAATCAATATTATATTACCATTGGGTAATCCTAATATAAATTAATAAATTCGCAGCTTTTACCCGATTATTTGATGAAGAAAGCTACCCTTAAGCATACGAAACTTATAACAGACATACTTACGGATTCTTTTAAAGAAAACAAATCTATTATAAATGTTACTAGAGATGGTAAGAATCAATTAAAGCGTATTAATAAGTTAATGAAGTTCTTCTTCTTAAATGCTTATTATAATGGAGATGTGTTTTTATCTAATGATGAAAAGGCTTGTTTATTGATGCTTACTAATGGTGTTGAGCACAAAAAATCATTCTCTGTTAAATTATTGTTTTTATACTGGAAACTTAACTTGTTTTTTAACGTTTTAGGTGTTCTTAATGTTAAGAACGTACTCCAACGAGAAAAAGCAATTAATAAAAATCATCCTAAAGAAAATTTTTTACATCTATATTATGTTGGTGTATTTAAAGAGTATCAAGGAAAAGGTATAGGTACACAATTAATTAAAGAAGCTATTAATTATTATAATGATTATGGTATTGTTTATTTAGAAACCTCTGATAAAAGAAACTTGCCTTTATATGATAAATTAGGCTTTGAGGTAGTTAATGTACATAGTGAATTAGAAATAACCCTTTATATACTGAAAAAGAGATTATAATGTTCGGAACCAATTTGCACGTAGTAACTTTTTTATTTATTGTTTTACAGTTAATAGTATTATCTATACTTGCTTATTTACTTATAAAAAACAATAAAAATATTAATAGTAAATATATTATACTTACTATTTTATGTTTAATCTATAATATTTCTAATGGATTAATACCCGATAGTAATTTCTTTACTGATACTAGATCACAATACTATATTACGTTTGCTATTGGAATACTTGCTTCTTGCTATTCATTTTACTACATTCATTACAATCATAATATCAAAATTTTTAGTAAAAACATAGTTACAGGTATTATTACAGGGTTTTGTGGTTGGTATATTTTAAGCTTTGTTTCTCTTTATTCTATAACCAATGATCTATCACTTTGTAGAATTATATTTTTTACTTATCCTATTGGTATTTCATTTTTTTGGTTCTATAAGTTTAGAGTTTGGATGATTGAATCGGCATACAGAAGCTGGAGTAATCATATAAAGACTAAAATATACTCTGGTTTTATAGCTATGGTTAGCTTGTTTTTATTTCCTGTTATGTTAATTGTTTTTGAAGATAATCAGCCTTTAGAGCGTAGTGTGTATAATATTGGTTTTATAGCGTTGAGTTATTTTTTCTTTTATAAAGTATTTTTTTATAAAACTTCTGATGATGATATTATTGGTGATCGCTTTCTAGAGGACTTAAATGTAAGTTTAACTAAAAGGCAAAAAGAAATATTAGTCGAAATTTATTCTAATCCTGAGAAGTCGTATACAGAGCTTTCTGAGAAGCTATCTATCTCTATGAGTACTTTTACTACACATACTGCTAATATCTATAAAAGTTTAGAGTTAAAAGATAAGTCTAAAAAAGGGTTAATAAATTATTTAAAAACCAAGAAAAAACATTTTTAACCTTAGTAATGATGCTTATTTTTTAGCATCGGTATACCGATTTTATTTTATAAAAAACTAATTAACAACTACTTTAACGTATAGGTATCCTGATTTTTTAATAGTTGGATGTTTTCGGTTTCCTGCGTTTTTTTTATTACCTAGTTTTGTGATCCCAATAAGTAAAAACTATTTGTTTTTGCTATTTGAGTACTCAAATCAAAGTATTGATTTGTGTTTAGATATATTAGTTTAATGTATCTATTGTAATTTGTTTTTACCCATAGGGTAACAGTGTATTTAATCATTTTTTTACATACAAAATTCTACATATTCAGAATTTTGTTAGCTTTAAAATTTGGGGGAATCGCTACTAAAGAAAATGTAAACATAAGGAGTATATCTAAAAAACTTTTTTGTCGGGGTTTTTCTAAAAAAATTTTAAACGATACATTCTTTATAACTTAAAAACGCCTCTTTTTAGCTAGAGAATGAGGCGTTTTTATTCAGCTTTTAAAACAATTTTTTTTTAATTGTATAATACAGTAAAACAATATTATCCCCGAGCTATATATTGCACTGGTATTTTGTTTACTATTAGTAGTAGGTGGTAAACAACTGACCAGTGCTTTAGTTCGAGATAGTCAATAGTTTTTTATAACTCTTGATAAAATATTCTTATATAAAAAATGAGATAATCTAAAATTAGTTCACCAGTGTATCAAAGTGTACTGTTCAGGATAATGCCCCCTAACAGTTTGCGATGGCGTATAACCGTACCAGAAATTAACATTTCACTAATACTTCAAACAAAAACCAAAATGGGTATGCGTATTACACTGGTGTTTTACATATTATAGATTGAGTTATGCTAAATAGAATTGGCACGGATATTGAAATTAAAAAAGAAGAATAACCGAAACACTAGGCGACGACTCCTGTGTTATATTTCATAGCAATTATTTCCCGCAACTATTAAATAGTTGTGGGATTTTATTTTTTTACTAGTTTATAGGTTTGTTTAATGTTTTTAATTTCACTTTTTATGTTGAGAACATACATGCCGTTTGGTAAATTTTTAATTGATATAAACTCTGGGCTATTATCAAAATTCATTATTTCCTTGCCTTTAACATCGTATAATTTTACTGTATAGGATGAAATATTGTTTTTGATTAGTCTAACTACAGAAGTATGTATGTTATACAACATATTGACTGAGGGATAATCATACTCTTTAGTATTAAGTACTTTACTGCCATCACAGTTTTCATCAATGTCATTTCCTGGAATTTCAGTGGCATTCGGATGTATAGCTGCATTGGTATCATCACAATCTATAGCAGCTATAAACCCATCTCCATCAGCATCTGTTCCTGTTACTTGGGCATTTGCAAATGTACTATTCACATTACCAACCAAACATCTAGGTATTTGGGGAAATGTTGATGTTATTACATAAAAATATTCAAAAGTTTCTGTACCATTAGCTGTTTGCAATGTTATATTTGATGCCTTACCATTACATTCATCTAAATCTCCTAAACCTTCCTGATATTCATAATCATTAGTATACTTGCCTGAATAAGGTCCACAAGGAGCTGTAGTTCCGTCTCCTGGTCTTTCTCCTTCTTTTAATTTATAACTGGGTTGTAAAGCTTTTATAGCACCTGTAGCATCTGGCCCAAATTTATAAAGAATTGGAAATCCATCTGCTGCCCATCCTATTTGAATAATTTCATTAACTGTAGTTGCTGTTGTTATTCCTGTTATTTCATTTTCTAAATATGAAAACATTTCTCCATGGTAATGATATCCATGTGAATTACTGGTATGGGCAGAAGCACAGTCTAAACTCACCTTATCACTTCCTGCCCCTTGGTTATTAGTAGGCTCAAAAACCCAGTTCCAGTTATACTCATTGGTGGTTGGGTTTAAAAATACAAATGGTAGTGCTGGACCTGGTGCAAACATAACGCCATTAAGTGCGACTCCGAAAGTAGTTGCTGGACGACCTGAATTCTGGTTAATTACATTGGTTATTGTCCCTGAAATAACTGGGTCTAAATCCATTTCCAACTCATGATAGCTTTGTGTAGGTACACTGCTTGTGTTTTTATAACAAAAATCATGATTTGGGTAGCTATTGCTATATATTTTACGTAGGTTATTTTCATAATATTCATAATAAATACTTGGTTGGCTAGAGGTGTCACAACAACCAATATTGGTTGAACTTAATACATCTGTTGGACAATTAGCACAAGCATCTATTGTTGTTTCTTCTCCATTTAAAATGTCATCTTGACAAGACCATCCATTTCTTATTTTAGCTGCTTCAGTTTTTAATTCATTGAGTATTTTTGTTTCATCATTTGTAAGAAGTCCTATCAAATTATTATTTTCCTCTAAATCATTTACTACATTGTAAAATTCTGCTCCTCCATTTTCATTCTCTATTAATTTATAAGTATTGTTTCTAATTGCCCAATATTCAACACCGTTATCTATATAATCTGAATAAATATATGGTCTAGTTATGGTATTTTCAGTTGTTAATGCGTCTGCTAGGCTGTAACTATTATAGATACCTCCTTGTAAATCTTTCCCTAGCAATTCTACAGTGGTTGCATAAATATCATTTACTTGCGCTAATCCACTTTCTAATTTCCCTTTTCTTATAACTCCTTTTCCACTAATTATCATAGGTACTCTTAATCCTCCTTCATACATGGATGTTTTTCCATGTCCGCTTGGAAAATATCTTGCTACTCCATTAGGTGTACCATTATCTCCTATAAATATAATTACAGTATTATCTCTTGTTGCTTGATCCATATTATTTAACAACTCACCTATATAATAATCTAAAGACTCAATAGCTGCTAAATACATTCCTCTATTTCCTGAAAGATCGGTTTGTGAATAGGTGCCAGATGGTGGCTGATGAAATGGCGTATGTGGAGCAATATGCGCTAGCCATAAAAACCATGGCTTTGTTTGACTAGAAATCCAACTAGAAGCCACATCTGTTAAATGTTTTGTTACGTATTCATTTACTTGTATGGTTTGTCCATTATTATCTACCTTTTCCCAAGAATAATAATCATTTATAGTTCCAGAGATTACCCCTTCATAATAATCTGCTCCATGGCTTTGTGGATGGTTTGTATTTACTGGGTTTGATATATGCCATTTTCCTATTGCAGCTTTAGCATAACTTGTAGTTATGTTATTGTTTATATACGTGAATATAGATTGATGTGTTACCTCTAAATTATCGGGAACATTTCTTACCCCTGAATTTATTCCGTATTTACCACTAATTACTGAGGCTCTTGTAGTTGTACATTGTGGAGTTGCCCATGTATTTAAAAAAGAGATTCCATCATTTTTTAGTGATTGAATATTAGGTGTTATTGGCTGACTTGATAGTGAAATCCCATAATCTGAAGCATGCAAAGCATCAATTCCTAAATCATCCGCTACAATACATAATATATTGGGAGTGTTTTGAGATAAAAGGAAACTTGCATTTAACAAACAACTTATTATTAACAAGTTTCTTGCTTTTTTAAAAAAGTTTTTATGGACTAAATAAGTCATGATATTGGGGATTAAAATGTTATATTTAATATGGGCTTTTGTTTATTGATTAAAAAATCTCTAACCATATCATCAAATCTAATTTCAATAATATTTGATTGCTTGCTATTTACTTCAAAAAGTGCTGTGTTTTTAATTTGTAATTCTTTAATTTTTCCATATTTCTTTTTGAAAGAACCTTTAATAATAACATGGTGAGGTTCTATAACAAAATCAATTATTTCTAAAGATGCTTTTTCTTTATTTACTTTATAAGTAGTATGGTTTATAAAATAGTTTTCCAAATCTATCTTTTTTATTTGGCGACTATCTTTTTTTAATGCCGAAACTATATCCGAAGTATCTAGCTTTGCTTTGACATAAAGTGTATTATTAATTTTAGTAAGTGTATAAGTCGATACATCTTCACCATGAAAGAAAAACAGCACTACAAACAATAAATACATCTTAACCATACCTTGTACGTATTTTTATATTTTATTTATAGTAGTAGATTGAAAAAGGTAAAAAAAAACTGATTACCAGAGACATAAATATAATCAATAATTTAAAATTTAATATTATAAATTATATAAAATGACTCAAAAAAAACACTCAATCTTAATAAAAAATTGAGTGCTTTATACTATTTGAGTTAGTTATGTTACTTAACTACCCTAATCCATTTTCCTTTATTTCTAACTATATAATCATTATCATACATGGCTTCAGCTTGTAATCCTGGTAAATAATAGGTACCTAAATACGATGCATTTAATAACACTCTAAACGTTTTAGTTTGATAGGCATTTAAGGTAAAATAATTACTAATACTTGCATCACGTATATCTGTATAATCAACTTTAGATGAAATGGTATTGTTTCCAAAATCTGTAAATCGTGTATTTACAATTTCCCATCCAGATGGGATGTATTGGGTTAACGCTACATTTTCCACCTTAGTAGCTGTAGTATTTTTAAGGGTTAGTTCTGCTACAAAATTAGTTCCTTGTGATATGTTATCTGGAGAAATTGTTACGCCGTTTTTAGTTTTATAAACTATAGTTGCTTGCAAATTATTTTGAACTACTTTCTCCTCTCCTACTGGTAAAATTCCTTTATTTAAAATACGAACGTATAAAACACCTTTACTTAAATTGCTTATCGTAAACTTATTGTCTTTTTGAAGGTTTAATACATCTTTTGTAAACAATGCCTTACTTGTATTTATCTTATCATTAGCGCTATTAAGAGTATACTTAGCCTGTACGCCTGTATTTTCTCCATTTTGTAATGCAAACTGACTTATGGCTAGTAAACTATAAGCTGTGGTTTGTGTACTCATCCACTTTTCACCAGACAAAGTTTCTGCTATTTCTTTTGCTAATTTTATAGCCTTACTGTCATCATTTAATAATATGTAGGTTTCTAAAGCCATGGCTTTATTACGAGTACTTGAACCATAATTATAGTAACTACTGCTAGTATAAGCATCTCCTTTTAATGTTTGTAAAATAACTGTTGCTGTAGATTTTTTACCAATTAAAGCATAAGCTGCTGCCAAACGCATTTTGGCTTGATCTGAAATGCCTGTAGTTTCTCTTAATCGGTTCATAGATGCTAAATCTGGACTGTTAGCTAAACTCAATGTATATAACCTATATGCTTGAGATACCACATTATTATCATAAGCAGTACTACTATATCTCCAATTACGAGCTTGCTGCTTTTGATAGTTTACCCATTTAGAACGAAAGCCTATTGGTAAGGCATATCCTTTTTTAGCGGCTTCTATCATAAAATGACCAGCGTAAGAAGTTCCCCAACTATTTGCTTTGCTATTGCCTTGCCAATACGACAATCCTCCATTTGGTAATTGAAAGTCTGACAATCTTAAAATAGTTGCTTTTATATTTCTTTCTATAGATTGTTTTTTATTGGCCGTTAACTCAAATAATTCAGATAAATACAACTGTGGGAATGCACTAGAAGTGGTTTGTTCAACACAACCATGTGGATATCTTATTAAATATTCCATGCGTTTGGTAAAATTCATAGGTGGTAAAGTAGATAACTCAATACTAGCTTCATTGGTTCCTTGAGTACCAAAAGTGGTAAAGCTTAGCTCACTCTGTTCATTAGCTTTTAATACTAAATCTTTTACTTCTGTAGTTACTGGATTAGGGTTTAACACATCTATTTCAACCTCATAAGATGCTTTTTCTCTTCCTGAACTTGCATCAATCTTTACTTTTCCTATTCCTTTAAAATCGTTTACTTTCAAAGTAAAATAAGTCATTTTCTCATCTGGCTGACTAAATGATACTGTTTGTGTGCTGTTTCCTTCAATTGTATATGCTTCATTAGGTGCAACGGTAACTTTTACATTCTTTACAGAAGGTTTCATAGCAAATACTGTTACAGGTAATGTTACGGTTTCTTGTGGTGTTATTTTACGCGGCAAGGATGCTAAAATCATTACAGGTTTTCTAACAAAAGCCGTTTTTTCGGTGCTTCCATAAGCTTCTTTATTAGTATCTGTTGCTACTACCATGGCTTTTACTGAACCTACATACTTTGGTATTTTAATATTGTGTTCTTTACTTTTACCTTTTTCTAAGGTAAATGGCCCAATATAACTTACCATTGGCTTAAATCTGTTGGCTTTTTTGTTTTTACTTCCTGCTTCTGCCTCATCTCCACCAATACTTAATATTTGATTTACTTTCCCTCCATAGGCTCCAATGACATCATCAAAGATATCCCATGTTTTTACCCCTAATGATTGACGTGCATAGAATGTATTCCATGGGTTTGGTGTTTTAAAACGGGTTAAATCTAATAACCCTTCATCTACCAATGCCACTGTATACGTCATTGGTTTTCCATTTTGTTCCTTAACAGTAATCTTAGCAGTTGACTCTGGGCGTAATTCTTCTGCTAATTGAATTACAGGCTCCAGTTTAGTTGCTGGATTGTGTACTAGCATTGGAATAGATCCATACATTCGAATAGGTAAATCATTAACTGTTTGACTATGTTTTTGTAATAAAGATATATTTACAAAAACATTTGGTGTGTAGTTTGCCAATACCGGAAAGCTAAAGGTAGTTTGTTTATCTTCTGTAGCTACCCAAAAATGATCTAAAACTTCTGTACCATTTTCAATAGTAATCAATGCTCTTCCTCCTTTAGAGGATGGAAATTTTATAGTAGCGGTTTCATCTACTTTATAACTTTCCTTATCACTAGAAAACACAAGCATGGTAGCATTTGTTTTATCTTGGCTGCCTCTTTTTTTACCGTAATATGAAGGCCAATCAAAATATACAATTGATGACGAAACGTGTTTACTTTTTTTATCTTTTACTTTTATCAAATAACGCCCCCAGTCATTCTCATCTATCTTTAATTTAAAAGTCCCTTTACCATTACTATTTGTTTTTACTTGAAGCGTTTTGTATGATTGGTGATAACGACTTCCATCGTAACTTGACAATCCATTATCATCTGTACTCCACCACCATCTCCAAGAAAGTTTATACACCTCTACTTCAATAGTATTTGCTACTCCTTTACCATTTTCATTTACAGAAGCTAGATTGAAAGTGTAATTTTCACCTGTAAATAAATAGTTTTTAGATTGAGGTTCTTCAGCATTTAACAAACCTACATAACTACTATAAGGTGATACTTTTTTAGTAAAAACATCGGTACTAAAATCTCCTCCATTTTCATAAACTTTAGTTATAAAACTAGCTTTTAACATTCCTGGTGCTTTGTTATCTAGTTTTGGACGTACCGAAAAAGTGGTTTTACCCTCGTTATTCAAATTTCCTTTTAATACAGGGAATTCTTCAGTACCAAATCGTCTAGTAACATCATCAAAAGCATAATTTTTAAACTTTGAGAAACTTGTCTTGGTTTGTGTGAACTTTCCATTGATGTCTAGCTTTAATCCTCTTGCTATAGCTCCATGTAGCCATTTTACCTCTACATCACCAGCTATTGAAGTATTTGCTTTAACAATATCTCCTTCTGTTTGTAGCTTGATTTTTAACCGGTTAGGTTTAATGGTTTCTACTTTTAGTGTTTTAGTAAACACTGCGCCTCCAACCGTTACTCTTAACTTCCAATTTCCTGTTATTGCTTCTGAATTGGTTTTTGGTGAAAATGCATACATATTTGCTGCATTTTTATGTGATATTTTACGTTGGATTATTTTTCCTTGTGGATTAATTAATTCAAATTTAATTGGATGTTGTGCTGGTAAAGGATTTGCATTGTCATTTAAAACAAAGGTTAAAAACAATTGATCTCCAGGACGCCAAACGCCTCTTTCTCCATATATATAACCTGTTATTCCTTTCTGTAGTTTTGCTCCAGAAACGTCAAACTTACTCATAGACAAGGCATTTCCGTCATTTAGTTTAATATATGTAGTATTGTTATTTTTAGTAACCGTAGCAAAAAACGCATTGGTTTTTCCTTCAAACTCTGCTATTCCATCTTTATTTGTAGTTATAGATGTGATTGGTTGTTTTTGAAGGTTGTATAAAGTTACCTTAGCTCCTTCTTCTACTTCCGCTGTTACAATATTTGTGACCGCTACAAAGGTTTTATTATTATTTCCTTTTTTAACTATTACGCCTAAGTTAGTAGCAATTATGTTAGTACTGATTTCTTTATTATAATAATAAGAAGTAGTACATGGGTTTTCTCGATCATTCCAACGATAACTATAGTAATCATTATTATAATGATTTGGATTATCATAGACTTCTTCTTCTATTTCTCTTTTACCATATATAATCGTTTTTTCTTCCTCGTTCTCACTACAAGAGTAGCCTGCATATTCTTTATTAAATGATAATTCTACACGGTACATAGCCCCGTTTTCTACAGTAACAATATCAGACAAATCAATCGCAAAGGCATTTTCATTGGCTATATTTACTCCTTGGTTTTCTAAATCAACAGTGTACTTAGCTACTGGGCGTCCTACATAACGTATGTTCCCTTTATTTCCTATGTTATTATACTGCAAAAACTGTAATACATTGTTTTTGTATATTTTGTAAACCGTTGCATCTACAGCTTTTAAATTGGTAGCTTTAAAATTTATTTTT
Organism: Tenacibaculum sp. 190524A02b; assembly: GCF_964036645.1. Lineage (NCBI taxonomy): Bacteria > Pseudomonadati > Bacteroidota > Flavobacteriia > Flavobacteriales > Flavobacteriaceae > Tenacibaculum > Tenacibaculum vairaonense. The sequence goes on along the minus strand of NZ_OZ038525.1, from coordinate 764,245 downwards.
AAGTTTTCAGAATTTGGAAGAATAGTTCCACTTTTTATAAAACGTACCGATGGTTTTAACTGTTGAAAGTGTAGTGTTTTTTTATAATCTTCTTTTAAAGAATACCCTGCTGTGTTTTTTATTCCTTTAAAAACCTCTATTTCAACCTTATTTTTAAATGATGATTTTGGATATATGCTTACAATATTATTAGTTATTTTGTAAGTAAACTTTCTTTTTTGCGTATTTACAAACTGAATTAACCCTTTTAAATCTTGTAATTTTTTAATAGGATCTGAAAAACTAATTTCAATGTGTTGTTTATCTGCATCAGCTACATTAATATCTAATACTTTAAAGTTACTTTTCCCTGTAATTACAATGTTACTTTCTCCTTTAGATTTTGATGCTACTGATTTACCATTCCATGATAATTCCACATGTTTATCATCCTCAAAACGTTGTAAGCTATCTATCTTAAAATATACTTTTGATGCGTACTTTTCTGTAGTATCAAACTTTAATGCTTTTTCTTTCCCTCCATAACTTACTGTAATTAATCGCGTTAGTTTATCACTATCAATCACATCACTAGCCATTAATGCTCCTTCAATATAATACCAATCTTTATCATATACAGCTGGTGATTGTGTAGTAACACTAAACAATAATTCTTTTGTTTTAGCTTTTACAGTAAAATCTTTCAATCCTTTTTCTACATTATCAAACAACTTTGCCAGATGTAAGGTTATTGAATACTCTTGATTGTTTTTAAGTTTTTCTTTTGGAATAAAGGTTAGCATATTGTCTTTAATAGTTACCTCTCCTTTTACGTTTGGTTTAATAGTAAACACATCATTGTTTACCTTATTTGTAGCGGGTGTTTTTTCTAATAAAAATTGGAGCTTTGATGTAGATGAAAGCAGTTTATCAGGATATGCACTAATGTACTCACTATAAGCATTGGCATTGCTTTCTATTTCTTTTCTTTCTTTTTTACATGATTGAAAGAACACTATAAGTATTAGTGCTAGTGATAAACTAACTGCTTTAGTGACTAGTTTTACGAAGCTATTTTTCATTTTTTTTTGATTGAGTCTGACAATTTGTTTTATTATTCAGTGTTAAAATTACTTTAAAATACATACTTATAAATCATAAATTTAGAATTCGTAGTACTTCAATGAGTATCCGTGTTATTTACGTGTGTAGTTTACTCTGTTTGCAATTTTAAAAACTGGTTTTTTACACCTTTTTACTGGCTAAACCTAATACAAATCTAGCTAATTTTATATAATTAGTAGTATAATTAGTACTTATATTTTACTTTTACACTTTCAATTTTTTATTATGTTAGGATTAAAATTCGATACAGAAACTTCATGGGTAGATGTTGCTAAAGATGGATTGCAACAATTGCTTACAGACCACGCCTTTGCTGAGCAAAAAGCAGCATCAAATGCAGTTTCTATTATTATAAATTACTCAGAGGAAACGGAATTGGTTAAAGATATGAGTGATATTGCCATTGAAGAGATGGAGCATTTTAGAATGGTTCATACTATTATGGTTGAAAAAGGAATGGTTTTAGGCCAGGCTACTAAAAATGATTACGCTTTAAAACTACAAAAGTTTTTTCCGCATACAGGTAATAGAAAAGAAGCTTTAGTTCATCGATTATTAGTAGCTGCTTTAATTGAAGCAAGAAGTTGTGAACGTTTTAAAGTATTTGCTGATAATATGGATGATGAAAAATTAAGTCAATTTTATACAGACTTAATGGTTTCTGAGGCCAATCATTATACCTTATTTTTGGGATATGCTCGTAAATACATGGATAGAGACATTGTAGATAAAAAATGGGATGATTTATTAGCTTTTGAAGCTGAAATGATGAAAGGCAGAGGAAATATAGCTAAAGTACACGGATAATTTTTTATAAACAATCTATCCTATTTAGGGTGGATAAACTGATAACTGATATTAATGTTTAGTAAGGAAGAATCAGCAAGATTACGCAAAGAGTTTTGGACTAGTTTTGGAAAATCTTTTCCAAGAAAGTGGTTATTATATAATACTAAAATTAAAGGAATAGCCTTCAAGTTTCAAGCAGATAGAAAGAAAGCTTCTGTATGTTTAGATTTTGAGCACCCTGAAGAAATAGCTAATGAGCTTTTGTACGATCAATTACTTTCTTTAAAAAATATACTAGAGCAAGAGTTTTTACCAGAGGTTATTTTTGATGATAATTTTGAGTTAGATAATAGAAAGATTATCAGACGTATTTATGTTCCTTTTGATAAAAAGTTTAGCATTCATAATAAAAATACTTGGCGTGATTGTTATGAGTTTTTTGTTGAACATATGAATCAGTTTGAATTGTTCTTTTACGAATATGAAGACTTTATTAAACAGGCTATTTAGAGAGGCTGTTTAAAATAAATAGTGAATTGTCTTGTTATAAATACATACAAAATTAATTTCCAATGAAAAAAATCCCCTTTATACTAAGCCTAATCTTTATTATTTCTTTTTCCTTTGTTTCTTGTTCTTCTGATAGTGCAGGTGACGTTTCAAATGGTGAAGATGTAGCAAACAACCCTAATATTTCTTATGAAATAGAGATTATGAACTTAATTAATGCGCATCGAGTTTCAAAAGGATTGGCTAAGCTTGAAATGCTCGCTGCTATAAAAACACAAACAGCATTACATACCGATTATATGATAAAAAAAGGTAAGATTTCTCATGATCTTTTAAATCAACGTTCAGAGTATTTAAAAAAGAACGCTAATGCTAAAAGTATTGCTGAAAATGTAGCTTCTGGGTATGCTACGGCAAATACTGTTGTTACTGGATGGTTAAATAGTACTGGGCATCGCGAAAACATTGAAGGAAATTATACACATTTTGAGCTAACCGCTAAACAAAATGCTAGCGGAAAATGGTATTACACAAATATTTTTATAAAGAAATAATATTATTTCTAATATATCAAAAACCGTCTAAAGCAATTCTCTAGACGGTTTTCTTTGTTCAAATAATTATATAAGTATATTAACTAGATAGTGATATATAATTCTATTTAAAAAAAGCTATACTAAATGGATATAGAGGTTCTTCTTCATTACTTGCTCTTACTGCGTTGATTATTGGAAAAATGAAATAAAAAATTCCAATGGCAATTAAGCCTAATATTCCTAATCCAAATAATAAAATTAACGGAATACAGATTAATATGTATAAAAACATACTAATTCTAAAGTTTAAGATTGCTTTTCCGTGCTCATCCATAAACAATACTTCATCTTTTTTGACTACCCATAGTATTAAAGGAACTATAAATCCTCCTATTCCTGTAACAAAATCTAACAATTGACTTAAATGTGTAATTGCTAATAATTGGTTATTTCTTTCCATAAATTTAATTGATGTTGGTTTGTATATAAGAGACGATATATTTCTTGTTTTGTTACAAGTGTCTTAAAATTTAATTCTAATAATATCTATAAACTCACTAGTTAATTATTCTTAAAACTCCACTTTTTACTGCGTATATTTGCAGCATGATACAAAATGATACTATTGTTGCGTTGGCTACTCCTGCTGGTGTGGGAGCTATTGCTATTATTAGATTGTCTGGTGAAAAATCTATTGAAATTGTTAGTCAATTTTTTAAATCTATCAAAGACGGAAAATCTCTATTGCAACAAAAATCGCACACCTTACATTTAGGTCATATTATCAACAATAGTATTGTTATTGATCAGGTATTAGTATCTATTTTTAAAAATCCACATTCTTATACTGGTGAAAATGTGGTGGAAATTTCTTGTCATGGTTCTAGTTTTATTCAACAAGAAATTATTCAACTGTTTTTACAAAATGGTTGTAGAATGGCTGATAATGGTGAATTTACCATGCGTGCGTTTTTAAATGGTAAAATGGATTTAAGTCAGGCAGAAGCTGTTGCCGATGTTATTGCTTCCAACTCTGCTGCCTCACATCAAGTAGCTATTCAACAAATGCGTGGTGGAATCACGAATGAATTAAAAGAATTACGTGGTCAGTTATTAGACTTTGCTGCTCTTATAGAATTAGAATTGGATTTTTCTGGTGAAGATGTTGAATTTGCCGACAGAACTAAGTTTAAAGAATTAGTAGCTACTATCTCTACTGTATTAAAACGCTTAATAGATAGTTTTGCTTTTGGAAATGCTATGAAAAATGGAATTCCGGTAGCTATTATTGGTGAGCCTAATGTGGGGAAATCTACGTTATTGAATGCTTTACTAAATGAAGAAAAAGCTATTGTATCTGATATTGCCGGAACTACACGTGATGCTATAGAAGATGAAGTAATTATTGATGGTGTTGCTTTTAGATTTATTGATACTGCTGGTATTAGAGAAACGGAAGATGTGGTGGAAAGTATTGGTATTCAAAAAGCTTATGAAAAGGCAGAAAATGCACAACTTATCATCTTCTTGATTAATTCTCAAAAATTTATTGAAAATGCTACTGCTTTTTTAAATGAAATCACTAAAATTAAGGAACGTTTTCCTCATAAGCGTTTATTAACTATAGCTAACAAGGTTGATATGATTTCCGATGCTCAGAAATCTGAATTAACTACTAAAATTTCTAATGTCTTATTACTTTCTGCCAAACAAAAAGTTGGAATTGATAGTTTACAAAATGAATTAACATCATTGGTAAATACGGGTGCTTTGAGTAATAATGAAACCATTGTTACCAACTCACGTCATTTTGAAGCATTAACACTGGCTTTGGAAAGTATTGAATCTGTTAAGAGTGGAATTGAATTAGATATTTCTTCTGATTTATTTGCTATTGATATTCGTGAATGTTTACGTCATTTAGGAAATATTACAGGAGAATATGATGTAGACAAGGATATTTTGGGACATATTTTTGGGAACTTTTGTATTGGAAAATAGATTTTCTTTCTTTTAGTTATACTTTACTTTTTCTTAAAAAAAAGAATTAAACATAATAAATCAAATATTAAGTTTAATTCTTTCTTATCTATAAGTAGAATAAAAATTGACCCGAATTTAAAACTTATTTTTTATTAAAAAGTTTAGTTTATTACTTTAAGTTCCTTACCTACTTTTACAAAAGCTTCGACTGCTTTATCTATATGAGCTTTTGTATGTGCTGCTGATAACTGCACTCGTATCCTTGCTTTTTCTTTAGGCACAACTGGATAGAAAAAACCTATTACATAAATACCTTCATCTAGCAATTTACTCGCCATAATTTGTGATAACTTTGCATCATATAACATTACTGGAACAATTGCTGCATCGGCACCAACTAAATCAAAACCAGCTGTTTCCATTTTTGTTCTAAAGTAATTTGTGTTTTCTTCTAATTTATCTCTTAACGAAGTATCATTTTCAAGTATTTCAAAAACTTTTAAAGATGCTCCTACTATTGCTGGTGCTAATGAGTTAGAGAATAAATACGGTCTTGAACGTTGACGTAACATATCAATAATCTCTTTTCTTCCTGTAGTAAATCCTCCCATAGCTCCACCTAAAGCTTTTCCAAGAGTTCCTGTAATAATATCTACACGTCCTAGTACATCTTTTAGTTCTATTGTACCACGTCCTGTTTTTCCTATAAAACCAGAAGCATGACATTCATCAATCATTACTAATGCATCGTACTTGTCTGCTAAATCACAAATTTTTTCCAACTCAGCAACTACACCATCCATAGAAAATACACCATCTGTAACAATAATTTTAAAACGATGATTTTGTTTATTAGCTTCAATAAGTTTAACTTTTAAATCTGCCATATCATTATTAGCATATCTATAACGAGCTACTTTACATAATCTAACTCCATCAATAATTGATGCATGATTTAGAGAATCTGAAATAATAGCATCTTCTTTAGTTAATAAAGGCTCAAAAACACCCCCATTAGCATCAAATGCTGCTGCGTATAAAATAGTATCTTCACAGTGAAAAAACTCTGAAATTTTATCTTCTAATTGCTTGTGTATATCTTGTGTACCGCAAATGAATCGTACTGAAGACATTCCGAAACCATGAGTATCTAAAGTGTCTTTTGCTGCTTGTATAACTTCTTTATTATTTGATAAACCTAAATAATTATTAGCACAAAAATTTATAACTCCCTCTCCTTTACCGCATCTTGCGAAGTTGTAATAATACGTTCTTCTTTATACAAACCATCATTTTTAATAGTTTGTAATTCATCTTGTAAATGTTTTTTAATATTTCCGTACATTCTCTATAGTTTATATTGTTAATGAATGATAGTGTACTTTTAATTTTTCTATCATAATTTGAGTCATCGAATCTAAATCGAACTTAGGCTTCCAATTCCAATCATTTCTAGCATCACTATCATCTATACTCCCTGGCCATGAGCTTGCAATGTGTTGTCTAAAATCTGGTTTATAGCTTATTGTAAAATCAGGATATATTTTTTTTATGGAGTTAAATATTTGCTCTGGTGTAAAACTCATTCCTGCAAGGTTATACGATGTTCTAATTTTAATGTTTTCTGAAGGTGCATCCATAAGCTCTATTGTAGCACGTATAGCATCATCCATAAATATCATAGGAAGCTCTGTAGATTCATTTATAAAACACTCAAAACTTTCTTCTTTTACTGCTTTATGATAAATATCTACAGCATAATCTGTAGTACCTCCACCTGGTAAAGATTGATAACCAATAACTCCAGGGTATCTTAATGAACGTACATCTAAACCATATTTTTTAAAGTAATAATTCGCCCAATTTTCGCCAGCACCTTTGCTGATACCATAAACTGTTGTTGGCGTAAGGTTTGAAAATTGTGGAGTATTATTACTCTCTACATTAGGACCAAAAACTGCAATTGAACTTGGAAAGAATACTTTTTTTATATTATGAAGTCTAGAGGCTTCTAATACATTAAAAAGTGTTTTCATATTAATATCCCAAGTTTGTAAAGGTGCTTTTTCTCCGTTAGCTGATAATATGGCTGCTAGGTGGTATATTTGAGTTATTTTATTTTCAGAAATTAAATCTACTATAGCATCATAATCTGTTGCATCAAGTGTTTCAAAACGTCCTGTAAATTCTGAGTTTTCACGTAAATCTGTCGCGATTACATTATCAACACCCCACTTCTCTTGAAGACTATCAGTTAACACAGATCCTAACTGACCACTAGCTCCTGTTATTAATATTTTTTCTCTAATCATTTTTAAAAATTATACAAATACAAAATTAGAACATTAAGACCTAAAACAGATTAATAATTCGATGATCAATAAAAATTAAGTTATTTATTTTTCATTTTATCATTTTTAAAGAATAAAAATCTAAAATAAAATTGTTTTAATTATATTAGCAGGAAAAAATCATATAAAATTATGGATCGAATTGATGAAGTTGATTTAAAAATATTAAGGATTTTACAAAAAAACTCTAAAACAACAAATAAGGAAATTGCAAATAAGTTAAACCTGACACCTTCGCCTATACATGAAAGAATTAAACGTTTGGAGAATAAAGGATATATAAAAAAACATGTAGCAATTTTAGATAAAGTACTTTTAAATAAACCCATTACTGCAATATGCATGGTCTCATTAAGATATCATGATGAAGGTTTTATTGATAAATTTGACAAACAAATAAAAGAGTTAAAAGAAGTACAAGAATGTTATCACATGGCTGGTAAAGTCGATTTTTTTTTAAAAATAAATATAGAAACTCTAAATGCTTACCATGAATTTGTAAGACTTAAATTATCTAAAATAGAAAACATTGGTGTTTTAGAGAGTTATTTTGTTCTTAAAGAAATTGTTTCTACAACAGAATATTCATTTTAAAGAAACTAACTTCAGATATTAATTACATCTATACTTTATTTATTTTTTATTTTAATTAAATAAAAGAAAACAAATTCTTACACCATTACTCCACCTCAAAACGCTACAAGTACTAATTTTAATTACTATTTCACTTTCTGTATTTGGAAGTAGATTATGTTATTATATTTCCTTTAATAAGTATAAATAATAAAAGTATTCCTGATATTATGAACCAAGTAGAAGCCAAACTAAAAGCTAATGGTAAACTATAAACTATCACCAAAGACTACAGAAGATTTTGTTGAACTATATGAATATAGAATTCATAAATTTGGTTTATTACAAGCTCAAGAATACGCTAATCAATTACATGAGATTTTAGAATATTTATTACAAAGGCCTGAACTTTGGAGAAAAGTATTTCATATTAAATCTAATCTTTATAATTTCCGTTATCAATCTCACATCATATTTTTTGTTGACGGTAATGACAAATTATATATAGTGAGAATTTTAGAAGGACATCGAGATTTTACAAGACATTTGTAAAATCAACCAAAAGAAAATAAAATCTTACACTACTACTCCACCTTATTACTCTGTAAGTACTGATTTTACTAGGATTGTTATATGTTAGCACATACAATTTTATAAATACTGTGTTTATAACCAACTAACTTTTTCGAGGACGAAATACTTTCATTTCTTTTTCATTTGTTTCTAAAAAAGGACCATTTATAAGGTCAATACAATAAGGAATAGCCGGAAATACAACTTCTAGGCATTCTCGAATAGCTTTAGGTTTTCCGGGTAAATTAACAATTAAGGTATTCCCTCTTATTCCCGCAGTTTGTCTTGAAAGAATGGCTGTAGGTACATATTGTAAACTAGCTTGCCTCATTTGTTCTCCAAACCCAGGAAGTAATTTTTCACAAACCGCTATGGTTGCTTCTGGTGTTACATCTCTTAACGCCGGTCCAGTTCCGCCAGTAGTTACTATTAAACAACAGTTTTTATCATCTGCCATTTCTATCATGCCTTTTTCTAATAAATCCTGTTCATCAGGAATTATTTTGTATTCTTCTTCCCACTTATTGGTTAACCATAAGTTTAAAAGTTTACGTACTTCCTTGCCTGGCAAATCTTCATAAATACCTTTACTTGCTCGGTCTGAAACATTAATGATGCCTATTTTTATTCTTTCCAACTCAATAAAATTATTTGATTCTTACAAAATTGATTGCTGTGATTTTGTAAAAGTATAGAAATAATCAATTATTTTTGCAACTTAATCGCATTAATTCAAATCCAAAACACTAAGACAATAGTGTTTAAACACTTAAGCATGAAACCCACAACAGTAATTAAAAACTGGATAACAGGAACAACTCCTGATATATTAAAAAAAATTCATCAAAAGGATATAAATGTAGCTATTTACAATAGGAACATCGATTCCTTACAAGAAGAAATCAATAACTTATTGAAACAAGATATTAGTGTAATAGGATCTGGAAGTATTAGCAACATTTTGAATGAGGTAGCAAAAATAATTACCCCTAATAAATTCTACTTAACATATAAGGATATTAAAAATAGTTTAATCCTTTTTAGTAAAGTCACTGGTACTAATAGTTTTCAATTGCTAATAGAAACTATAAATACTAACATGTGTAGAAAATTCCATACAGATGTTAACGATTTACGAATGCTTTGTACCTATAGTGGTCCTGGTACTTTATGGTTGACAGAAGATAATATCAACCGAAAAGCTTTGGATACCTATAAAGCAAATGAATCTATTGTTATTAACGAAAATAATATACAACAAGCTCAAACTGGAGCTGTGATTATTTTAAAAGGAAGTGTTTATAAAGAAAAAACAAAAGCGGCTGTGCATCGCAGCCCAACTATTGAAGAAAATGGTGAAAAAAGAATATTACTGCGTATTGATACTACTAATTTTTTAAAAACATGTTGATTAAAGAGGATAAAATAGAACTGGAAGAAGGACAACGTCTAGACCTTCAATTTGACAAACGAGGTGGTTTATTACCTGTTGCAGTACAAGAAACAACAACTGGTCAGCTTTTAATGTTAGCCTCAGTAAACAAACAAGCATTAACCAAAACACTTGAAACCAAAAAAGCTACATTTTGGAGTACTTCTCGCAATAAACTTTGGACAAAGGGAGAAACTTCTGGTGATTTTTTAAGAATTGATAAAATACTTATTGATTGTGATCAAGATGCGCTTGTATATCAAGTTACATTATTAGGTGACGGAGTTTGTCATACCTACAATTTACAAGGTAAACACCGAAAGGCTTGTTTTTACAGAGAGTTAAATATGGAACAAAGTAACCTTCAATTTATTGAAGATATGCAATAACAAGAAACTTATAGATATTATTAGTTATTATCACTCCTACTCTACCAAAACTCATTACAAACTGAGAATTAAAATTAGACTTTATTATTTTACTACAAATTTTGAATATAGTTGTCTAATTTGTCTTCTTTGCTTAATTCAAGTTTCTTTTTTAATCGAAAACGGGTTGACTTTATAGCTTCGAGTGTTGTTTTTCTAACAATAGATATTTCTTTCCTTGTAAGTCCTATTCTAATAAAAGAGCAAACCTCAACATCTGTTTTAGTAAGCTGTGGGTGTTTCGTTTTTAATCTATTTAAAAAATCTTCATTAAGTTTTTTTATATTATTCTTTAGGCTTTCTATTTTATCACCCACAAAAGCCTCTTCTTTTAAATCTTGAAGAATCGTTTCAAGAGAATAATTACTTATTAATTTTGAAGGATTAGTCTGTTTTGGGGTAAATTTTTCCCTAGTTTCAAAATGTTGTATTGTTTTTGTCCTTAACTTTTCTGTTTTTTCTTTATCAATATCAAAATCAGTAATTAATTTTTCTGTATTAACTGGAAGCTCTTTTTGGTGATGTTTTTTATAGTATTTATAACCAAAATAAAAAACTATAATCACTAGTAAACTAACAATCAAAACTATACTACTATACAATTGTATTTTTAGTTGTGAGTTTCTTGATTTAATTTGTAAATCTTTCTTCTCTTGAGCGTTACTCAAACTATCTTTTAATCGTTGTTTTTCATAAATATGTAGTACTTCTATCGCTCTTAGTTCTCTTGCTTTTTTTATACTATTTATTTCTACATTAATTTCAGTGTACTTTACAATATCTTTAAAAGCAAGGTCATACTTATTCATAGCTTTGTATATTTTGCTCCTAATTGTATAAGCATCATGAAGGTATTGTTTGGTATCTTCTGAAATTGCCATTTCTATACTATCATTAGCATAACTTAAGGCTTTATCATATTCTTCAAGTAATAAATAAACATTAGCAATATTTGTGAGTGTTTTAATTATGGATCTTTTTTTATTTATACTTTTTACATAGTCCAAATAATTCAAATAAACCAAAAGTGCTTCATTATATTTCTTTTGAACAGAATATAAAGACGCTCTATTGGAAATAGCCTGTTGTTTACCTTCTTCATAATTATCCAACTCAAAATACTTTATAGCTTTATTTATAACATAAAAAGCGGTATCAATTTTATGTAAATTTTTATAGCATATAGACATCATGCTGTAATTATTTCCAAGAGCTTTATGCCTTTTATTATGCTTGTTTATTGTTATTGCTTTTTTAAATAACTTAATGGATTTATTATATTCTTTTTGAACTCTGTATATGAAACCTATATTATGATAAATACTTGAAAGCCGAATGGTATCATTCATACTGATGTAAATTTTTTCAGCAGAATGGTAATCTTTTAAAGCACCAACATAATCTGCTTTTCTTCTTTTATAAATACCTGAATGACCATATGTTTTTGCTAGTTGCACCCTAGTATCATAGGTTGCTTTTTTAAGAATTCTATGTATTTGATTACAATATATAATTACTTTATTGTAATCTCTCTTTCTTTGATAACCGCATAATTTAATCAGAGCTTCTACCTTTAAAGAATCTGTATTTGCACTTTCAACTTTTGTTTTTAATTGTATAAGCGTACTATCTATTTTTGTTTGAGAATTTAAAACCAAACTCCCAAATAATAAATACAGTATTAAAAATAGTTTACGCATAGTTTTTTAAAAGTAAAAAATCTAAAAAGGCCAGCCAATAATTGAACTGACCTTTAAAATCCCCTTAAAAGTTTAAAATCCTTCTCCTGGTGCTTCAGGACTTTGTGCCTGTGCTTTTTTTGGATTTAACAATAAATAAGTACCTAAAGCTGTTAATGCAGTATATTTACCATAATTCCCTATTTTATTTATGGCTTCTTTTCGAGTTATTTTATGTTGATTTTTATTCATAATTTATTTACTATTCTATAATTATTTTCTTACTAACTTCTGCATCCTCTGACTGTAGTTTTACAATATAAATACCAGAAGAAAAGCCTTGTAAAGTAATTTTTGAAGAGCTATTGGATTCTATTTGAGTATCTAATACTTCTCTTCCTATTATTGAATATACTTTTATGTGTGCTTTTGATTGAATTCCTGTAATTGTAATCTCTTTATTTGCCGACTTGAAAATGTCTATGTTTTCAGAATTCAAACTTGAATCCTCGATACTTAATGTGTTAGAAATGGTATGTAAATAGAATCTTCCTCTTTTATGAGCTTCTTCTTCTATTGTAACATTATAGTTTGTATTACTAAGATTTGTAAATGTATTCTTTACCTTATCTTCTAGATAAATAGTAATCTCTGTTGGTAATTTATTGGTAGCAACTGAAAACTCAACTTCTGTACCATCTTCAGCAAGTAAACCTACTGGTATTACCATATTGTCATAATCACTATTTGGTAAAGATTGAATTGTGTAATTGTGCTTGGTTTCATTACTTACTAATTGTGTAAATACATCAAAATTTGCTGCCTCAAAATTTCCTATGTCATAACCAGCATCTAAACCTTTTGTAGCAGTTTCTGTGTATAAAATTTTTGTAGTAACCATTGTTCCTTTTATAGAAGCTTTAAGTTCTATACTAGGGTATGATGCATTTGTGCTTTCAAGCCTCATAGATCCTCCTCCAGAAACAGCTACACCTCTTTGATTTTCATTAAAAACGACGTTAGTTTCGCCAGAACCAGTTTTAATAAAAAAACCTTCTCCCGGTGCTAATTTACTTTCAGAATCAACTAAAGTTTTAGGTGTGTATTTATTTTGAGAAGCATCCCAACTATACACTGCTACAAAAGAAGCATCAAACTTGCTATAATTATCTTGTATAAAATTTGCTCCAGAATTTTCATTAATTGGCAGGTAAGCTGTGTAAGGGTTTCCTAGAGCATTCCATTGGTTTTCTGCAACTGTTTCTGTTACATTATTTGTTTCTATACTACCTGTAAAAGAAACGCCTCCGTCTGTTGCTCTAGAAATGGCATACCCTTTTCCTACTTCAAAAGTAAGTGCATTGGTACTTAAATCATCAGCTGTATAATATACCCATTTAGCTCCATTTGTATTACTATCATCATAATAAGCAATAGCATACCTTTTAGGAGAAACAGAATTGTTTACGCGAATATCATTTGCTACATTTTCTGCAAACTCTTTTATACTTTGCCCACTAACAGATGCAGTAATCACATTCCATTGGTTAGCTATTAATCCATTTTTTTGAAAAGTAACTTGACCAGAAGTAGTTCCTTCTACAATAAAAACACTACTATTACTTGTATTGGATGCTAATGCAATTGTACCGCTACTATTTAAGTTACCATTTACATTTAAAGTACCATTCGTGTCAATAGTAAGATCAGCACCTGTAGCTATTGTTAAGTCATTAACACTATAATTACCTGAGTTTACAATAGGATCATTAGTTACGTCAGGAATTGTTACATTATTAGTAACATTAGGAATTGCTGTATCAGTCCAATTTGAAGTAACTCCCCAAAAAGCACTTGAACTCCCCGTCCAATTTACATTAGTAGGTAAAGCTGCTCCTGATGAATCATAATTATCTCCAGTAATTTGAGTTCCTGAATATTTAGTACAATCAGCAGTTCCTAAAGCTACAACAGTAGCTGGACCGCAAGCAGTATAAAATTGATCTAGAAAAACACCACCAGTTTCAAAAGAAACATTTGGATCTTTACTAACATCAGTATATTTTATTTTAATACTGTATAAATGTTTTGGAGTACTGCTTATTACTGGCATTCCTATAGTTCCACTACTCGCTAATTGTTGAAAAGAAGTGGAAACTCTTGAAGTAGTATTATCATTTACAATAAATGAAGTATAGGCTAATACTGTTCCTCCAAAAAAGCTTGTTGCTAAAACAGAACCGTCTGGTTGTAACATTTCAATGTTACCGTTAGTATGTACATTTTCTCCAAATGCCTCGATATTATAATTAAAGTAAATTTGTCCAGAACCAACTATAAAGTCGCTATCAGAAGCTATGTAGATATCTGCTTCATAAAAATCATTGGTTCCATCGTTAGTATTTCTTGCATTTACAAAAGAAAAACTAATGTTTTGCGAAAATAGTTGTGTATTAAAAACAACTAAAAATAAATAAAGTATATTTTTTATCATTACTATGAGTGTTTTTTAAATTCTTTGAATGTTGATAATTTTCATTGACATTCCATTAAATGATTTTTCTATTTTAACCTGTGATAACCAGAAAAAATTTCCGTGATAAACAATAGGCACATAGGCAAACTTTTTAATCTCTTTCCTAGCTTTAAATCTTTTAGTTTTAATTAGCTTCATACGTCTGATTTTAAATTATTCGCTATTTGTAAATGGTATTAGAATTGTTCTCCTTTTCCTATGTTAGGATTTAAAAAGCTATTGACATCTGAATTTTGTATTTGTCCATTCATATTCAAATCTGCTTTATGATACCCAGCATCACCTAATACCTTAATTACAGAATTGGCATCTATGTTTTGAATCTGTCCATTTTCATCAACATCTCCAGAAATCATTGCGAATACCCCATTGCTCATATTTACAACTGAATTTGTTCCTCCAAAAACAGAAGAGGCAGAATTGCTAAGGTTAACTGATGTTGAACTGTTAGTGTTTAAAGCTATTGCTGAATTACTTATGATTCCTAAATGATTTCTGTGATTTACAGCTACGTAATAACTATCTGAAGACAAATTGAATTTTAAAGCGGATACTCCATCAACATCAACAATATCTCCATCGGCTTGTACTAATGCAGATTGACTAGCAAGAATGGTAGTTCTATCATTTTTATCACGTAAGGTTATCCAAACCCAATCGATAATAGCATCGTTACCTGTTGTATTGAAAACTGAAGTTTCACAAGTAATAGCATCTGTATACGGACTAGTTGTTGGTAGTAAACTGTTACTTCTTAAACTATCGTCCATTGTAGTTGTTTCTGAAGTTGCTAATGGCCCTTGTAAAAAAACTACAGGAGCAAGTTTAATCTTTAAAACGATAGTTTCTTGCTGAAAACCTTGAGTTAATGTATTGCTTCCATTTGAGCTTGTTGTAACTACTAAATCTCCAATTGTATAATCTAAACTAGCGTTTGCTGTACTTAAAGTTGTTCCGTTTGATCCAATTACAGTTCGTTCTATTGTTTGAGAAGACAAAGAAGAAGTAATCAGCAATGATATTATAAATAAAAACTGTTTCATACTCTTATTATCTTTTTCCAATAATTTGCAAAACAGTTATAGCATCAGTTTTAGCATCACCACCAGAACTTCTAACTAAGTATTGTACTTTTCCTTGAGCGAGAGAAGTAATTTGTGCATTTCGAGTTTTCGAAGTTGATGCAATACAAGTAATTGTTATTGCCGGAACACTAGAAAAATGATTAGAGTAATTTACGGTATATATGTTTCCTGATAAAGAGGCCGTAATACCAGAGGAATTGGTAACATTTGAGTTTAGTGTTCCATCAGTATCTACAATTACAGAAATGATTTCTACATTATTAGCTGCTCCGGCTGCTCTTAGATCATCACCATCTTCATCAATAATAATATTTCCATCTGTTGCAATGTTTTCATCAACTTTTAACTCTCCTTTTACTTGTAATAAGCTATTATCAAATTCCCCATAAATTAAATCTCTAATATGTAATTGGTTAGAAAATGTTCCACCTGCTCCTGCTGCTGTCCCAATTAATACATTAGAGTCTCCGTTTAAATTATACCCTGCAAAGTATCCGATAACAACATTACTATCTCCAGATTGAGCACCTTCTGCCGCTTGATATCCAATAATTACATTTCTTCTATCAAGATTTGAAAGATTACTTGTATTATCATAAGTACCAAAAATTTGGTTTTCAGATGGTGATGTTAATATTCCATTAAGCTGAAAATTTCCTCCTAAAGTTAAATTTCCTGAAGTAGTTAAATTTCCAGTATTATCAATCTGTAATCCTTCGTTACCTCCGTCATTAGATAACCAATTACCGTTCAATAATACGTTGTTTCCTAAAGTTAAAGTTCCAGAAGACGTTACATTACCATTAGTATCGAATTGTAAACCTTCGTCTCCTCCATCGTTATTAATCCAGTTATCAGCTAATTTTATATTACCAGTTAGTTCTATGGTACCATTATCTAATATTTTAATACCTTCGTTGTCTCCATCATTAGATAACCAGTTGTCATTTAACTGCACATTGCCTCCTAAAGAAACTTTTGCAGAAGTAATTACATTTCCGCTTGCATCAAATTGAATTCCGTTATTACTAGTTCCGTCTCCATTAATCCAATGCGTATCAAGGTTAATATTACTTCCTAAGAATAATTTGTTTGAAGTAGTTACTCTACCACCAGAGTTTACTAATAATCCTTCGTCATCTCCATCATTAGAAATCCAATGCCCGTCAGTTTTAAAATTTTCTGAAGCAGTATGATTTCCTAAATTATCTCCGTTTTCTACATATTTAGCTTGAATTGCATACGGCACACTTAATAATTGTGTAGTTCCCATACTTACATAAGTTGTTCCGCCTGCAACATCAATACTCACTTCAATAAAATAATTATCAGTAGACCAATCAACACTTGAAAAATCATCAGTTGTAGTTCCTTGACCAACAATCAAATTAAAAACTCCATAATCATTTGTTGTTGGTGAGTGTGTTTCGGTATATACCACTGTTCCATTAGCTGTTGTTTGGTGCAGTTTGAATTGTACACCGATAGATGTACTTGATAAAACGTTCCCTGAAGCATCTCTTACTACTGATTGATAATTAAACCCCTGTGGAGCTTGCGAGTAAGAGGTTAAAGAAATAAGAAATAAGAATAAAAAAGCACTTAGTTTTTTCATGTTAATCAAATTAAAATTTTTAGAGAGCTTTCTATAAACTCTGTATTTATAAGGTTAAATATTTATTTTCTATTAATTATTTAGTCAATTGAATTAATGAGTTGTTCACCTTTTCCTAGGTTTGGATTTAAAAGGTTATTGATGTCAGAATTTTGTACCTGACCATTCATATCTAAATCAGCTTTATTGTATCCAGAAACTCCAAGTTGTTGAATTATTGAATTGGTATCTATATTCTGTATTTGTCCGTTTTCATCAACATCTCCAGCAATCATGGCAAAAACTCCATCTCCCATATTTACCACTGCATTTGAACCTCCAGCTACAGAAGAATCATTTGAAATAAAATCAATAGATGTAGTTATTTTTGATAAGCTTATAACAGAAGAGGTCATAATACTTAAATGATTTCTATGTTTAATTACGATGTAGTAATTGCCTGAACTGACCTTAAAAGAAAGTGGAGAATTTCTATCATCAGTAGGTTCTACAATATCTCCATCACGTTGTAGAACTCCAGATTTTCCTGTAATTATAACACTTGGATTATTTGCTTCTCTTAATTCTACCCAAACCCAATCTACCATTGAATTTTCTCCAACAGCATCTAACTTAACAGCATCAGAAATAGTAGCTCCATCACTATAAGGAGAAGTAGTACCGTAAACTCCACTTGCAATTCTTAAGTCATCACGCATTAAACTTTCTTCTCCTGAATTTGGATTTATATAAGCTCCTTGAAGAAAAACTTTTATATCAACCAACACATAATCACATGTAGTTTCATTGAAGTTTGTATTAGTATCTTTATTTGTCCAATTTGTTGTACTATAAGTAGCGTTATCAACTAAAACACAAGTTAAATTAGGGTTGTTTTCTATTTCAAAAGTAGTCACGTTAGTATTGTTTCCATTCCTAACATTTAAGTAACTTAAATTGGTGTCATGTCCCCATAGCTTTTCTAAATTAGTTTGATTGCTTAAATCTAGTATTGTAATTCCTGTATTGTTGACACGTAGTGTTTCAATATCTGGATTATTACTTAAATCTAACTCTGTAACGTTTGTTTCATCAACTCGTAATGCTTTTAATTTAGTGTTATTGGAAAGGTCGATTGTAGTAATTGAAGTTCTGTAAGCAGAAAGTATTCGAAGTTCTACATGAAAACTAAGATCTAATGTTGAAACACCAGAACTATAGGTATATAACTCTCTTAATTCAAGATTATTACTCAAATCTAAACTTGTTAATCCTCCGTTTCCTTGCACCCAAAGATCTCTAAGATCTGGATTATTAGATACATCTAGTGAAGTAATACTATTAGATCCTATATTTAAATTTCTTAATACTAAATTACTCGTTACATCTATTAATGACAAGTTATTATTGTTAACATATAAATGTTCTAATAACGTATTTTTACTCACATTTAAAGTAGTAAAATTATTACCTCTAGCTTCTAATGTTACTAAAGCTGTAAAATCTTCAATTCCTGTTAATTCGTTAATTCCAAGGTCATTTACATTTAAGCTTGTAACTACTTCTATTAAAGCAGTTGGAACCTGTCCGTCTCCAGAAATATCATCATAACCTAAAGATTCCAATTTTGCTTCAAATGTTGAATCTGGAATTGCTGTATAATTACAATAGTTACCTTCTGTAAAACTAGTAGAAGTACCAATATCAGTCCAATTTGTTGTACTATATGATGCATTATCAACAGTAACACATGTTAGATCATCATTATTTCGAACATCAAAATTAGTAATGTTGGTATTATTCCCATTCCTGATATTGACATACTCTAAGACTCCTGTTTGTCCGTAAAATTGAGTTAAAGCTGTTTGATTAGTTAAATCGATTGAAGTAATATCAGAACCGTTTACCCTAACTTCAATAAGCTTTGTATTTGTTGATAAATCAATAGTAGTGATATCTGTATTGTCAATACGTAATTCTGTTAATTCTGTATTTAAAGAAACCTCTAATGTGGTTAACTTCGTTTTGTAAAGGATAAGATTTTTTAAAACTAAATTATTACTAATATCTAAAGTTGTAATGTCAGTTTGAAATAACTCTAAAAAAGTAAGTTTCGTTAATTTACTAACATCAATAGCTGTAATGTCAGTAACTGGACATTCTAATCGAGTTAATGCTATATTGTTTGAAACATCTAATGCAGTTATTGGATTTGCTCCAATATCTAAAGACTTTAGATTTATATTTTCAGATAAATCAATAGACGTTAAATTGTTTTCACTTATTCCAAGTGTTTCTAACACTGTATTATTAGTAAGGTTTATAGAAGTTAAACTGTTATTTTTAAGGTTAAGTGATACTAATGCGATGAAATCCTCTATTCCTGTTAAATCGGCAATAGCATCACTTCTTAAATCTAAAGAAGTCACAATTTCAATATTTTGAGTAGGTACCTGTCCATCACCTGAAATGTCATCATATCCTAAGTTTTCAAGAGCTGCTTCAAAATTAGCATCAGGAATAGTTGTATAACGGCAAATTCCTGAATTGTAAAAAGTAATTCCAGAATCAACATTTGTCCAGTTCGTTGTACTCCATGCAGTGTCATCTACTTTAATACAACGTAATGAAGTATTACCCGTTGCATTAAAATCTGTATTAATGATTGCTGTATTGTTTCCATTCTGAACATCTAAAAAAGTTAGCTGATTGTTATCACAAGATATACGAGTAAGTGCTGGATTATTCGAAGCATCTAATCGACTTAAATTATTATCAGATACTCTTAACTGTCTTAAAGCAGCATTGTTTGATACGTCAAGATTAGAAAGATTATTTCGTTCTAAAGCAATTACTTCTAATAGTGTGTTTTGAGAAATATCTAAACTGGTTAATGCAACATCTTGTAAATACAAAAACTTAAGGTTGGCATTAGTAGATGCATCTAAACTTGTAACATTTGTACATTCGCGAATATTGATAGTTTCTAGTAAAGGATTATTAGAAACATCAATGCTAGTAAAAGGATTATTTCGAAGATTAAGAAATGTTAACCCCGTGTTTTGAGTTATATCTATTGAATTTAATTGGTTGTACTTTCCTGTAATAGACCCTAGATTTGTATTAGCTCCAAGGGTTAAAGTAGCAATGTTATTTTCGTTAAAAATTAAACTCTGAAGGTTGATATTATTACTAACATCTAAAGAAGTAAGCGAATTGTTTTCACAGTTTAAATCCACTAATGCTATAAAGTTCTCTATTCCTGCTAAGTCTGAAATAGATTGATTCGAAACATCTAAACTTGTTATCGTTTTTATTAACTCAGTAGGAACTTGTCCATCACCAGAAATATCATCGTAACCCAAAGCCTCCAATCGAGCTTCAAAATTTGGATCTGGAATTGTAGTATATTCGCAATAAGTATCACTAAACGAAGATGCTACATCGACATTTGTCCAATTTGTTGTGCTATACGTAGTGTTATCAACTAAAATACAACCTACTGGAGTATTAGAAGTATTAAAACCTGTTATGTTTGTATTTGCACCATTTTTTATATTTAAAACTGTCAAAGACGATATATCATTAGCTATTAGGTTTTTGAAAATTGTATTTAACGATAAGTCTAATGAAGTTATATTAGTATACGCAACATCTAAAGTTTCTAAACTTACATTTGAACTGACATCTATTGAAGCGATATCACTATCCCATAAATCTAAAAAAGATAAATTTACGTTTGTGCTAGTATCTAAACTTGTAATATCACAACTTGTACAAGCAAAACGTTTTAAGGCAATATTATTTGATAAGTCTACGGTAGTTCCTTTGAATTGCCTTAATCTAAAATCTTCTAATGCTGTGTTGTTACTCACATCAATGGTAGTAAAAATATTTCCGTTAGCTGCCCAAAGTGTTTTAAGTTTTACTAAACTTGAAACATCTAAAGATGTCAAATTGTTATACTGAAGTTTTAATGACTCTAAAGCTATAAAATCATTAATTCCTGTTAAATCAGAAATATTTTGATTATTTACATCAAGGCTAGTAACGCTATCTATATAACTTGTAGGTACTTGTCCATCACTTGCAATATCATCATATCCTAAAGCATTAAGAGCAGCCTCAAAATTTGGATCTGGAATAGTTGTGTATTGTGCTTGACTTACACTAACAGTCCCTAAATCTAAAGTACAAGAACCGTTATTAAATATCGCTTTTAAGTGGTACGAACCCACTCCTAGATTTGTGATCTCTCCTTCCGTGGCATCATCACTAAATACATAAGGGTAAGTTGTTCCGCCATCTATACTGAATTTAATTTCTGAACGTGTTACTTCATCATTAAAATTCACTTTTATACTCCCGTTATTTTGACTAATTAACGATCTTGTAATTTCTGTTACTGATGCTGTTGGTGTTACTTCACTTGCTAAAGACACAAAATATATGGTTCCCGAATTAGAAGGGCTATCACCTTCATTCTGCCCTATTAATAGATTTGGGTAGGAAACTGCAACCGCTCGGTTCGAAAATTCATCCCAACCTGCGCCAGAAATTATTTTACTTATTTGTGTCCAGTTATTAGTACCGTTATCTTTAAAAATATAAACCGCATCAGTGCTGTTTGATCCATTTCCAAAAGTTCCGACATATAAAAAACCATTATCTATTACCACATCTGTTCCAAAACGTTGGTCATTATAACTGTCCTTATCATCATTCTGAACCATTACTCTGTTCGCGTCTAAATAATCGCCATTTATATCTGCTTCATACACGAACACTCTACCTTGATCAGCTTCAGGTGTAGAGGATACTTCAAAATTATATGCACCAATAGCTAAATAATCTCCATCAACACTAATAGCACTACCAAAATACTCAGAGGTTTCTGTACCTCTTAATCTGTGTGTTCGCGACCAAGATCCATCATTCGCTTGATCCCATATTTGAACTGATCCAGCAGAAGCTCTACCAACAGAAGAATAATCCGCAGGCCCACCAACATAAGCACGACCATCTTTAACCAATACATCATAACCAAATCTTGCCCCCGAATAATTAGACTGTACTTGAGGTTCTAGTTTTGTTTCTGAATATGTAAATGTATTCGTTCCATCATTTTCATATAAATAAGCACATCCTCCTACAGAACCATCTCTAGCTCCAACAAGAATTAAGTTTCCTTCAATAGAAACGGATTCTCCAAAACGATCACCAGAACTTCCATCACTAGGTTCAAATACTGCTACTTCTGTCCAAGTATTAGAACCATTGTATTCAAATAAATAAACAGCTCCTGTGTCTATACCTGATTCATTTGTTTGTGAACGTGCTCCTACCACTAAGTAATTTCCTTCTAAGGCTACTGAAGAACCAAAGTTGTCTCCAGCAAATCCATCACTTGCCGTTAATATGGTTTGTTGAGACCAATTTCCCGATCCATCATTAATATATACATAAACTTTTCCTGCTTCAACACTATTACTTCTTGACACTGTTACAGCAATGTTTCCATCAATAGCAACACGTTCTCCAAATCTATAATTTGAAGTAGCATCACTGGCTTTAAATTTTGCAGCACCAACATTGGTTGTGGTAACTATTCCTGAGAATTTAGCTTCATCAAGAGAACAATTATTTTGACTATAACTCAATAGTGAAAATATAATAGCTATAAAAAGTATTTTTTTCTTCATGTTCGTTTAATGGATTTGAGTTCAAATACAGTGCAATACTATTTCATTTTTAATTTTTTTAAAAGAAAACAAGGGGTGCAAAATAGGGTGCAAAAAAACAAAACCCCTATTTTACAAGGGGTTTAGGTGTTTTTTTTGCACCCTTCTTAAAATTTAAAAGTGCTATTATTTTAGTAAAACGAGATTTTATAGGGAGCGAATATACTCATCCAAAGAATCCTTTGAGGTTAGATTTAACTTCTTTTTTAGTCTAAATCGAGTCGATTTTATAGCATCTATACTAGTCTTTCTTAAACTGGAAATTTCTTTTCTTGAAAGCCCAATTTTTATAAAAGAACAAACTTCAATATCTGTTTTGGTTAAATTAGGGTGTAAACTTTTTAAGCTCTTCACAAAATCATAATTGAGTATTTCAATATTCTTTTTCAATACCAGAATTTTAGAATCTTCTAATTTATCTGCTTTCAAATCAGCTATAATACTTGAAAGTGTAATACCTTCGGTTTCATTAGATAATTTTTTAAGGTTTTCCGCTATACGTTCTTTCGATTTTATGTGTTGAATTGTTTCAGAAAGAAGCCCATTAATCTCTTCTGTTTTCGTAGCTATTTTATTATTGAGTAACAAGTTTTGATAGGCCTGTTCTTTTATATTTTGTTTGTATCTATAGTAGAAAAAACTAATGGCGATAAGAAAGATAATAATAATACCTGCAAGTTGATAATTACGTTTGGTAACTACTAATACTTTATCTGCTTCTAATTTTTCAATTTCTGCATCTTGCTCAGTTAGCTCTCTTAACCTACGTTCCGTTTCATATTCTGTTTGGTAGTACAAAAAGGCATTGTTTTTTTGACTTGTGTAAATAGAGTCTTTAATCAAAGTATTCACTTTGTAAAGCTCTAAAGCGTCTTTAAACCTTCCTTTTTGATGGTATATATCTGCTAATTTCTGTCTGGATTTTAGCTCTACATCTGTATGGCTTTTTGCTCCATTATTAAATAACAGTTTTTCTAAAATAGGGAGTACTTTTTTTGTATCGCCAATAGCATCATAATAATTCGCCTTTACATGTAAAACATCAGTTTCAATATAACTAGGTATTTTTTTGCTATTTACAAACTCATTTAATTGTAAAATAAATATCTTGGCTTTTTCTAAGTTATTGGTATTAATTGCGTACTGTAATTCATTAACTAAAATAAAAACTGAATAATAGCCTTGCCAAGACTCTTCCAAATCCTTATTCGTAATTTTAATTAGTTGGTCTATAGCTTCACGAACTTTATCAAACTTTTTCTGTTTGCTATATGCTGATATTCTTTGACCTAACAAAAGAGCTTGAGAATTGAAATCTTTATTTGCTATTGCCTTTTTAATTAAGCGTTCATTTTCTTCAATACTCTTTTCTAAAAATCCATTTACATTATATAACGATATTAATTCAGCCCCTGCCATCAGTGCGTACTGGTTGTCTCCTAATTTTTCATATAAATCAGATGCAGCTTTATATCTATTTACAGCATCTACAAACTCATTTAAATCTGTACTAACTTGTGCGCTGAAAAACAACGCATCAGCAGCATAAATAGAATCTCCACTTTTCATAAAAAGATCATGAGATTTTGTGTAATCTTCATTAGCTTTCTTAAATTTTTCTTCAGCAAAAAAAATTGCACCTCTTTTTAAAAGTAAATGCGCCTCAGTGTCTAATTTATTAAATTTAGATGTATAGCCTAATAAAGAGTCACACAATGTTTTTGCCTTTTTTAATTTACCATTATAAATGTAATGTTGTATTAAAAAACGAGACTTAGATGCCATTAAATCATATTCATCTAAACTGCCAGCTAACTTAAGATATTGGCTTAAATACCTCTCTTTTTCTTGAGTGTTACTTCTATTTAATGCTTTAGTTATAGCATCCAATGTACTTAAACGAGAGGCCTTATCATTAGTATTTTCAAGAGCACTTTTTAATGAATCTATTTTGGTTTGTGTGTAACCAGAAGTTAACGTAAGAACTAAGAGGAAATATGGTAAAAGTTGTTTTAGCATTATCCTAGATTTTAATTTATAAATTCCCATTGGTCAGTTATAATAAATGTACCTAAATTTTAGGTTCTGTTTATACTTTTTTATGAGTTTATTTCTTCCAAAAATAATAATTTTAGTAATGAAAAAATCTAATTGATGTATCTTGCAACCGATTTCAAGATGAGAATTATGCAAGACAATAACATACTTATTTATACTAAGAATTTATTAAACAATATACCTACAGATTGGTTAAATTTAACTACGCATAGATTAGATATATATAATGAAACTTTGGCTAAAACCGAATTTTTAGACCAGTTTAAAAAGCTCTTTTCTAATACTATTTTTACAACTGATGCTCTAAAAGAATTACCTACTGCTTATGATTATATTCGGTTAGGACACCCTTTGTCTTCTGTTTTGGAATGGACCATAGCTAGTGTAAATAATATAAAAGCAGATAATGTTATTAGTTTTTCATCTGTAACCATACCTCTTTTAGCTATTTTAAGAAAAAACCTATTAGCTAATAAAAACTCTTTAATTTTATATAAAGATGAATTGCCTTCTTTTTTTAATACTGATACTATAAAAAAGGTTTATGGCTACACATTTGACGTGCTACAAATAGAAACTTTTGACGATATTCCTAAGTTTGATGGTAGTATCATTCTTTTTTCTCAACAAGAAGCTATTCATAACTTTAACCTTACTTCTTCTGTAGATTTCTTTATTAATGCTCATACAGATTTAGGAAGTATTTTGTTAGTAAACGGAATTGAAAACGAGGATTATATTTCAGAAATACAACATGTAAGAAGAAGAGAAACTATAGCTATGACTCCTGCCAATACATTGGTTGTTTTAAAACAATTAGTTGGCCAATCTACTCGTAATCATCATAATATTGAAAGTGATAAAGCTAAGGTTTTACAGACTATTAAAAATGTTACTAATACCAATACTAAGCCTGTAGTAGGTTCCAGTGGTCTTTCTATTCAATATGCAATTATGATGGGGCTTATTGATTATGCACTAGAAAATCATGAAGGTAAAGATATTAAGTTCATTGTTCCTCCTAATTGTTATGGTGGTACTAATGATCAAGCTAGACGTGTGGCGGCTTGCATAGATAACGTAGAGGTTGTGGATTTACCTGTAGATGGTGATAATGATATGGTTAAAAGTATTGACTTAGTTTTAGACAAGGTGGCCAAAGAAGACGCTATACCTTATATTATTGCTGAGATTCCAACAAACCCAAGAGTTGAAGTTCCTAACCTTATTTCCTTAAGAGATGTTTTAAGTAAAAAGCGTTTAAATACTAGTGGTAATAATGCCATTGCTCCTGTATTTATTTTAGATCAAACATTCTGCCCTAATGTACATTTTTTAGGCACTACTGATATTCTTTCCTCTATTAACACAATAGCTTATGTTAGTGGATCAAAGTTTCCTAGCGGTGGTAAGTGTACTGCTGGGTATTGCACTGCTAACAGTAAAGCAGCTCCTTTAATGGATAAAATAGCTGTACATATTCAACTTTGTGATAATGAAGCAACAGCTCTTCAAATGGAAATATTGGCGGAACAGATGCCTTCTATGAATACTAGAATTGAAAAAGCTTATAAAAATACTAGAGCATTTGTAAACTTTATTGAAACCAATTTACCTAATGCTAAAATAAATTTTGTTTCTGAAGAATTAGCTTCTCAAGGTTTTACTCCTTCTGTTTTTTCTTTAGATCTTCCTACTAAAGGAAATACTGAAGAGGAAAAAGAAACCTATAAGAGAGCTCTTAATCTTAAGTTAATTAATTTAATGATTGAGAAAATTCCTACTGAAAGTAAGTATTGTGTGAGTTATGGACAATTAAAAGGTTGTTATTGGACTATTCCTGCTACTTCTACTCAAGGAACAACCAAAGAAGGAGATAAAGATTATATTGCTCGTGTTGCTGTCTCTCCTAAATTTGATTTAGAACTACATCAAAAAGTCTTTTTAGAGTTTGTTAAAAATATTTAAGTATAAAACGGTCTGAAAATTGATATTTCAGACCGTTTTTTAATGATCTAAACTTTTGTTCTTTTTTAATATTGTTATTGATTTGTACGATTACAACATTAAACTACATCATACAAAATACTTGTAATCAATATTATAAAACTATATAGCAGTACCCTTAAAGAGTTTACCATTACCCTTATGACCTCTTTAAGACAATATACCAAAAGACTTTACTACTACCCTTATGACTTCTTCATGACGGTACACCTAAAGCTTTAATAACCTGAGTTCAATTATTATTATAAATAAAATTAATATTTAAATTCCCGAGTGTCAATTCTGTAAAGGTTAACTAACCCGTTGACGTTTTCATATAAAAAACTCACTATCAAACAAATACAATCTACATTTATAACTCTTTATATTTAGGAGATAAAGTAAATAGTTACTGGTTATAAAAAAGTATTAATCCTTACCCTCCTGTTCCCTTAAACTATAATTCCCTCATATTTTCAGGAGGACTTGGATTAAATTATAAGTAATTCTTTTATATTTTCTGAACATTTATAGTTCGCATTGAAATCCCATTAAATGATTTCTCTATTTCTATTCTTGTTAACCAAAACAAACTTCCTTTGTGATAAAATGGTAAATAAGAATACCTTTTTATTACTTTTCTTACTCTAAACTTTCTTTTCTTTCTTAATAAGAATCTCATCCTTTCTGTTTTTAATTGTTATTGAAATGATTTAGACTTTTATTAGGGGATATTATATTACGACTGCAAGATAGTTTCAATAGCTTTAGCGTAAAATAAGTAGCACCTCTTATTATTTACGTAGTAGTACGTATATAACCTAAGGATAATTATAAAAGAAATTAGATACTAAAAAAATTAATTCATTTTCTATGCATAACTAATAGGAGTAACTAGCTGCATTACCGTTCCCTTATTTGCTCGATTATTAAAAAATAATTTAGATTTTATGATTCTTGATCGTTCAAAAAGTGTTTTCATCCCTAAGCTTGTATTTGAGTTTAATTTCTCCGATAGCTCAAAACCTTCTCCATTATCTTCTATAATAGTTTCTATACGGTTTTCTTTTTTTGAAATACTTATACTAACAGATTTGGCATTAGAATGTTTAATTATATTACTTAATATCTCTTGGATAATTCGATACAGATGTAATGCATTTTCTTTAGGCAGTAATTTATCTATGTTATCAATTTCTGTGGTAAAAAATAAGTTTGTATTGGCATCTACTTCATTAATCATTGATTGTATACTTGCTGTAATTCCTATTCTTTCAAAAGTAGCTGGGTATAAACCTCTAGAAATACTTCTTATTTCTTCTAATGTGCTATCTGCTAAACTTCCTAAATTTTCTTCTTTTTGATTTTTAGTTTGTTTTGACAATAACATCAATTTTTGACCAACACTATCATGTAATTCACTTGCTAAACGTGATCTTTCTTCTTCCTGACTATTTATAAGCTCTTTAGAAAACTGTGCTTGTAGTTTCTGTTTTTCAAGTGTGAATTTTCTGTAACGTATTAAGTAAGCTAATGAGAATATAATTATCAATCCCAAGCCACCGAATACTACTCGTTGCTTATTAATTTTATTTTCAGCTTTTAATAATTCTACTTTTGTTTCTGCAACTTCTCGCTCTTTAACTAATTGTATACTGTCTTTTATTTTCTCTTTCCTAAACCCATGGGTAAGTTCTATTTTCTGGATTTTTTTTACATTATCAATATTAATTATAGAGTCTTTATACTTATGATACAATGTTATACTTTCATAAGCTTTTTTGTAACGGTTTGTTACTTCTAATATTTCCGCTTTTACTTTATAAGCACTACCTATGTACCTAAGATAACTTTCTTGATGAGCTGTATTCAACGCTTTATTAATATATTTTTCTGCTGTTTTATATTGTTTAAGCTTTAAATAAACTCTTGACAATTTTACTGATAATGAAGTAATCTCTTGCTTGTAATTTTGTGATTCTCTATACTTCAAAGATTCCAAATAATAAGTTAAACCTTTTGTATATTTCCCTTCTCGAATAAGAATGTCTGCATGCACCATATTTACTCTATTGAGCCCTTCTTTGTAGTTACTCATTAAAAAATAGCTTCTTGCCTTTTTTAAATAATAAAGTGTAGAATCTATTTTTTTTAAACCCAAAAAGGAAAGTGCTATATTATTATGATTGTATCCTAGTCCTATATTACGTTCAATTTTTTTATTAATAGTTATTGATTTTTTTCCATAGAATATTGATTTTTTATACTCTTTAAAATTCCTATACATAACTGCTATGTTATGGTTTACATGCGCCATATATAAAGAATCTTTTAACTTATCGTATATTTCATAGGCTTTTTGATTAAAAACAAGCGCTTTTTCAATATTCCCTAACCTCCTATTAGCAATACCTGATATTCTATATATATCTCCAAGATAGGAGGAGTCTTTCTTTTCTTTAATTACATTGAAAAGCTCTAAAGCTTGATTTAATGTTTTTAATGACTTTTCCGTTTCTCTATATGTATGAAATTCACTTATTTCTAATAGTACCTTTAATTTTGCGGTGTCAGATTTAACTATCTTCAACTTATCTTCAAAACTGTGTAAAATAGAATCTTGTAATTGTTTAGTTTCTATTTTTTGAGCACGAAGTATATTCAAAAAAAACAATGTTATTATCAATAATATTCTAACTTTCAAAAGATTTATTTTTAGAGAATCTAAGTTATTTCAAAAATAGAAAACTGAAATATAATATAGATTCTTTTGACAAAAAAAGCCAAAATACATTAAATATTTTGGCTTTTCTATATATTTGATTATGTATTATTCAAACCCACCTCCTGGTGCTTCAGGACTTTGAGCTTGTGCTTTTTTAGGGTTTAATAACATATACGTTCCTAATGCAGTTAAAGCGGTATATTTACCATAGTTCCCTATTTTCTTTAACGCATCTTTTCTTGTCATTTCCTGATTATTCACATTCTTCATGTTCAATCTAATATTATTCTATAATTATTTTTTTAGTTTCAGTTTGTTTCTCTGATACTAACTTTACGATATATGTTCCTGATGATAACCCTGCTACGTTTATTGAGTTTTTACCCGTTCCTTTATAATTTCTTTCTATCATTTTTGATCCTAATGTGTTGAATACTTCAACTGTAAAATCTTCTCCGTTAACACCTTCAATTATCACATGTTTGGTAGTAGTAGCATAAATACTCA
Source organism: Tenacibaculum sp. 190524A02b (assembly GCF_964036645.1). Classification (NCBI taxonomy): domain Bacteria; kingdom Pseudomonadati; phylum Bacteroidota; class Flavobacteriia; order Flavobacteriales; family Flavobacteriaceae; genus Tenacibaculum; species Tenacibaculum vairaonense. The sequence continues at coordinate 734,055 of NZ_OZ038525.1, read as the reverse complement.
CAGGTTTTTCATTAACTTCTGATACATCTAAAGAAGCTGATTTGGTATGGATATAAAAACGTCCTACTCCATCTATCTTTTCTTTAAAATTCACTTTATAAGTCGCGTCTTTATCACTCAATTTGGTTTCTGTTCCTAGTAGCCTATCCTCTAAATACACTTCTATTCCTGTTGGTAAACTCTCAACATTCATGCTAATATTTACCTCTTCTCCTGCTTCTGATTTTATTCCTAATGGAATTACCATCCCTTCATAATTGGCATTTGGTAAAGATTGTAGGGTAAAATCTTGACTATTTGTTCCTGATACTAATCTTGTAAACACATCAAATGCTGTACCGCCAAAGTTCCCCACATCATACCCTGGATCTAAACCTTCTGTAGCATTCCCCATGTATTTAATATTCGTATCTACTGTGATGTTTCCTTGCTTGACTAAGACCTGAATATTAGGTATTCTGGCTTTTCTTGAAAACACACCTATTCCTGTAGCATCTGAAATACGTTGTGATTCTTTAAAATCTATTGATGATACTCCACTAGTTGTTTTTACAAAGAAACCTTGACCTACTGTTAATGAAGCGGCTTCTCCTACTAATGTTTTAGCGACATATTTATTTTGAGTTACATCCCAAATATAAACTCCAACATTAGCTGAACTGAACTTATCAAAGTTGGCTTGAATAAAATTTGCATTACCATTGGTGTTTATTGGCATATAGGCTGTATATGGGTTTCCTACTGAATTCCATTGATCAGCATTTGCACTAACTGATACATCTTCCGTTTCTAATGTTCCTGTAAACTTTACACTTCCATCCGTTGTTCTTGAAATGATATACCCCTTTCCTTGTTCAAAAGTTAAAGCGTTCGTTTGAATATCATCTGCTGTGTAATACGTCCATTTTGTACCTGTTGCTTTGGTATCATCATAATAAGCCACAGCATAACGATGTGGTGTTACACTTGTGTTTACTCGAATGTTATTTTCAGGGGCTTCTATAAATTCCTTAATACTTTGTCCTGATACTGGAGCGGTTATAATACTCCATTTATTAGCTACTAAACCTGTACGTTCATACGTTATGTTTCCGTTTGAAGTTCCTTTTACGATTAAGGTTCCACTAGTATTTGCTGACGAACCTATACTTATGGCTTCTGTCGTATTTAGGTCTCCATTTACTAGTACAGCTCCTCCATCTGAAATATCAAAATTGGCTAAATTTTCAACAGTTAAATTGTTCATTTCAACTGTTTGTCCTGAGCTTATTACAGGCTGGTTTGTTACATCTGGAATAATAACGTTTTGTGATACTAACGGTGTAAAACTTGTAGACCAGTTTCCTGTTTCACTCCAATCTGTATTTGTATCACCTGTCCAAGTTATTTCTGCTGGATGTACAACATTTACAGTTCTAATTACTTCTACCGCATTATTTCCAGAAACACCAGTTGCATTATAAGTAATATTATAACTTCCAATAGCATCAACAAAATCACTAGTATTTATAGTAACACTAGATCCGTCATTCACGGTAGCTCCTAATTCCAAATAACCACTTCCTAATTCAATTTCTTGTGGATTATCACCAATTAATGTAATCATAGGAGTCCCACAACTATCAGTTATATCTTGTACGCTATCCCACTCTGTAGGATTTGTACCTATGAAAGTAAGTGTTGTGCTTCCATTACCATTATGCACATAGTTAAACAGGCCACATAAACTTGTGGTATTGGCTTGATTTTGGATTACTAACGTATTTGTTACATTTTGTAATCCAAATAAATCAATAGTTACTAACTCATCGTTATTTCTAATCGTAGAATCTGAGCTTGTTAATTGTGTAACATTTTGTAATGCACTTATATCGGCAAGACTACCATTAAAACTAATACCTAAAACACCAATAGACGTTAATGATTCGATGAAGGAATTATCAAAAGTTGTTAGTAATTCATTTTCAGAAATACTCAATGTATTTATAGAAGTAATCGCTAATTTTGGGAATCCTTCTAAATTAGTCAGTAAATCACAATCTGATAAATTCAAACTTCCTAAAGATGTTAATTCATCAAATCCTTGAAGGTTATTTAAATTAACAAGATCTCTTAATAAAAGTTGACCTCCAATACTTGTTACATTTTGTAGAAAACCTAAACTATTTATTGGCAAATCATCAATACTTAAATTACCACTAACCGCTGATAAAGCCATCGTATTTATTGTAGTAAGTTGCGTACAACTATCAATTGAAAAGTTATTACTAACACTTGTTAATTTTGGAATACTCAACGTAGTTAAAGCATTACAACTACCAATAGAAAGACGACCTGTAATAGTATGTAATTCTGGAACGGTTATAGATTGTAAACCATTCATATCTGCTATTAAAAAATTCCCAGTACTTTCTAGAAGTGGTAAACTAAGACTAGTCATTCCTCCTCCATTATTATTTATTCTAAACTCACCATTTACTTGGGTTAATTTTGGAATTGAAATAGCACTTAATGAGCTATTAAAAGTAGCCGTAAATTGTGCACTCATCGTTTGTAATTCGTCAAAAGCAATTGTTGACAACATTGAATTACCCGTAATCGTTATGTTTGAAATAGACGATATTTGGTTAAGGATCGATATTTCTGTTAATTGATCTAAATTATTTACTTCAAAACTCCCTTCAAGGCTTGTAATATTAGAAAAAGCAGTTATCGAAGTAGTATTCGTCATATTTTTTAACGTAAAACTCCCTCCAATAGTGGTCAGTTCATTAAATCCAGAAAGATCATCTACAATATTTCCTTCTAAATACAAATTCCCATAAATGGTATGCACATTTGAAAAACCAGATAAATCCGTAACTGTTCCATTAATGGTTATGTCTCCTTCAATTATTCCACAAGTTCCTATACTTGATGTATAGCTATCTACTTCCGCTTGCGTAGTTAGTGTTACACCTCCTGCAACTACACAATCACAACTTCCCGAAACATTGTTGGAAGAAGCATCAATCCAGTTACTAGTAGCTCCATTTAAAGCAAAGTTTGTAAGTGTTCCATTAAAGCTATTACCTGAACTATCTGTTAAAGTTGTTAACCCACTATTATCAGTTGCTGCAATACCTGTATTAAAATTATAACTAGCAATTAAATCGGTTTGAGCCATATCTGTAGTACAGCCATTTAACTGACCAACTTCAAATTCGCTTAAAGTTTTAGTCCAGATTCTTAATTCATCCAATTCACCATCAAAATAACCACCTGTATCACCACTAGGAGAATCTGCAGCTGCGTATCCTAGTTGAATATTAGCGGTAGTTGTAGTTTGTGTTGCTGTTCCATTCCAACCAGATGTTCTTGCTAATGCACCATCAATATAACATCTAGCATTTCCAGAATCTAACGTAACTGCAACATGATGCCAATTACCATCATCAACTTTAGTTGCTGGACTTAACAAACGAGTAATATAATTACTAGAGCTAGCATAGTAATAAAACTCAATTCTTCCTCCATCCAAATTGATTCGCCATCCATTATCTCCATCCGGGGTAAATTTATTAATGACTCCTCCAAGACCATCTGTTGTTTTAATCCAAAAATCTACAGAAAAGTTTAAGTTATTTTGAGAGTTATTATGTGGTATAGTAACAATATCATCTGTACCATCAAAATCTAAACCTGAACCAGGAGGAACTCCAGTTCCTTGTATAGTAAACGTATATTCAGATTCATCACAATCATCACTACTAATAGTTACTGTAACTGTTTTTAAGCCTCCAGAGGTTGGTGCAAATGCTATTTTTAATAAAGCAGATTCCGTTGCTGGAATTGGATTGTTAATTGGGGATTGGGTAATGGAAAAGTCTCCAGTATCTCCAGTTAATACAATATTACTAACATTTAATGAAGCAGACCCCTCTGAATTACGAATATAGAAATCTATTTCTTTAGAGCTTCCCACATTAACATCTCCTGCATCTGTATTATCACTTGTAATAGGTGTTGTATCTCCATTCGGAATATCATTACCATCACCTTGAAGATTAATTTCAGGAATTGCTATGGAACACGTACCTGAAATACTATTTGCTGAAGTATTTATCCAATTAGAAGTAGTACCTGTTAAATCAAAATTAGTTAATGTTCCATCTAAATTGTTAGAAGTAACATCATTTAAAATAGTTTGTCCTACATTACTAACATTTACGTTTCCTTGATTAAATTTATAATAAGCGACTAATCCTGATTCATTTCCTGCTAATTCACAACCACGTTGTGCGTTTATTTCATCTAAACATAATGTTCGAGACCAATAACGTACTTCATCTATTTCTCCATTAAAATAAACGTTATTAAATGTAGAATACCCTATATAAAGCGATTCTGTGTTTGTTGGGGTTTCTGGAATATTACTAAAAGTAATTTCATTGTCTAATACACCATCTATATAAAATACGGCCTTTCCATTTCCAAATGCTAAAACAACATGATGCCAGTTATCATCATTAAGTCCAGAAGCATCAGATGAACTAGTGGATTCACTATTTGGTACTGCGTACTCAAATCGTATTCTTCCTGAACTATTCAAAAACAAAGAAAACCCATTAATTCCTGTAGCATCGTACTTACTTATAATGGGTTGCCCTCCTGCTGTAGACGCTGTTTTAAAGTATGCTTCTATAGTAAATGTATTTGTATTGAAAGCGTTATTATGACTAATACTAATATGATCATCCGTTCCATCAAGATGAATTCCTGTTGCTGGCGTAAATCCAACACCTTCTATAGCAAAAGTAAACGTCCCATTGGCACAATCATCATTTAAAATACGAACAGTAGCATTCTTTGTTCCGATAGAAGAAGGTGTAAAAAGAATTCGTAAATTTTCAGCAGATCCACCCTCAACACTAGCTGGAGATTCTAAAATTGTAAAATCAGAAGAACCTTCAATGGTAATATTAGAAATGTTTAATGTTGCATTACCTATATTGCCTAAAACATAAGTAACGGGCTCTGCTTGCCCTATTTGAACATCTCCAAAAAATGTATTGTTGTTTGGGTTAACTATAGTATCACCACTATTAATTTCATTGTTATTAGAAGAAATATGTATTACTGACTCAGTATAAGTGTTACAGGTTCCAGAAATACCATTTGCAGTTGTATTTACCCAATTAGAAGTTGTACCAGTTAAATCAAAATTATTTAAAATCCCTTGTGGAGGAATACCTCCGTTAACTATATGGTTTGGAGGTAATACATTATACATTGGGAAATTATTTCCGTTTACTTCTCCATTATTAAAATTATAGTAGGCAATTAAGTTTTCTTCATTTCCTGTTAATTGACAGCTAGATTGATCTGAAATTCTACAGCTAGATAAAGCCCTATTCCATACACGAAAATCATCTATAGCTCCTTTATAATAATCACTTCCACCACCATTAACAGTTCCTAAAGTTAAATTATTGCTACTATCTATGATATCTTCGGAGAGTATTAAACTATTATCTTCAACTCCATTTATAAATATTCTATAATTTATTCCATTATAAATTATGGCTACATGTTGCCATGAATTGTTCGTTATTGATGATGTATTTAAATTATTAATTCCGGTGGAAGTAAAAAAGCTAAAGTTTAATTGACTCATAGTATTTATACTTAAACTATAGCCTTCATTAGATCCTTTGTTGTCTAGAATAACATGTTCTTCCGTGCCTGAAATATCTGGTTTTATCCAAAATTCAATCGTAAAGTTTCCATTTAAACTATAATTACCATCATTAAACGTAATATTATCATTTATTCCGTCAAAATGAAGACCTGTAGCACTTTCAAAAGCGGTTCCTTGTATAGCAAAAGTAAACGTGCTGTTTGTTGGATCATCACTATTAATAGTAACCGTAGCATTCTTTGTACCTGCAGTTTGTGGAATAAATTTTATAGCAATCATCTCGTTAACTCCAGTAGCAATTAATGTAGGTGGTGTACCTTCTATTTCAAAATGACTAGCATCAGCACCTGTAATAGTAATACTGGAGATGTTTAAATCATCAGCAAAACTTAAGTTTGAAATAGTAAAAGAATTAAGAGAAGTAGCTCCAGTAGCAGTATTAAAAAAAAGTGTACCGTCTGGCTCAGATACGTTTGTTTGTCCATTTGTAAATGGAGTTCCCATTGGATCCATTCCTTTAACTTGTATTTGTCCAGCTAAATGATTCTTAGTATCATTATTTTCTACCGCATATAATTTTTCCGGTAACAGAATAACACTACATAATAATAGTAAAAGAGGGAGTATTTTTTTTTTCATAATAATTAACTTGTATGGTTGAATTCTATATTAATTATGAAAGACAATGGTACAACTCTTATTTAAAAAATCTTTATTTTTTATGGTTACAAAAAGTTACATCCCTTTAAATATAAGGGCTTATAGATATCCATAAAAAAACAAGTATTTAATATTTTATGTTTATGTGATTATATTTGTAATACATTTTTTAATTATAATGTATATGCGATTTACATTAAATATTATTTTTCTGTGTTATTTTTTTTCTGTTTTTTCTCAAATAAAACAGGATTCAATAGAAACTAATCTTAGAGAAAAAGTAGCAATAGCTCAAAACGATTCTTTAAAAATTCATTACATAATTGAACTCAACAAAAAAGTTGAAAAAAGAAATATAGATCAAGCAAGGGTTTTAATGAACGAAGCCTTTCAAATAATTAAAAATAATACTCCTTCTTCAAATTATTTTTTAAAGAAGGAAGCTATAATAATAGATGCTTTAGGTAAATATGAATCTAAGCAAAGAAACTATGAAAAATCTCTTGTCTTACGATTACAAGCTTTAAAAATTAGAGAAGCCTTAAAAGATTCTGTAGGAATAGCTCAGAGCTATCATAATATAGCCATGCTATTTAGGTATCAAAAAGAGTATGAAAAATCTAAGTCCTATTTTTTAAAAGCAATTTCTATACGACAAAAATATTTAGATAGTACAGAATTAGCTCGTACATACAATATGTTAGGTGTTAGTTATTATTATAATAAGCAGAATGATTCTGCAATGCACTATTATCAATTATCGAGAAACTATTATCCTACTTCTTTTGGAAAAGCTAGAGCTAGTGAAAATATTGCGACAATCCATTACACCACGGGAAACTATAACAATGCCATTGAAATATATAAGGATAATATAGCGCTTTACAAGTCTAAAAACTACACTAATTTCGTTATTAACAGTCAAATGCATCTTGCAAAAATTCATTCTGATTTAGGTAAACATCAACTAGCAATTCATTATATAGATGAAACTTTTGCTTCTGTCAAAAAGTATGGAAATACGTCGAAATTACCTTTAATGTATCAGTTAAGAAGTCATATTTTCGAAAAAATGGGAAATTATAGATATGCTCTGGGATATTATAAAACCCATAAATACTATTATGATTCTATTTTTAATGTTAAAAATGCTAAAAAGATTACTGAACTGGAATTGAATTATAAATTTCAAAAAGAAAAACAGGCTGATAGCTTACATTTTGCAAATGAGAAAAGGAAACTCCAGTTAATAAACGAAGCTAAACAGGCTAATAATAAATTATATATTGCCTTATTAATATTTGTATCTGTAGGTGTTATTACTTTACTTATTATTGTTAATAACCGTAGAAAATTAAATAGAGAGCGTTATAAAAAAGAACAACTGGCTAAAGAGTTATTGGATGAAAAACTGAAACATACCACCTATCAAGCCAAACAAGTTGTTGCCGATAATAAAATGCGTTTACAGTTTAAACAAGAGTTTTTATCAAAATTAAAAAAGATTAAGTTTAAAACTGATACTATTGGAGGTGGTAATCTTCAATCTCTAATTTCTGATTTAACCGCTCAAATTCAAACCGAAAATAAATGGGATTCTATTGGTGATAATATAGAGCAACTTGATGAAGTTTTCAATAAAAAGTTAAGGGAGTTATATCCTAACCTCACGAAGTCTGAAAGAGAAATATGTGCGTTGATTCGTATGAATTTAAGTCTTAAAGAAATTATGGTTATTCGTAATGTTACTATGGGTTCTGTTAAAGCATCCAGACATCGTATTCGAAAAAAAATGGGATTGCACAGAGAGCAAGAGCTAGAGCAAGTTATTATGGAACTCATATAGTGTATTAGTACCTCTTTTAACCTGACATTTCAAAGTAGGCTATTTTTCTATTGAGTAAAGTTAAAACCAGACTCAACCTTGTATAACTTTTTAATGCAAAAAAGCCGAGACAACAAGTATCTCGACTCTTTCTAGTATATAGTAGTAGTGTAGTAGTATACTACCTTTTTAAAACCCTTCTCCTGGTGCTTCAGGACTTTGAGCTTGTGCTTTTTTAGGGTTTAATAACATATACGTTCCTAATGCAGTTAAAGCGGTATACTTACCATAGTTCCCTATTTTCTTTAACGCCTCTTTTCTTGTCATTTCCTGCTTATTCACATTCTTCATGTTCAATCTAATATTATTCTATAATTATTTTTTTAGTTTCGGTTTGTTTCTCTGATACTAACTTTACAATATATGTTCCTGATGATAAACCTGCTACGTTTATTGAGTTTTTACCCGTTCCTTTATAATTTCTTTCTATCATTTTTGATCCTAATGTGTTGAATATTTCAACTGTAAAATCTTCTCCGTTAACACCTTCAATTATTACATGCTTGGTAGTAGTAGCATAAATACTCACAGGTTTTTCATGAGCTTCTGATACATCTAAAGAAGCTGATTTGGTATGGATATAAAAGCGTCCTACTCCATCTATCTTTTCTTTAAAATTCACTTTATAAGTTGCGTCTTTATCACTCAATTTGGTTTCTGTTCCTAGTAGCCTATCCTCTAAATACACTTCTATTCCTGTTGGTAAATTCTCAACATTCATACTAATATTTACCTCTTCTCCTGCTTCTGATTTTATTCCTAATGGAATGACCATCCCTTCATAATTGGCATTTGGTAAAGATTGTAGGGTAAAATCTTGACTATTTGTTCCTGATACTAATCTTGTAAACACATCAAATGCTGCACCGCCAAAGTTCCCCACATCATACCCTGGATCTAATCCTTCTGTAGCATTCCCCATGTATTTAATATTCGTATCTACTGTGATGTTTCCTTGCTTGACTAAGACCTGAATATTAGGTATTCTGGCTTTTCTTGAAAACACACCTATTCCTGTAGCATCTGAAATACGTTGTGATTCTTTAAAATCTATTGATGATACTCCACTAGTTGTTTTTACAAAGAAACCTTGACCTACTGTTAATGAAGCGGCTTCTCCTACTAATGTTTTGGCGACATATTTATTTTGAGTTACATCCCAAATATAAACTCCAACATTAGCTGAACTGAATTTGCTTAAATTTTCTTGAATAAAGTTGGTACTGCCATTGGTGTTTATTGGCATATAAGCTGTATATGGATTCCCTACTGAATTCCATTGATTGGCATTTGCACTAACTGATACATCTTCCGTTTCTAATGTTCCTGTAAACTTTACACTTCCATCCGTTGTTCTTGAAATGATATACCCCTTTCCTTGTTCAAAAGTTAAAGCGTTCGTTTGAATATCATCTGCTGTGTAATACGTCCATTTTGTACCTTCAGCCTTGGTATCATCATAATAAGCCACAGCATAACGATGTGGTGTTACACTCGTGTTTACTCGAATATTATTTTCAGGGGCTTCTATAAATTCCTTAATACTTTGTCCTGATACTGGAGCGGTTATAATACTCCATTTATTAGCTACTAAACCTGTACGTTCATACGTTATGTTTCCGTTTGAAGTTCCTTTTACGATTAAGGTTCCACTGGTAGAAGATGAAGATTTAATAGTTACTATTTCATCTGTATCCAAATTACCATTTACAATAACAGCTCCATTATCTTCAACTGTAAAAGACGATAACTCTTCTATTGTTAAGTCATTCATTTCAGCTGTAACTCCCGATTCAATAACTGGAGAGGTTACAAAAACTGGTACAATTACATTTTGTGATGTTGAAGCTACAGTATTTGAAGACCAATTTCCATTGTCGGTCCAATCTGTACCGTTTGTTCCTGTCCAAACTGCAGTATTACAATCTTCGGTGAAATTAGCTGTTGCATCTTTATCCCAAGTTGATAAATAAGATGCAGATGCATCGTCAACTTCAATACACGTTAAATAATCGTTGAATTTCGCATTAAAATCGGTCATTAAATTATTGTTTCCGTTTCTAACGTCTAGTGATACTAATAATGTTTGCGTAACCCCAAGTTCTTCTAGTTGTGGACAATTGGTTACATCTAAATACGTATATTGATTTTTACTAGCCTTAAGTATCTTAAGGTTTGGATTGTTTGCTGTTAATGTTTTTATTTTGTTAGATCGTAATTGTACTTCTTCTAACGTTGGAATAACTGATAAATCTAATTCTGTTAAATCATTTTCAGCAACATCTAAAATTCTTAAGTTTGAATTGCTTGATAAGTCTAACGTAGTTAAATCATTATAATCTAAGTTTAATATTTCTAAAGCGATGAACGCTTCAATACCTGCTAAATCTGTAATATCTAAACTACTTAAATCTAAATCTACTACAGTTTCAATTTTCTCTGTGTATACCTCATTGTCATTAGCAATTCCGTTTCCTAAACTTGTAGCATCTCCAAGCGGAACTAAATTTCCATCAGCATCATGAGTTTCTAAATAGTTTTCAAAATTAGTATCCGCAATATATGTTACGTCACAGTATAACGCGAAACTAGCCGTGGCGTCTTTTTCCCAAATATCTGGATGTAACTGAATTTCTTTATCTGCTTTTATACAAGTCAAACTTGGATTCCCTTGCGCATCAAACCAAGTGAAATTATCATTATTTCCGTTAGCTATATTTAATGACGTTAATTGGTTATTAGCGATTCGTAGTTGAACAATACTTGGGTAGTTTGAAATATCCAATTCAGTAAAATTATTATCATTAAGATTTACCACTCTCATTAATGGATTATTAGAAATATCTATAAAATTAATACCAGTATCAGAAACACTAAGTGTATTTAAACTACTCAACATAGAAATATCCACATTACCTAAGTTAGAATTTCCATCTAAATATATTTTTTCCAGAATTAGATTATTACTTAAATCTAAGCTTGCAAGGTTATTGTTAGCTAATGTAACGTTGGTTAGCTTTGTATTTTTACTTAAATCAATACTTGTCAAATTAGCATTATTACGACATCCTAAGAACCACATATCTCTAAAATCTTCAATACCGGTCATATCTTCTACTAATCCATTATGTAAGTTAAACCCTTCAGAAACTTCAACTAAAGCTGTATATACATAATCGTCTATTACTCCATTTCCATAACCATTATTTTCTAAGAACGTTTCAAAAGCATCATCTGGAACATACGTCATTCTACAATACTCTGCATAGTTTGCTGTTGCATCTTTTAACCAAGTTCCTAATAATGCAGCAGCCGCTGGATCATCAACAGATATACACGATAAACTTTGATTCCCAGTCACATCTACATTATCAAGATCAGCATTATTACCACTCCTTAAATTCAAGTTTGTTAATAATGAATTCTTACAAGAAAGATTATCTAAGGTATTTTGATTTCCTAAATCAAGAGAAGTTAATGGTGTACTATCACACTCCAAACGACTTAAGTTTGTATTATTACTAAAATCAATTTCAGAAATACTTGTAGTACTAAATGATAAGAAGAATAAATCCGTAAGATTTGTTACATCTAAATTTGTTAATGGATTAACACCACATTCTAAGTTTTCTAATAATGGATTATTTGAAACATCAAGAGATGTAATATTTGTATTCTCAGCATATAAAGAAGTTAAGTTAACTTGTGTACTAATATCTATAGTTCCTAATCTATTATTACGAACCGTTAAACTTGTCAAATCATTAGTACTTATATCTAAACTCGTTAAATCATTATCTCCAACATTTAAGAATTTTAAACCTGTATTTGTTGAAACATCTAACGTTGTTAAACTGTTATTTGCAGCTTCTAAACCTTCCAATACTGTTAAACCATTAATATTTAGGCTCGTAATTCCAGTATTTTCTAGAGTTATACTCTGTAATAGTGTATTATTTCTTAAATCTAAATCAGTATTTGTTAACGTATTATCATCGATCCAAAAACGAATTAAACTTTTGAAATCTTCAATTCCAGTAAAATTTTCAATCCCTTCATTTCTAGGAGTCAGTAATTGAATTACTTCAATTTTAGCTGTTGGAACCAAGTTATCGTCAATAATTCCGTTTCCTAAACTGTTTGAACTTCCTAAAGCAACTGATCCTCCAAATTCATTATGAGTTTCTAAATATGCTTCGAAGTTTGTATCTGGAATTGAAGTAAATCTACAGTATTCTGAAAAGCTAGCCGTAGCATCTTTTCCCCAACTTGTTAAAAATGATATATTTGGATCATCAACCTCAATACACGTCAAATTAGAACAACCAGTTACTCTAAATTCAGTAAAGCTACTATTGTTTCCATTTCTTACATTTAACTCAGTTAAATTATTGTTATTTCTTGCGCTAAACTCAACTAAATTCGTATTCTTACTAATATCAATAGACGTAATATTGGTTTCATCTAGGTTTAAATCTTGAAGATTTGTTAAATGACTTACATCATAAGAAGTTAATGGGTTTCTACCTAGACTCAACGTTTCTAATAACGTATTATTCTGAGTATTTAAAGCCGTAAATTGATTTAAAGAAGCTAAGACTCGTGTTAAATTCACATTTGCACTAATATCAATAATACTTAAGGTCGTTTCATGAATTTGTAAATCTTCTAATAACACATTAGCGCTTATATCTAAACCAGATAAATTATTTGTAGAGATGATTAAATCTTTAAGAGCAGTATTTGTAGAAAGATCAATAGAAGTTAGATTATTTCGTGATACTTCTAATCTTTCTAAGCCGGCTAAACCAGTAATATTAATACTAGTTAATCTCATACCACTAGCTTCAATTCTTTTCAGATTTGTATTCTCGGTAAGATCTAAATTGGTATCAGTCAATGTATTGTTGAAAAGAAAAACAACTTCTAATGCCGAGAATGCTTCTAAACCAGTTAAATCAGTAACTCCTTGAAATCCGATAAATAAATCGGTTACATTTTCAATATTCGCTGTTTTTACAAAGTTATCATTCGCGATTCCATTACCCATGCTAGTTGGATCTCCAACAGCTACATTATTATTGTTAGCATCATGCGTTTCTAGATAATCTTCAAACCTATCATCTGGAACATATGTCCAATTACAATCATCACTAAAATTAGCTGTAGTATCTTTCTCCCAACCTGATAAATAACTTGCAGAAGGATCGTCTACTTGAATACAGAATAAGTTGGCATTCCCAGTAGCATATAATTCTATATTACTGCTATTATTTCCATTCTTAAGATTTAATGACGTTAACTGTGAGTTTTGACATTCAACATATTCTAAATCTGGACTTGCACTAAAATCAAGTTCTGTAATACTAGTGTTATTTGCATATACTTCAATTAACTTCGTAAGACTACTTAAGTCTAAAACCGATAAACCAGTACCGCTAACTCCAATATCTTCAAGGTTTGTATTATTGGTAACATCTAAAGATGTTAATGTTGGCATATCTTCAACAAATAAATCTGTTAAGTTGTTTAATCCAGTTATATTAATAGTTGCTAATTGATTTTCTCCTGCACTAATAGTTTCTAATAAAGTGTTATTCGAAACATTTAAAATTGACAGAGAGTTTCCTCCTACATATAACCTAACTAGGTTACTATTATTAGAAATATCTATTGAGTTTAATACAACATTATCTCTAATTCTTAAATCCGATAATAAATTATTGCTACTTACATTAACTGTTGTAAAATTATTACCATCAATATTAAAATAATTTAGATTTGAGCTGGAACTTACATCAATACTAGATAGATTGTTATTACGAAATTCAATACGTTCTAATTTTGTTAATCCAGAAACATCAACAGTATTTAATCCCATATCTGAGCAATAAATTTCTCTTAGTTTTGTATTTACTGTAAGATCTATACTTCCTGAAGTAATTGTATTGTCAAATGCTCTTAGTTCTTCTAAACTTACAAAATCTTCTAAACCTGTTAAATCTGTAATTCCTTGGTTCGAAATGTTTAAATATGTGATATTTTGAATTCGTTCTGTTCCAACTTTATTATCATTAGCAATACCATTTCCCATACTTGTTGGGTCTCCAACAGGAACAACTCCTCCAGTAGCATTGTGCGTTTCTAAATAGGTTTCAAAATTGTCATCAGGAACTGTTGTTTCTGTACAAAACAATTTAAATTCATTATGAGCATCTTTTTTTAAAAATGTTGCATTTGCATAAGTTACATCGTCTACTGTTATACAAGTCAATCCTGGATTATTACGAATATCAAAATCTCTATGATCTAGATTTGTGTTATTTCCGTTTTTAATGTTTAAATAGGTTAATTGATTATAAGCTATTGATAAATCAACTAATGCAGTATTTTTTGAAACATCTAAACTTGTAATACTGTTACTTTCTGCGTATAATTCAACCAATTTTAAGTTATTACTTACATCTAAATTTGTTAAGTTATTTTCATATACCTGTAATTCTACTAACTCAGGATTTTGAGAAACATCTAAAACTGTAAGTTGCGTATCTACACAATCTAAATCTTCTAATAATGGAAGGTTTGTAACATCTAAACTATTCAATCTGTTTTCATAACAAGTCAAATCTGTAAGCTTTACATTATTAGAAACATCTAAACTATTTAATTGATTTTGAGCACAATTTATAGAAGTTAATTCTAAGTTTTGAGAAAGGTCTAACGCTGTAATTTGGTTATTGAAAGCATCAATACGAGTTAGTTTTGTATTATTACTCACATCTAATGCAGTTAGCTCATTTCTAAAACATTGAATAAGGGTTAATTCTGTATTCTGAGTAATATTCAAACTCTTTACACCAGATTTATAACAATCTAATCTTTCTAAAGCTACGTTTTGCGATAAATCTAAATTTTCAATTGTATTATCATGACAGTATAGCGTCTTCAAGGCAACAAATCCACCAATACCAGTCAAGTCAGAAATTGATAAATTATCGATATCTAATTCTTCAACAATAGAAATATTGGAAGTATAAACTTTATTATCATTTGCAATTCCATTACCCATACTGTCAGCATCACCAATAGAAACTACATTTCCATCCGCATCATGTGTTTCTAAATAATTTTCAAAATTATCATCAGGAACAGTAGTTTCTCCACAATCTAAACGAAATGTTGCTTCACTATCCGTATTCCAAGTATTTAAATAAGATGCGGTAGGATCGTCTACTTGAATACAACGTAGTGTTATTGTATTTTGTTCAGTATCAAAAAATGTAATATTGGCATTATTTCCGTTCTGAATATTGATTCCAGACATATCTGACTCACGAGCAGAAAAACTAGTTAATGCTGTGTTATTTGTAAGGTCTAAGTAAAAGCCTGATGCATTATTGATAGATAATTTTTCTAATACTACATTCTGACTTACATCTAAATTTCGTAGACTAGTATCATTTGCACTTAACTCTTTTAAACTAGTTAATGGACTAACATTTATAGGAATAATTTGATAATTATCATCAATATTCAAAATTTCTAATGATGTATATTGAGACACATCAAAAGAGGTAATATTATTTCCCCCAATATTTAATTCCCTTATAATGGTATTGTTTCCTAAATTTAATGTAGTACTATTCGCATTGTTATAAATTAATTTCTCTATTTTTAAATTACTTGATAAGTCTAATACAGCGAAAAAGACATCATGAATGTACAACTCTTTTAATTCTGGTAATTGTGAAAAATCAAAGTCATTAAAATCATTATCTGAACAATCTAAAATCTCTAAACCTTCAAACACCTCTAATCCAACAAGTTCCCCAATACTGTTTCCTGATATATTTAATGAAGTAACATTTTTAATTCTTGCCGTAAGTATCTTTCCATCATCAACAACTCCGTTCCCCATACTATTGGGACTTCCAACAGAAACAACATTTCCATTAGCATCATGATTTTCTAAATAGTATTCGAAATTAACATCTGGAATATTAGTCGTACTACAATCTTCTGCAAAAGAAGCAATTGAATCTTTTTGCCATGTACTTAAATACCCTGCTGTTTCATCATCCACTTGAATACAAGTAAATTGATTATTTCTTGCATCAAAAGAAGTGATATTTGCATTATTTCCATTTTTTATGTTTAAACTATTTAAATCACTACTATTTGCTGATAGACTTGTAAGAACTGTATTACTAGATAAATCTAAATAAAACCCAGACATAAAATCTATTGTAAGTGTCTCTAGTAAGGTATTACTTGATAAATCTAAACTTCTCAAGTTGGTATTACTAAAGTTCAAGTTTACCAAACTTGTTAGTGAACTAAAATCAGTAATATTTAGATTATAGTTGGTATCACAATTTAAATCTGTAAGATTTGAAAGATTTGTTATATCTAAAGTTGTTAAATTATTATTACTAGCATTTATATTTTCTAAAGTAGATACACTTCCTAAATTTAATGAAGTAGCACCGTTTGTTGAAATATTTAACTCTTTCAACTTTACATTTGTACTTACGTTAATTGTTGTATTACTATTATCAGAACAATCTAAAATTTCTAGATTCACATTTGCTGCTACGTTTATAGAACTCATTCCGTTTGTAGCACAATACAATTCTTTTAAAGCAATATTGTTAGAAAGATCAAAATTCCCTACTCCATTATTTGAGAAATCTAAAACTTCTAATGCAACAAAATCTTCGATTCCAGTAATATCAGCAATCATACTAGAAGATATATTTAATGAAGTAATTGATGAAATGTTAGCAGTTGTTACGTAATCATCATCAGGAACACCATTTCCCATTCCGTTGGCTTCTAAAAAAGCTTCAAAATTGCCATCAGGAACATAAGTTTCTTGGGCCAAAAGTATGCTGTTACATAATACTAATAAAATAGCGAGTATTCTTTTTTGCATAAATAAGGGTACTTTTAAAATCGAGTTCAAAGAAATCAATTTGTTATGAATTTATCTTAAAAATTAGCCGGACAAAAAACAGACAACTTAACTCATTACTCTTCTCTAATAAATTAAATTATCTGTTTATATCTTTCAAGTGCCAAAAATCTAACATTACTTTGTTGTAACCTATTTTAAGTAGTGGCAAAAAGTGGTAAAAAACAATTAAATACTGTATTACAAACAATTAAAAAGTATTTTAAATTATAATTGATTTGTTAATTTAGAAGGGATTTCTTTTTAAAGAGAAGCTTCTACTTAAAAAAAAGTATTGTTTTTTAACTATGAAGCTTCTAAATACTCAAGGATTGGAACTCCTTTTGGAGCATTTATTTTTTTACGTAACCTAGAACGACTTCTAGTGACACTATCTTGTGAAATTGCCAACATACTAGCTATTTCATTTGTATCTAAATAGAGTTTTTCCATAGCTATTAATCGTTCTTCTGCTTTGGTTAATTCAAAACCTTTATTTTTTATACTTGCAAAAAAATTAGGGTACACACTTCTAAATTTTTCTTTAAAATCATACCAATCATCATTAGTAAGAATTTTTACGGTAGTTAAATCTTGAAGTTTTTCTGATGATTTGTGTTGCCCAATTTCTTCTTTTAGCTCTTCAATTTCTTTATCTAACAATTCTTGAAGTTTGCTTTTTTCTATTAGCTGTTTTGTATACCTATTCAGTTCCTTTTTATTTCTTTCTAATTTATTAGACAATGCTTTTCTTTTACGAACTCCTTGTTTCCATATAAAGTAACCAACTAGAATAGCTATGAAAATAATTGCTATTAATAGTATTAATAAGGTTTTTCTTTTTGCTTTTGCTATTTCTTTATCTTTTTCTAGTAGTTTTATCTGAGCTTCATTTTTATAAATTTCGATATCTTTTCTTTCGGTTTCAAAATGTGATTGATGATACAAAAAAGTATTCTTTTTAATCCTTGAATTCTCTATCTCTTTATTATCTGTATAATATTTTAAGTACTTATAAGATTTATTAAACTTATTTTGATTAGCTAATACTTGAGACATTTCCTTATTTGCTTCAAGTATCATTTTGGCATCACCTACTTTATTATTTTTATCTAGTAATTCTTCAAGATACTTTTGTGCTTTAGCATACTTTCCTTTTTTATTATAAAATTTTGCAGCATAGTATAAAAAAGTATTTTTATGATACTTTGCTACATTTTCTTTTTTTAACTTTTTTTCATAACTTTTTAAATATATATATGCGCTATCTAAATTATTCTTTTTTAGAAAATATCTTACATTCATCCCAGATAGTCGGAAACTTAATGATTCCCTCATACTATTGTCTACTATCTTATTTTTTGAAATTGTTACAGAATCTAAATAACTTCTAGCTGTATTTAAATTTCCTTTTTTAAAGTAAGAAGTAAATAAATGCGCATAAGCATAAGTTATATTTGATTCTTTATTTATAATCTTAGCATTTTTTAAAATTCTTTTTCTTTCGTAAATAGCTTTATCGTGAAAACCATTTTTACCATATAGTATAGATAATTCATTTAATGTGTAGTTAGCATATACTTTATCTCCTAACATATTATATAGATTATATGCTTTCTCTAAACGTTCAATACTTTTTAAAAATTCATTGCTATTTGAATATACTTGCCCTGCAAAAAAAAGAGCATCCGCAGCATAAATAGAATCTTTAGATTTCATAAACAATTCAGCAGATTTATCATAATCTTTAGCTGCTTCTTTTAATAATTCCTTATTGAAATAAGCCGCACCTCTTTTTAATAACAGATGTCCTTCAGACTTTGGAGTAGTAAACTTTTTTTTATATTTCAACAATTGTTCTACAACATGTATTGCTGAATCTGCTTTTCCTCCATATATATACCTCTGCGCTATGAATCTAGTTTTTGAAGCTGCTAAATCATAATTACCTATTTTTTTAGCTAATAATATTGTTTGGTTTAAATACTTCCATTGTTCTGAATGATTAGTGCGAACCATTTCTAAAGTCAGCTTATCTAATATTTTCAGCTTTGTTTCTTTAGTACTTGCATTTTGTAAAACTTGCTGTAATGAGTCTATTTTTTTTTGTGAACAAATAGAAGTTATTAAACTAAAGAATGTTATAATTACAAGGGGTAACTTTTTACTCATGAACTATTCTATAAAATAATTTATTTTTAACAAAATGAATTAAGCCTGTTTTTATACTGAATCTAAAATATAATATTATTATTAAGTTGCAAATATTATTTTACTAATCTAAATTCTGAATAAATTGCTCTAACTCTTGTTTGGTTTCTAATTTCATTTTTTTTCTAATACGATATCTAGCGGATTTTATAGCATCTAAAGAAGCGTTTCTTACCGTCATGATTTCTTTAATGGATAAATTTAATCGTAATAAAGCACATATTTCTCTTTCTGTTTTTGTAAGCGAAGGAAATAATTCTCTTAATTTGGTATCAAACCCTTTGTTTACCTCTGTAATTTTATTTTGCACTTCAGAAAGTTTACCTTCTGTTTTTATTTGTACTTGTATTCCAGAAGTTATTTCCATTAGCTTTTGTTTAATATCTTCTGAGACATTGGGTACTACTTCTTTCTTTAATCTATTTAATAGCTCTTGTTTAAATTCCAACCGCATTGTGTTGTCTGCAATTATTTTTTTTGTTTCTTCTTCATTTGTTTTTATTTTTTGGTTTAATAATTCCTTTTGTAACCGTTCCTTTTCAAGTTTTTCATGTAAACCTCTAGCTTTATTTTTATAATTCCTATATAATAAGTAGCTAATACCTAAAGCGCTTAATAGTGATATTATTAACAAGACTAAATACATACGTTTTTTAAACACTTCTTCTTTTGCTAACAATTCTACCTCTCTTTTTTCTTGTTTGAATTGATAATTTAACTCTAATTCTTGTATTTTCTTAATGTTTTCTATATTAAATATCGAATCAGAATGTCTATTAAACACTCTATAATCCTGGTATGCATCTTTGTAATTACCTAATTTAGCATTTAAAAAGCTTTTTCTTAAATATGCCTTTGCTATATATTCTCTAAACTTTTCTTGTGATGCTACTTGCAAAGATGAGTCTATGTATATTAATGATTTTGAGAAATCTTTTGTTTTTTTATAAATGTTTGATAAGTTTCTATACGCAACACATAATGAATATTTTTTTTGGTGTTTTTTAGCATATTTTACATTATTTAAAGCCAATTCTAATGCTTTATTATATTTTTTTTGCTCTAAGTTAACCGCCACCATATTGTTATTTACTCTTTGTACATCATCAAAACTTTGAATACTTGTAAATAATTCTCTAGCTTTTTTATAACACACAATAGCGGAATCAATATTCTTACTTTGTCTATAGGAAACTCCCATCATATTATAGCCTGCCGCCATACCATGAATATCTTTAACAACTTTTTTAATTTTTATAGATTGCTTATAAAGCTTAATTGCCTTAGTATGATTATCTCTGTGTCTATACACCATTCCCATATTGTGTAATACATCAGATATACGTTCTATATCATTAAAATCTTGATAGATTTTTTTTGCTTTTAAATAGTAATCTATAGCCTTAGGATATTCCGCTTTTCTTCTATTAATTACACCTTTAATTACATAAGCTTTAGCTAACTGTTTTAAAGTAATACTGTCCTTTTTAGTAGCTATTAACTTTAGTGCTTCTTCTACCAACTGATCCGAAGCGCTAAAATTACGATCGTACTGATATTCAGCTAAATTGAGCAATGCCTCAATTTTATTTTTTGGTTTATTGGCGGTAGTTACTTTGTTTTGAAGCTCTCTTAAAATACTTTCTTGATTTTGACCTTTAACAAATACAAAAAAAAGTGCAAAAATAATGGTTAAGTTATACTTCATATTTTACAAAAGTACTAGAATTTATTTTTGCAAGTAAAACATTTATTATATACATAGTTCTAATAATTACATAAAAAAACTCGGAGCTGAGATACTCCGAGTTGGGAATAGATACCATGAGTAGTTAATTCAAATAGTTATTTAGAGAACAGCTAAGTATTTTAATGCCCTACTGCTTCTAAAAAGTGTAGGTATCTATCTATCGTCGGTGATAAAATTTATATACACTTTTAGTTTTGGTTACATTTAAAACCTCATCATTTATACTCTTATAAATAATTTTAGATTTTATATATAACCGACATTTAGATTTGTTACAACACAAAAGTGTTGTTATAATCTACTTTAATCTTATGCATTTAGGAATTGTCTATAGCAATACCTTTTTCTTTCTTTAGCAAACTTAGTAATTTCATTTTTTAGGAACAAAACTTTTCTTTTTTTTAACATTTATAATACACTATTTATGACCTTAGTATTTATACTTAATTAAACAAGTCAAGATATAACCTTTAATCTTGACTTGTTTTTCTTTATTTATGTTTTATAAATCTTTTATTCTAATATAACTTTTTTTGTAATATTCAAGTTGTTACTTTTTACATTAACTAGATAAACTCCTATTGGAAAATTTGAAGTTTTTATTTTATTTTGTCCAGCACCACTATAAACTTCTTCTTTTAAAACTGTTCCTAATGTATTGAAAATAGTCACTGTAAATTTCTCATTATAAATTCCTTTAATAATTACATTTTTATCGGTTGTTGTATATATTTGAGTTGTTTCTATGAGACTTTCCTCTTCAACTGCCAATGTTTTAGACTGAGTGTGAATAAAAAATCGTCCTATTTCTTCAGTCTCTTTATCAAAGGTTATTTGATAGGTTTCTGTTAAGTTATTCAACTTTGTTTTTACACCTAATAATTTATCTTCTATATATACATCTAATCCAGCTGGTAAATTTTTTGTTTTAATACTAATACTAATCTTCTTACCTACTTCTGATTTAATTCCTAAAGGAATTATTGTTTTTTCGTAATTATCATTTGGTAAAGATTGTAAGGTAAAGTTTTGTTTACTACTCCCTGATACTAATCTAGTAAATATATCAAATTTAGCTCCTTCAAAATTCTCTACATCATACCCTGGATCTAATCCCTTCTTTCCATTGGTTAAATATTTAATATTTGTATCTACTGTAATATCTCCTTGTTTCGCCAATACTTGAATGCTTGGTACTATGGCTTTCCTTGAAAATGCGCTTACTACAGTAGCATCAGTTAAACGTTGTTTTTGTTTAAAGCTTATAGAAGATACTCCTTCTTTAGTTTTTACAAAGAATCCTTGTCCTACAGTCAACGAAAGAGCTTCCCCAACCAATGTTTTAGCTACATATTTATTTTGGGTTACATCCCAAATATATACTCCTACATTTGTTGGATTAAACTTACTTAGGTTTTCTTGTATAAAATTAGTTCCTGTATTATTATTTACAGGCATATAAGCCGTATATGGATTTCCTACAGCATTCCATTTGTCTTCTTGCGCACTTATATTTACATCTTCTGTTTCAATAGTTCCTTTAAACTTAACACTTCCATCTGTAACTCTTGAAATAATATATCCTTTTCCTCTTTCAAAGGTTAAGGCATCTGTTTGAATATCATCTGCTGTATAATACGTCCATTTGGAACCTGCCACTTTTGTATCATCATAAAACCCTACGGCATAGCGATTAGGTGTTACCGTTGTGTTTACTCTAATAGCATTTTCAGGGTTTTCAATAAAACTTTTTATTGACTGACCAACCACCGGTACGGTAATAATACTCCATTTATTAGCTATTAACCCAGAGCGTTCAAAAGTTACCATTCCGTTTGAAGTTCCTTTTACTACTAATACACCACTCTTATTTTCTTTAGAACTTATATTTACTGTTCCTTTATTTACAAAATCAGCTTCTATAATTGCAGCTCCACCTTCAGATATATTTAAACTTGAAGATTCCTCAATTACTAGGTTTTTTGCATTGGCTGTTTTTCCTTCATCAACAACTGGCGTAGTTATTACATTAGGTATTAATACATCATTAGTTGATAATGGTGTAGTATTATCTTTCCAATTTGTGTTGACAACCCAATCTGTATTTGTATTTCCTGTCCATTCTTTAAAGTCAATTTCATTATAATTTGTAAAGGCAAAATCTGTAAAATACAACTCTCCTTTAGAAGTTTTATCAAACTTAAAGGTTATACTCTTAATATTTTCTAAGTCAATAGTATTAAAGTTACTTAAAGGTATTGCTATTGTATTTGCTATATTATGAGGTGTTATGTTCCCAATAGTTCCAGGTGGGGGAAAAAGAGCATTAGTATGAGGAGCCACTTCTGTACTTGCTTCTTTTCCTGAATCATCTATAATAGAGATTGAAAAATTCTGATTACCTCCTACTCTATTAATTTGAAAAGGAGGAAATGCAGTTACTCCTGCTCTTAGTGTGAAGTGCGTGTATGAACTTATATTTTTTTGTTTTTCACTTACCGTGTAGGCTATTTTTGAGTTTGTAGTACCATTCCAAGATACCAATATTCTAGGTAGTCCTGTTTTATGTTCTGGAGAATAGTGATCATCAAGACGTTTGTCTATATCATTATCCAAATTACCACATAGGTGTTTTTCATCTCCTGTACCACAAATACTAAAAGATGTTAATCCTTCTCGTACAATCTTATCACTATTTTCAAGAATATTTAAATTCATTCTTTTAACTTCAGGAGCATGATAAGATACATGTACCTCATTATTGCCTAATTGTGTTGACGCTGGAATGTGATTGTTAATACCAAAAATTGGATCTGAATACCTAAAATCTTTCTCTACATACGTTTTTATAAAAGAATGTAAATAAGCATTTAGTATGTTACGTTGTTTTTCTGGAGAAAAACGATTATTAGGATCTCCGCAAAAACTTCCTGTATTTCCTACATTTTCTTCCAAAGATTTCCAATCATCTGAAGTTCCTGCTGTAAAATTCCCTGGAGTCCATATAATATTAAAATAGTTGTGGTTAGCTCCCATTAATAATATTTGATGAGTACTTGAATCAGAATTTTCGGTTTGTCTATCATAGTTCCATACTCCAGGAGCCTGCGTAAGGTCTCCATCACAATAAGGAATCATTACTGAATAATTCATTCCTTTAGGTACAATAAAATTATTAGTATTTGTTGGAGCTACAGAAAAAACACCTTTGATTTTATAAGGGCTTCCTAAGTTTTTATTATGAATAAAATGTTTTACTACACCTTCTCCTCCTCTAGAATGCCCCATGGTTATTACATTGTTAAAATCCATAGTATTAAATGTTGGAACATCAGCTACTTTTAGAGTAGCATTTTCGTTAAACTCTTTGAGTAAATTAAGGTGCTCTTGGATTAGTTCGGCTCTTAATTGTGCCCCTTCATCTTTTATCTTTAGAGGAACATTCGTATTCTCTGATAATTGTTTATCTCTTTCTACAGCATCAATAATAGCATTAGAGTCAATACTTACTACAACATAACCATGTGTTACTAGAGTATTTGCAATATATCTAAAACCATGATAATTAGGAATCTCATTGCTTTCTCTATTAAAGGCATCTCCACAATTGGTTGTAAGAAACCCATCAGAGCCTTCATTTATATAACAAATATTATGACGTCCATGTAATAATACAATTACAGGAAAAGGACCTTGAACACCTCTAGGTATTGTTACATAGCCTCTTAAATTTATATCTCTGTTGGGTAAACTTGGTAATTTAACTGTTTTGTTAATAGGGTATTCATCTCCATTCCAATCTCCTTGACCTATCGTACCAGGATCTATCTGTTCTATTATTTTTTGAATTGTGTTTTCTTGCGAAAATGAAATACTTATTGTGAGTAAACAAAATGTAATACTAAATAATTTTATTACTTTTTTGATTTTCATAATGTTGTCTTTGTTAAAATAAAATTTCATAGTATAAAACTTTTAAATCAACATTTACCCTACTTTTTTTGGAAAAAAAATTAATTTAACTCATTACTTTACAACAACATACATTACAAAACACTATACTTTTACAACAAGTAAAAAGCCAAGACACTAGGTATCTTGACTTTTCTTCTATATATAGTAGTTATTTACTTTTAATAAAGTTTAATCCTCTATTTTATAAATTTTTAATTATTAAATAATAACCATCTCTTTTATCTTAACGTTTTAAAATAGATTATTTTATTTAAGATCAATTTAAATCAGAATTTGTATAATTAGTACAACGTAATTATTCTATAATTATTTTTTTTGTTATGGTTTGTTTCTCTGAAACTAACTTAACTATATAAGCTCCTGATGATAATTCAGCTACGTTTATTGAGGTTTTAACCGCTCCTTTATAATTATCTTCTATCACTTTTGATCCTAATGTATTGAATATTTCTACTGTAAAATCTTCTCCATTGACATCTTCAATTATTACACTTTTGTTAGTTGTTGTATAAATATTTATATATTTTACCTCAACTTCTGGTACATTTAAAGAAGCTGATTTGGTATGAATAAAGAAACGTCCTATTCCTTCTGTTTTCGTTTTGAAAGTTACATTGTATACTGCTTTTGCATCACTCAATTTAGTTTCTACACCTAGTTTTCTATCTTCTAAATACACTTCTACTCCAACTGGTAAGTTGTCTACATTCATTGTTATACTTACCTCCTCTCCTGCTTTTGAAGTTATTCCTAATGGGATTACCATACTTTCATAATTAGCATTTGGTAAAGATTGTAAGGTAAAGTTTTGTGTATTTATTCCTGACACTAACCTAGTATACACATCAAATGCTGCACCTCCAAAATTCCCTACATCATACCCTGGATCTAAACCTTCAGTTGCATTATCCATATATTTAATATTGGTGTCTACTGTAATAGCTCCTTGTGTTACTTGTACTTGAATACTTGGATAAGCTTCTTTTCTTGAGAATACTTTTACATCTGTAGGGTCTGATAAACGCTGTACCTCTTTAAAGTTTATAGATGAAACTCCATCCGTAGTTTTTACAAAGAAACCTTGACCTACTGTTAATGCAGAAGTATCTCCTACTAAAGTCTTGGCCACATATTTGTTTTGCGTAACATCCCAAATATAAACTCCTACATTAGCTGAACTGAACTTATCAAAGTTGGCTTGAATAAAGTTTGCATTACCATTGGTGTTTATTGGCATATAAGCTGTATATGGATTTCCTACTGAATTCCATTGATCGGCATTTACACTAACTGATACATCTTCCGTTTCTAATGTTCCTGTAAACTTTACACTTCCGTCCATTGCTCTTGAAATGATATATCCTTTTCCTTGCTCAAAAGTTAAGGAACTGGTTTGAATATCATCTGCTGTATAATACGTCCATTTTGTACCTACTGCTTTGGTATCATCATAATATGCTACTGCATAGCGTTTAGGTGTTACTGTGTTATTTACTCGAATTCCATTTGTTGAATTTTCTATAAATTCTTTTATACTTTGTCCTGAAACTGGCGCAGTAATTATACTCCACTTATTACCAACCAATCCAGTACGTTCATAAGTAACATTTCCATTAGCCGTTCCTTTAACGATTAACGTTCCACTTGTATTCACTGAAGAAGTAATACCAATAGTTTCATTGGTGGTTAAATTTCCATTAACAATTACTGCCCCATTATCTGAAATATCAAAATCTGCTAATGTCTCAATGGTTAAATCATTTATTTCAGCAACAACTCCTGAACCAATTACTGGCTGATTAGTAACATCCTGAATAATTATATCATTTGTAGTTAATGGTATGTTATTACTAGACCAGTTTCCTGAATCTATCCAAACTGTTCCGTTAGCACCAGACCATATAGCTGTGTTGTTACAATCTTTACCTCCATCGGTAATCGTCCAATTATAAGGAGCCGATGCTAACGTATTTCTAGCACTTTCAGACAAACAGTATGTAACATCTGCATTTAATTTCAAATTCGCTGGAATTGCAGTTTCTCCTGCTTCTATTGTAGCCCAGCCAATTAATGTTTTATCATAGTTTTCTTGTGATATCACTGTTCCTATAAAAAAATCGTCAAACGCTTCTACTTTACTTATATCCCATGCAGAAAGATCTTGATTAAATGAAGAAGCTCCTTCAAACATATCATGAATATCATATACGCTACTCATATCCCAACCACTTAAATCTTGGTTAAAAGCCGTTGCGTTTCTAAAGAACCCATCCATATAATCAACAGTACCTAAAGTCCAATTTCCTATGGGTTGGTTAAAAGCTGTAGCTCCTGAAAATGTATCACTAAAGTCATCAGCTGTACTAACATTCCAATTAGCTATATTTTGGTTAAATGAAGTCGCTTCTTTAAAAGTTCCGGAAAGATTATCAAGAACCGTAAATTCCCAATCTCCTATATTTTCATTAAATAAAGAACACTCTGCAAAAGTTTGACTTATACTAGTTATTTTACTAACATCCCAGTTATTCATTTTATCTTTTAAGTCTTCTAAATTGGTACATCCTTTGAACATTCCTCTCAAGCTAGTTACTAAAGATAAATCAGGAACATCATCAGCATTTAGCTTTAAATTAATACAACCATTAAAAGCAGATCCCATTGAAGTCCATTGTTGTGTTCCCCATTGCTCTATAGTTAAAAGGTTTTCTCTAATATCTGAACCAAAGAAAAATATTTTTGGAAATTGTCCTATAATTTTAATTGTTTGTACTCCAGGAGTAGCATAACTGTGAGAAGCTTCTCTTGTGTATCCTTTAATAGTACCATCTCCCCAATCTACTACATAATCGTAAACTGAACCAGAAGCTGTAGGAATGGTTATTGTCTCATTAGCTGTATTGGTTTGCCATGTATAAATAAAAGCATTCGTAAAATCACAATTTTGACCTCCGTCAGTAATAGTCCAGTTATAAGGTGACGATATCAAGGAACTTCTTGCACTTTCAGCTAAGCAATAGGTGGCACTAGCATCAAACCTTAAATTAACCGGAATCCCTATTTCTCCTGCTTCTAAAGTAGCCCAACCAATTAAGGTAGTATCGTAATTTTCTTGTGTTATTCCAGTACCAGTAAGCATGTCAACCATAGTGGTAACACTACTTATATCCCAACTAGATAGCTCTTGATTAAAATCGCGAGCACCATCAAACATTCCGTTCATAAACTTTACACTCGCAACATTCCAATTATCCATAGGTTGATTGTACTTGAATGCATTTTGAAACATAAAGTGTGTACGATCTACTTTACTAACATCCCATGTATTTAAAGATTGATTAAATTTACTAGCTGATTTAAACATTTCAGACATATCAATAAAGCCAGTAACAAATTCTCCAATATTCCATTGAGAGATATCCTGATTAAAACGTGAAGCAGATCTAAACATTGATTTAAAAGAAGTTACTTTACCCACATTCCACGTTGAAATATTTCCATTAAAACGTGAAAGGTAAAACATCCAACTCATATTGGTTACATTTGACGTATCCCAACTTGAGAAGTCTGCTGCTCCGATTGCTTTACAAGCAGTAAACATAAAACTCATATTAGTTACCTGTGATAAGTTTGGACTATCTGTTGCATTGATTTCCAAAAATTCGCAACCTCTAAAGGCATCTTCCATAGACTTCCATTCTTGTGTACCCCATTGCTCTATAGATTTTATTTTGTCTTGATCTCCTGTACTGTTAAAATGTATCCTTGGAAAGTTTCCTAGTATTTTTACAGTATGCGTTCCTGATGTTACATATTCATGCGTAGCATTTCCAGTAAATCCACTCTCAATAGTTCCATCTCCCCAATCTACTATATAGTTGTATCCATTTCCAGCGGTTGGAATGGCAATACTTTCATTTGCAGTAGTGGTTTCCCAAGTGGTAATAAATGCATTAGTAAAATCACAAGCTATACCAGCGTCTGTAATGGTCCAGTTATATGGTGTCGATGTTAATATATTTCTGGCTTCACCTCCTAAACAATAATTACTATTTCCTCCATCAAAGGTAATCCCTACGGGTATTTCTTCTCCAGCTTCTTGGGTAGCCCAGCCTATTAAGGTAGCATCATAATTTTCTGTAGAGAGTTTAGTATTCTGAAACATATCTGACATATTAGTCATATTACTAATATCCCATTGACTTAAATCTTGATCAAAACTAGCACATTGACGAAGTATCATCCCTGCATTTGAAACTTTACTAACGTCCCAATTTCCAATAGGCTGATTAAAATCTCTTGCTGTAATAAACATCGAAAACATATTAATATCACCAGTAACGTTTTCTCCGATATTCCAATTACTAATATCCTGATTAAAAGCCGAAGCTCCTTGGAACATATAAATGAAATTACTTACATTACCTACATTCCAACCAGATATACTACTACTATTAAATGCCGTTGCAGCAGAAAATGTAAATGCAAAATTTTCAACACCACTGATATCCCAACCTGAAAAATCAACTTTAAAGTTTTTATCTAACGAACTACAATCCCTAAACATCATGCGAAGTGAAGTTACCATAGATAAATCTGGTGCATCTGGTGCTTTGACCTCTAGATTTATACATCCCCAAAAAGCTTTGTCCATTGAGGTCCATTCTTGCGCCCCCCATTGGTCAATAGCTACTATTTTATCTTTATCACCTGTACCATGAAAGAATATTCTTGGAAAGTCTCCAGTTATTTTCACCATGTATATTCCTGCAGTAGCATATTCATGTGTAGCATTACCTGTAAAACCACCTTCAATGGTTCCATCTCCCCAATCTACAGCATAGCTATACCCTATTCCAGTAGTTGGAATCGTAATACTTTCATTAGCTGTAGTGGTTTGCCAAGTAGTGATAAAAGCATTAGTAAAATCACAATTCATACCTCCATCTGTAATAGTCCAATTATAAGGAGTTGCTATTAATGTGTTTCTAGCATTTCCTCCAAAACAATACGTATTAGCATTGGCATTTAAGATTACATTACTTGGAATACTAGTTTCACCTGTATCTAATCTAGCCCAACCGACAAGTAACTTATCATAGTTTTCATTACTAAACTTAGTAGCTCCCTTAAACATATTTTCAGCAGTTAGTGTCTGCATTGGATGTGTTCCTAAGCTACTTATATCCCAACTACTTAAATCTTGATTGAACTCTGTAGCAGCATTAAACATATTATCCATTCTCTGTACTTTAGAAACATCCCATCCACCAATATCTTGATTAAATGCGGATGCTCTTGTAAACATCGTAGCCATTATAGTAGCACTACCAGTATCCCATCCACTAATATTTTGATTGAATTTGCTAGCATCTACAAAAGTTTGTAAGAAAGTTCTAACATTACCTACTTGCCAAGAACTAATATCTTCATTGAATTCACTACAACCAGCAAACGTGGCAAACATATTTTGAACATTGCTTACATTCCAATCGTTCATTTTATCTTTTATGTCTACTAAATTGGTAGCTCCTTGAAACATTTGATGTATATTAAACAAAGTAGGTTTACTAAAATCAGGAGTATCATCGGCATTTAGCACCAAATTAGTACAGCCTCTAAATGCGGAATGCATAGAAGTCCATTGTTGTCTCCCCCATTGTTCAATAGCAATGATTTTATCTTTATCGCCAGTATTATTGAAATAGATTCTTGGAAAATCTCCTAGTATTTTTATGGTATGTGTGCCTGCAGTTGTATAGGTATGGGTTGCATTTCCTGTAACATTACTATCAAAAGAGCCATCTCCCCAATCTACCACATAGTTGTATCCCGTTCCTGTAGTGGGAATGGCAATACTTTCATTTGCTACAGTGGTTTCCCAAGTGGTGATAAAATAATCGGCCGTACAGCTCGATCCTCCATCTCTAATGTTCCAATGGTAAGGAGTACTTGTTAATTTATTTTTTGCTACTTCTCCTAAACAATGCTGAAGTGTTCCTAAATTTAAAGTAATACCTGAAGGGATTTGTGTTTCTGTATTTTCCAAAGTAGCCCAACCAATTAAAGTGGTATCGTAATTATCAGTTGTTAGTGCCGAATTTTTAAACATATCCCCCATATTGATAGCACTACTGATATCCCAAGTACCTAAACTTTGATCAAAAGCTTCAGCGTCTTCAAACATGCTGATAAATCCACTCACCTTACTTACATCCCAATTTGCTAATGATTGGTTGAAAGCTTTAGTTTCAGAAAACATACCATCCATGCTTCGTACCTTGCTTACATCCCAATTTCCAATGGGTTGATTAAATTTTTCAGCACCTAGAAACATTGCAGCCATATCAATAGTCCCAGTAACATGTTCACCAATATTCCAACTACTAATATTTTGATTAAAAGCAGTATTTCCACCAAACATTCTAAAGAAATTCGTCACATTACCAACGTCCCATCCAGTAATATCAAAGTCAAAAATAGAGTCCACAAACATATGAGACATATCGGTAATCGTACTTGTATCCCAAGAATTCATAGCCCCCTCATTATCCACAAATGCACTAGTCCCTCTAAACATATACCTTAATGATGTCGCTTGACTCAGATCTGGTGCATCAGACGCATTTGATTCTAAATTGGCACAACCATAAAAGGCTCGCTCCATACTCGTCCATTGTTGCTTACCCCATTGATCGATAGAAATTATTTTATCCTTATCTCCCGTATTATTGAAATAAATCCTTGGGAAATCTCCTGAAATTTTCACTTTATATGACCCTGGTGCTGTATATTCATGTGCAGCGTTTCCTGTAATATTCGTTTCAAAAGAACCATCTCCCCAATCCACTGTATAATTGTAACCTGAACCTGTAGTAGGAACGGTAATACTTTCGTTAGCTGAAGTAGTTTGCCAAGTGGTGATAAAAAAATCAGCACTAGCACATCCTAAACCAGCATCATTTATTGTCCAATTTTTATTTAGCTCTAAAATAATTTTTGCTGGTTCGGCAAAACAATATTGCAAACCACTAGCCCCTAAAGCCTTATCATTTGGGGTATTTGGATTGGTAACCCAACCTTGTAAGGTAGCATCGTAATTGACTACAGATAATCCTGTACCATTTAACATACTCCCTAAATTTGTAGCACTGCTTAAATCCCAATTTCCCAAATCAACATCAAATAAACTCGACCCTTTAAAAGCACTCGTGAAATTCTCGATGTTACTTACGTTCCAGTTTTTGATTTGTCCTCCATTATCCACTAGCTTTTTACAGTTATTAAAAGCATCTTCAAAACTAGTTACATTAGATAAGTCTGGCATATCTGTAGCATTAATTACTACATTGTCTGCTCCCGAAAAAGCTCTTCGAAATGAGGTCCATTTCGATGCTCCCCATTGCTCTACAGTATACATTTTATCTGCCTCTGGACGGTTATTTGCATACAATTGTCCTATTGTTCCGGAAATTTTAACGGTGTAAGTTCCAGGGGTAGCATACCTATGAGACTTACTTCCGCCTTCTGGTGTTGAAGTTCCATCTCCCCAATCTATAGCAAACGAAGATCCTCCTCCAGTGGTTCTTATTTGAATACTTTCATTATTAGAAGTGGTTTTCCATGTTGAAATAAACTTATCTTCTTCATCACAAACTATATCTCCATCGGTAATTATCCATTTAAAATTGTTTATTAAGCTTTGTCTTACACTAGCCCCAACACAGTAGTTACTATTTCCTCCATGGAAGGTAATATCACTAGGAATTTGTGTTTCTCCAGCATCTAGAGTAGCCCAACCAAATAATGTAGCATCATAATTGTCTGTACTTAAACCAGCATTCTCAAACATATTGTCCATTCCGAATGATCCATTAATTCCATTCACAGCACTAATATCCCAACTAGCTAAACTTTGATCAAATGCTGTAGCCCCTTTAAACATAATACTAAATATCTCAACTTTACTAACATCCCAATTGGAAAGGTTTTGGTTAAAACTAGTAGCACCCCAAAATACACCTTCACATTGTGTTAAATTGTTAAATACCCAAGTTCCGATAGGTTGATTGAAAGCGCTATTTTGAGCAAACATTAAACTAATGTTCTCAGCAGCTTGCATATTCCAACCACTAATATTTCGGTTAAATGACGAAGCTCCTTGAAATGCTCCATTAAATTCCTTAATTGTACTTACATTCCAATCTTTTAATTTGTCTTTTGCATCTGTAAGAGAAGAAGCATTTTGAAACATAAATCCGATTGAGGTAGCTTGAGACAAATCAGGTACGTCGTCTGCATTTAATTCTAAATTTGAACATCCGTAGAAAGAAAAATCTAAACCTGTCCATTTATTTGTTCCCCATTGCTCAATCGAACGAATTTTTTCTTTACCTATACGATTAAAGAAATATAACTGAGAAAAATCTCCATAAATCTTTACCGTATAGGTTCCTGCTGTTGCATAGGTATGGGTAGTATCTCCTGTAAAATCACTTTCAATGGTTCCATCTCCCCAATCTACGGTATAATCATTAGATGAACCAAACATGTAAATTGGAATGCTTAAATCTCCACCAGTAACTGTCCAAGTGGTTATAAATTTTTCTTCTTCAGGGCATACTTGACCTCCATCAGTAATTGTCCAGTTTTTAGGAGCTCTTGTTAATATATTTCTAGCTGATTTATCACAATACGTACTATTTCCTCCACTAAAAGTTACATTCGTTGGAATTTGAGCTTCTCCAGCTTCTAATGTAGCCCAACCTAACAGAGTAGCCTCATAATTTTCTACTGAAATATCTGTATTATTAAGCATATTCGTCATATCTGAAACTGACTGAATATTCCAATTACCTAAAGACTGATTAAATATTGAAGCTCCACTAAATAAACCTTTCATTTTGGTTACATTAGATACATTCCAATTACTCAAAGATTGATTAAATTTTGATGCTCCATTAAACATTTGAGACAAATTAGTTACTTTGCTCATATCCCAACCTTCAACAGGTTTATTAAAAGTAGTAGCAAAACTAAACATTCTTTCCATAGATATATCACCAGAAACACGTTCACCAATTTTCCATCCACTAATATCCTGATTAAAAATATCTGCTCCAGCAAACATGAATTGAAAATTATCAACGCTTCCTACATCCCAAGAACTAATATTTCCATTAAACTTATCTGCTGAAAGTAACATTCCGTTCATTTTGGTAATGGTACTTACATTCCAATTAGATAAATTAGAACCTTCAAGATTAAAACAATCTCGAAACATATTTGCTAGGCTGGTTGCATTACTTAGGTTTGGATTGTCTGTTGCATTTATGACTAAATTCGTACATCCTCTAAATGCTGCTTCCATTGAAGTCCATTGAATATTTCCCCATTGTTCTATGGATAAAATATTATTCTTATTTCCACCATTATTAAAATGAATCCTAGGAAAATCTCCGTAAATTTCTATTTGATGTATTCCTGGGGTTTCATACGTATGTGTTGCATTACCCGTTATATTTTTACTGATTAGTCCGTCTCCCCATATTACATTATAATTATACCCCGAACCTGTTGTGGGTATTGTTATGGTTTCGTTTGGTATAGTAGTTTGCCATGTTGTAATAAACTTATCTTCTTCACAAACCTCACCTCCGTCAATAATCGTCCAATTAAACTCAGCTGGATCAGTTAAAAAACGTCTTGTTAAACGACTAGCACAATAGGTACTATTACCTCCATTAAATACCACATTCGATTTTAAATTACCATTTATCCCTAAGCTTGCCCAACCTGTTAAGGTAGCATCATAGTTTGATGTAGAAAGTGCTACGTTTTGAAACATATTATCCATAGATAATGCATTGGAAATATCCCATTTTCCTAGGTTTTGGTCAAAATTTACAGCTGCATAAAACATTTCTCTAAAATCTTGTATTGTGCTTACATTCCAATCGTCTATAGCATTCCCGTTATCCTCTAAAGAAACACATTCTCTGAACATTCCTTTCAAAGAAGTACATAGTGATAAACCTGGAGTATCGGTTGCATTTACTACCATATTTGTACATCCGTTAAAAGCCTCAGTCATATTTGTCCATTGATTATCTCCCCATTGCTCAATAGAAAGAACTTTTTGAGTATCGCCTGCATTACTAAAAAATATTCTTGGAAAATTACCTTTAATAGAAATGGTATATTCTCCTGGTTCTCGATATGTATTCGTAGCATTTCCTGTGTAACCATCAATAAAAGATACAATAATATCCAATCCTCCTGACCTATAATTATCACGCCATTTTACTGAGTAATCATAAGTTTCATTTACATGAGTAGGAATAGTAAAGGTTTCGTTAGGTGAATCTGTTTTGATTTTTATTCTAAAGGAAGTAGATGTGTCTTGGGCATTTACACCAAATAAAAAACCAAATAAAAAAAATGTAAAGTAAATATGTTTCATAAAATTATGATAAGTACGATTTAGTTCTTAATTGAAAAGAACAAAATTAAAGTAGTTCCCTAAAAAACGCTTATTAATAGGGGTTGCAAAAGGGTTGCAAGCTAGTATTTATATAGCATTGGAATATTTTCTATTAGGAAAGTATGCTTGTTAATAATTCTTAAAAACTGGCAATAAAGAACTTTATTAACTAGCTTAAAAATAAGCTGTCTGTTATTTTGATGAGTTATTAATAAAACTTATAATATCTTCTTTTGAATCTACTCCTAGTTTTTTTCGAATACGAGATCTTGAGGATTTTATAGCTGAAATAGTTGAGTTCTGTAGTTTACTTATTTCAGTTGCATTTAAATCTAGTGTCATTAAACATAACAATTCTTTTTCTCTTTCATTTAACTGTGAAAATTTAGTATCTAAAACAACTTTAAAATCGGTACTTACACGTTCTAAATAGGAATTTAAATTGATGGTAGATTTTACTTCCTCTGAAAGTAGTGAGGCAAAAATTGAATGCAAAGCTTGATTTCGCTCCTTTTCATTATCTAACTTAATAATTTCTTTTATCTCTCCTAACGTTTTACTCAATACTTCTTGACGTAAAGAGCTTTCTACCATAGCTTTTTTTAACTCTTTTTCTTTGGTTACTAAAGCTAACTCCGCTCTTACCTTATCTAACTGTTCTTTATTTAATTTGTTATTATATAAAGCTAATTGTTGTTTATTATTTTTTTGAACTAGCCATAAAATTATCCCTCCTAAAACCAGCGCCAACATAAATAATAAAAGGTACAACCTTTTTTTAGTGGTTTCATTTTCTAATCGTAACTCATCTTCTTGTTGCTGTTTTTTAAACTTATAATTCAGTTCTAACTCTGTTATACGTTTTACTTTTTCTATATTATTTATGGAATCATTTAATTTTTTAAATACTTTATAATCTTTTAATGCCTGTTTAAAATCTTTTCTGGTTTCATTCAAATTGCTTTTACTAAAATATTGAGTACGTAATAACCTTTTATCTTTTATTTTTTTTGCTACCACTATAGCACTGTCTAGGTAAGGTATCGCATTATCATATTTTTTAAGTGCATTGTATAATACTGCTACGTTTAAATAACTTATACTTAACTCACTTTGATCTTTAATACTTTTAGATAGTACTATGTTTTCTTTATAAATTTCAATAGATTTTTTATAGTTTTTTTCCGAGTAGTAAATAGCAGCTAAAGTTCCATTAACTTTTGATTTACGAACACTAGAACAAGGTATTTTTTTTATCTTTGATATATAATATCTGGCAGAATCTTTTTGATTATTTTTATAGTAAGTCACAGCCAACATGTGGTAAGTCATTGCATAGCTTTCAACATCAACTTTTCCTTTTTTAACAACTAGTGCTTTTTTTAAATACGCTATACTTTTTTCGTAGTTTTTTTGACGCCTGTAGAACATTCCTAAATTATGAAGTCCTAACCCTATTATCGTAGAATCTTTATTTTTTTTACTTATATCTAATGCTTTTAGGTAATAGGACAACGCTTTTTCTGGATTTCCTTGTTTATTTTCTATGATCCCAAGATAATTTAGCGCTTCAGCTTCTTTCTTTTTGTAATACGTATCTCTGTTACTTTTTTGTTTCTTTTTTAAAGTAGTTAATACTTCATTTATAACAATTCTACAGGTATCTAAATCAAATTTTTGTATTTTTTTTATCAATTCTATTTTGGCAGCAATCTTAATTGAATCTGTAGCACTATTTTCTACCTTATCTTTTAATACAAGTGCTATGCTATCGTAAGATTGTGCATAACCTATAAAAGACGAAAAAAAGTAAAATATAAGTATAATCGTTGTTTTCAAGTAAAAACAGTTATTTTTATCTAGATATTAATTATAAGATCAAAAATACATTTTTTATAAATTATATCTTCTTTAATTAAATTAGTAAACAATTACTTTTGTCCAAAATATTTATAACAATAACTAACTTAAGACTATCCTAATGAAAAAATGTACTGCTTTTATTATACTATTTACCTTAATTACTTCTTGCAAACAAAATTTAAAAAGTGTTGATTTTACAAAAGATAAGAGTTTTACAAGCGGAATAGAAGGACCAGCAACTGATACTGAAGGTAACATTTATGCAGTAAACTACCAAGAACAAGAAACTATTGGTAAAGTTACCCCAAATGGAGACTGCTCAATTTTTGTTAAATTACCTAATGGAAGTATTGGTAATGGAATACGATTTGGAAGCAAAAATCAAATGTTTGTGGCTGATTATGTAAACCACAATATCTTAGAAATAGATTTAAACAATAAACAAATAAATGTATTTGCTCATGAAGCAAAAGCTAATCAACCTAATGATATTGCTATTGCTCCTAATAAAACTCTTTATGCTAGTGATCCTAATTGGACAAACAATACTGGTAACTTATGGAAAATAACTAAAGAAAAAGGTTTTGAATTATTAGAATCAGAAATGGGAACTACCAATGGAATTGAGGTAAGTCATGATGGTAAAAAATTATACGTAAACGAATCTGTTCAACGAAAAATATGGGTTTATGATATTCAAGAAGATGGTGGAATAAAAAACAAACAGGAGTTAATAGCATTCAACGATTTTGGTTTAGACGGTATGCGATGTCATACTAACGGAAACTTATTTGTATGTAGATATGGAAAAGGAACCGTAGCTATTATATCTCCAGAAGGAAAGCTTATCAATGAAATTAACTTAAAAGGTAAAAAACCTTCAAATATTACTTTTAGCAATAACTATAAAAAGTGCTATATAACTGTTGCTGATAGAGGTTGTATTGAAATGGTTAATTTGTAAAATATAAAGCTTTTGGCTAAGCTTTGTATATAAACATACAATCCTATATTATACAAAAAAGTCGTTTACGGTATTTGTAAACGACTTTTTTGCTTGTTTTATTAAAGTGTGATAATATTAGTATCTAGTCTGATAAATCATCATTCCCTTTATCTTCTTTAACTACTTTGTTCCATATTTTAACTTCATCTTCTGCTTTAATTCCTTCTAAAACTTCAACATTAAC
Source organism: Tenacibaculum sp. 190524A02b (assembly GCF_964036645.1). Taxonomy (NCBI): domain Bacteria; kingdom Pseudomonadati; phylum Bacteroidota; class Flavobacteriia; order Flavobacteriales; family Flavobacteriaceae; genus Tenacibaculum; species Tenacibaculum vairaonense. The sequence goes on along the minus strand of NZ_OZ038525.1, from coordinate 695,405 downwards.
TCCATCAGATAATCCTAATTTAATATCTCTTTTTTCAAATTCTTGCTCACCTACTTTTACTTCTATATATGGTTTTTCGGTTTTTCTATCAAACTGTAATAGCGCTTCTTTTATAGACAACACACTGTCTTTCTTAGCTAATACTATTTCTGCATTGGCACTATATCCTGCTCTTATAAAGTATTTATCATCTAATGATACATCTGCTTTTATCTTAAACTGTACCGCTCCACCTTCATCAGTTCCTTTAGGTGCTATAAAGTTTAATATTGCAGGAAATTTTTTATCTTCTATTGCCCCAATTGCTACTTCAATATCCGTACCTTTAATCAGTTTACCAACTTCTGATTCATCAACTTTTCCTTCAAAAATCATTTTTGTCATATCTGCAATACGTGCAATTGTAGTTCCTGCATTGAAATCATTAGTTTGTGTTACTTGATATCCTTTTTTAACAGGAATTTCTACAATCATTCCTGAAGTAGTAGCTCTAATACTTGTATTTGCAGCTTTTCCTAATCCTGAAGTAGTTCCTCTTTTAATTATGTCTAAATCTGACTTAGCATTGTATAATGCTTGCTGTGTATTATTATAGTTCAATTCTGAGTTTTCAAATGCTTGTAATGAAATTACTCCTTTATCAAAAAGCTTTTTGTTTCTTTCGTATTGTGTCTTTGCATTTTCAAACGATAACTTTGCATTTTTCACCGACCCATTTGCTCTATTTAAAGAAGCTATATTTGGTACAACCCTTACAGTAGCAATTAAATCACCAGCTTTAACAAGTGCTCCTTCTTCTACCAATATTTTATCTACAATACCTGTTATTTGAGGTTTAATCTCTACTTCTTCTAAAGGAATTACTTTTCCAGTAGCTACACTCTTTTTAACAATGGTAGCTTTAAACGGTTTTTCTGTATTATATTCTATTGGAGACGCACTATTTTTTTTACCAAACCAGATTAGCACTGCTATCAATGCCAACGCTATTCCGCCAAAAATAATTACTTTTTTCATTTGTTTTTGTTTATTTTCTTATTTGTTAATTGACTTTATTATTCTTTACTCTTCTCTTAATGCTTCAATAGGCTGAATTACTGTTGCCATATGTGCAGGAATTAAACCTATTAAAGTTCCTAATACTATTAATACTGTATATGCTATTAATACAATAGGTATATCAACTGTTGGATTCGTTAAAACATCTAATCCAGAAACTACCATTAATATCAATCCTCCAGCTATAATTCCTAATGATCCTGCTAAAAGTGTTAAAAAGATAGATTCTAAAACTATTTGTTGTCTAATTTTCTTTGGTGTAGCACCTAATGCTCTACGGATACCTATCTCTTTAGTACGTTCTTTAACAGTTATAAGAAGTATATTTCCAATTGCAAAAACTCCTGCTATCAAAGTTGCAACACCTACAAACCAGGTTAAAAATTGCATTCCAGTTAAAAAACCTGTTACTTTTGCTATTTCTTTCCCTAAGTTAAAGCCTCCAAAGGCTCTATTATCATCAGGGTGTATTTTATGTATTCTTTTTAATAGTACTTTAACATCGGCCTCTACTTGTTCAATATCGTATTCTAACTTACCTGTTATTACCATCCATTGAAATTTATTCCCTTTATTATAAACTGTTCTGAATGTACTAAATGGTATATGAATATTATTTGATCCTTCAAATCTTCCTGGTTTATATACGCCTATAATCATATAACCAATTCCATTTATCTTAATATAGCTTCCTAAAGCCTCTTCATCTATATCAAATAATTGTTTATATACCTCAGTACTTATGACACAAACTTTTTTATTTTCATCAATATCAGTTTGATTTATAAAGCGACCAGCTGTTAATTTTTTCTTTTGAATCTTATCTAACAAAGGGTAGTCTCCAAAAATGGTTAACTGAGCTGTTTTTAACCCATATACTACCTGACTTCCTGTTACATTTCTAGGTACTACAAATTCGACTCCATCTACTTCATTTCTTATTTTTTCAACATCACTGGTGGTTAATTGTATTTGCCTACCTTTTTGAAATCCTTTAAAAGGCATAGAAGTTACATCTCCTCCCATGAAAACACTGTTTGTTGCAAAGTCACCAAACATACTGTTAAAACTATTTTCTATCCCTTTAGCCGCTCCTAATAATCCAACCAATAATAATATTCCCCAGAAGGCTCCAAAAATGGTAATTACTGTTCTGATTTTATTTTTACGAATACTTCCGTAAATCTCTTGCCAAGTATCTCTATCGAATAAAAATTTCATAATTAATCTGCTCTTAAAGCTACTATTGGTTTAATTCTTGCTGCTCTTTTTGCTGGTAAATACCCTGCTATCATACCTGCTAAAACTAATGTAATGGTTGCTCCAACAACTGTTGTAGTTGAAACACCAGGATTTAATATAAAATACTTTTCTAAACTCGGGCCTAATGCTTTTAAAATACCAACTCCAATTGTTAATCCTAAATACCCAGATAATGCTGTTATAAGAATTGCTTCTAACATTATCATAGAGACTATGGATTTGGGTGTAGCTCCAATGGCTTTTCTAATACCTAGTTCTTTAGTTCGCTCTTTAACTATGTATACCATTATATTACTAATCCCAACCACACCAGCTATTAAAGTTCCAAACCCAATTATTAATATTAAAACTCCAAGGCCAACCATCATACTAGATATTTGTTTATTTTCTGAAGCATAATTTAAAACCCTAATTCCTCTTTGATCATTTGGTGCTACATTATGTTTATTTTTTAACGCTTCTCTTAATTTGTTACCAAATGTAATTGCTTCATCAATGCTTAATTTAGGGTTATACATCATACCAAATTCATCTATATAATCATTGCTCCCATAAATTTGTTGTATGGTTGTAAAAGGCGTATAAATGTAACGTTCATCACTATCACCACCTGGATCAGAAAACACACCTATAACTTTATACATTATACCTGCAATATTTAACTGCTTACCATAAGCGCTTAATTGTCCAAATAAATCTTTTTCAACCATTCGTCCAATAACTACAACTTTAGCTCTTTCAGCGATATCTCTATGATTCAAAAAACGTCCTTCAGTTACTGTTGCTGATTCTAACATATCATACTTAGGGAAAACGCCTCTTACTGTATAGTTATCTTCTTTAGTTTTATATACAACCTTTACACTTCTTTGAATTCTTGGACTTACCATTTGAATTTTATCATCAAACTTTTCTCTCAAAAATTCAAAATCATCATTTTTAAACTGAACTCTACGACCTATTTGATTCCCTTTATAAGCTTTAGTTGTTCTATTTGACCAAATGTAAATTGAATTAATAGCATCTTTTGCAAACTCATTTTCAAATGTATTTTGCAACCCATTTCCTATACCAAATAATAATGTAAATAGAAGTATAGCAAAGGCTACTGTAAAACCAGATAAGATAGAACGGAGCTTGTTTTTACTTATACTTTGAAAAATTTCTCTCCATCGGTCTAAATCAAACATAATTGTGTTTTTTAACTTTCGTTTTTCCCGTTTCAGTTAATTCGTCACTTATAATAACTCCATCCTTTAAACGAACTACTCTGTTTGTTTGCTCTGCTACCTCTTCCTCGTGTGTAATAACAAATACCGTCATTCCTTCATCATTAATTTCTTTTAACAAATCCATTACAGAATCTGTGGTAGAAGAGTCTAACGCTCCTGTTGGTTCATCAGCTAATACAACTTTAGGTCTTGTTGCTAAAGCTCTGGCAATAGCTACCCGTTGTTTCTGACCACCAGAAAGTTCATTAGGTAAATGGTTCGCCCATTCTTTTAACCCTACTTTTTCAAGATATTCTAATGCTACTTCTAATCTTTCTTTCCTTCCAACTCCCTTATAATATAAAGGTAATGCTACATTTTCTAATGCTGTTTTATAGGATATTAGATTGAAAGATTGAAAAACAAATCCTAAAAACTTATTTCGTAAAATAGCTGCTTTTTTTTCATTTAAATTCTCTATTAACTGATCATTTAAATAGTATTTTCCTTCATCATGTGTATCTAACAAACCAACTATATTAAGTAAAGTAGATTTCCCAGACCCTGAAGATCCCATAATAGAAACAAATTCCCCCTCTTTAATATGCAAATCTAATCCTTTTAGTACATGAAGTGAATCTTTCCCTATGGGATATGACTTATGTAGGTTTTCAATTTTAATCATTCGTTAGTTATTTTATACTACAGTAGTTTTTAACTGTTGTATATTTGATTAATTACTTTCCTACAAGACGCCTGTTTTTTAATTATGTTACAAAAACTTGTTTTTTTTTATTTGCTATTACACATACAACTATAAATCAAACCATTAAATTTAAAAAAAATAAAAGCTCACATAGTGTGAGCTTTTAATCCATTAAAAAATATAAACCGTAGTTTATTGATAAGGGGAATATTAAAAGTTAAAACGAACTCCCAACTTATAATTTCTTCCTAGGGTAGAATACCCTATTCTTTCTTGATAATCTTCATTAAAAATATTTGTTGCTGCCAAAAATAACTTTACATTTTTATTTAAAGAATGATTTGCCGAAAAGTTTAATAAAGAATATGCTTCTAAAGCTAAGTTACTAGTATCCAACCTATCACTGAGGTACTGATAATCTAACGAAAAATTAGTTGCTTTTAAAGTATAATTTACACCTGCATTAACCTTATGTTTAGGTATTCTTACTGCTATTTTATCATTCTCCGTAAACGTATAATTAGCATTTAACGATACATTTTCTAACACTTTATAAGCCACATTAAACTCTACACCTTGAATAGTAGTACTCCCAAAGTTATCCATTTTATTAGTGGCAAAATTATAGTCTATAATATTTTCTACATCTCTATAAAAGTAAACCGTATTTAATACTAATGAATTTAATTTATACTCTAATCCTCCTTCATATGTGGTACTTTCTTGTGGTTTTAAATCAATATTTCCCCATACAGAATATAATTCCTGTACTGAAGGAGCTAAAAACGCTGTACTATATGATCCTAACACTTTAATATATCCATTTTCTTGCTTGAATCTGTATGATGGATTTAAATTATACACTAAATGATTACCATATTTATTATGGTTATTCAATCTAAGCCCAGCATTTACATTTAATCCAAAATCTGAAACATATACAGCATTTACATAAGGATCAATTAATCTTGATTTAGGAGTTTCTTCATAATTAACTCTAGATAAATCAGTTTTTCCAAATGGGATACTATAAGCTTCACTTATTTGGTTATCTTGATAATTTACCCCAGCAACTAGATATAATTTATCAAATTGATGCTTTACAAAAGCATCTACTATATAACTTTCTGCCTTATTAGTAGATGGATATTTTGTTTTAGTTCTATCAGTTTCAAATTTACTGTAGGCTGCATTAACCTGAATACTTCCACCTCTGTAATCATATTTTGGAGAAAAACCTATTCTATAATTTTTATCTAAAGAATGGTTATCTCCATCTACAAAAGCTCCATCATCATAACTATTATTAAACTCACTATAACTACCTAGTGTACTGACAGAAAACTTGTCATTGAATTTATATCCTAGTTTAATGTTTGTTGCTATACGTTGAAATGGATCATCGTTAAATGCTTCCCCTTTTTCTGACTTTACAGCAGATACACCTCTTGCATCAAATGATGAAAAATTAACTAAATAGTCAAAATCTTTAATTTTACCATTTACATTAGCTGCACTTTGAATAACAGTTCCATTTCTAGTTTCTTGGTTGTTATTGGTACCCCCAAATACTGATAATGATGCATTTGCCTTACCTGATTTAGCTTGTTTTAAGGTAATGTTTATAACTGCTGTTACAGCACCTGTTCCGTATAGTGTACTTGCCGCTCCTTTTACAATCTCTATAGACTCAACGTCGTTTAAATCTAACAGCCTTAAATCAAAGCCTCCTGAAATAACTGCAGGATTCCCTACTTGAACACCATCAATTAATACAACAACTTCTTTAGTGACTCCTCCTCTAACAAAAATTCCTAAATTTTGTCCTGGTGAACTGGTATTTCCATTAATTTCAATACCAGCAACTGAGTTTATTAAATCTACTACCGTTTTACCACTATTTTTCTCAATAGTTTCTGCTGTAATTTTATGAATTACTTTTCCAGAATTCTCTTTTTTTAATTTAAACTTAGAGTCGGAAACAACCACTTCGTCTAATTTGATGGTTTCTTGTTCTTTCTCTTGTGCATTTACATTCAATGCTAACATTGATGTTAAAACACTTAAACAAAGTACTTTTTTTCTCATGTCTACTTAATATTTTAAAGTTTTATCTCAGGAAAATAAAAGTGTAGCAAAACCACACTCAAACTTTTATCCCGAAAGTTCGAATTACATGATATTTGGCAGGTCTCCTGGCTTGCGTCTTGTAATACACCTTCCCATTTATTTACTAAACAGTGGTTTTAAGTTTTATTACAAGCTTATTAGCTTACAGTTGCGGGAACAGCTTCGGCTTTTCACCGAATTCCCTTTTAATTTTGTTTAACAGATTGCTAAGCAAAAACCAAAAATCGCGGCAAATGTATAGTATTCTAATTAATTAACAACTATTAGATAACAATTATTTAACCTATATGACAATGAATTTTTATGCTAATATCTACATCCTATTAGAGAGCTACTTTCTCTTTATATGAAATTTCACTTTAAAAAACAGCTTATGTAACAAAACTTTATAATATTTGCGTGTACAAACAATTTAAAAAAATGATATACTATATAACTGGAGGTGAACGATCAGGTAAAAGCAATTATGCACAAAAGCTGGCTGAATCTATTTCAGATACTCCTGTTTACTTAGCTACTTCTAGAATCTGGGATGATGATTTTAAAAAACGGGTAGATAGACATAAATCTGATAGAGATGAACGCTGGACAACCGTTGAGGAAGAAAAATGGCTTAGTACTGTTATCTCGAACAAACAAACTGTAGTTATAGATTGTGTTACACTTTGGTTAACCAATTTTTTTGTTGATGCTGAATATAATGTACAGCAAGCTTTAGAACTAGCTAAAAAAGAAATTAATAAGTTAACTAAGATTAACGCTAATATCATTATTATTTCTAACGAAATAGGTATGGGATTACATGCCACTACTGAATCTGGAAGAAAGTTTACTGAACTGCAAGGTTGGATGAATCAATACATTGCTGAAGTGGCTAATAAAGCTACTTTTATGGTATCTGGACTTCCTTTAACTCTTAAATAGCTAAAAATGAACACAACAATAACTCCACTATCAAAAGAATTAGCGACAACTTTACAACAAGAAATAGATTTTAAAACTAAACCTATTGGTTCATTAGGAATCTTAGAAACCATAGCTAAACAAATAGGCTTAATTCAAAATACATTAACACCAACACTATCTAAACCTAGTATTATGGTTTTTGCTGGTGACCACGGTATTGCAAATACAGGTAAAGTAAGCCCATATCCACAAGAAGTTACCCAACAAATGGTACTTAACTTTTTAAATGGTGGTGCAGCTATTAATGTTTTTTGCAAACAAAATACTATTAACCTAAAAGTAATTGATGCTGGTGTAAATGCAGATTTTGAAAATCATTCACTTTTAACAAATGCTAAAGTTGCTAAAGGTACCAAAGACTATAGTATTACTAAAGCCATGAGTATAGAGCAATGTATTGAAGCTTTGGAAAAAGGAAAAAAATTGGTTAGAAAATTATACAGTGAAGGTTGTAATTGTATAGGTTTTGGTGAAATGGGAATTAGCAACACCTCATCCGCTTCTTTATTAATGAGTTACTTCACCAACACTCCTATAGAAAAGTGTATTGGACGAGGAACTGGTGTAAACGATGATGGTTTACAAACTAAAATACAAACTCTTTCTAATGTATTTAGCAAGCATATCAATAGTATTAACAACCCTATGGATGCTTTAAGTACTTTTGGTGGGTTTGAAATAGTGATGCTTTGCGGAGCTATGTTGGAAGCCGCTTCACTACGTATGACAATACTAATTGATGGTTTTATCGTTACTTCGGCTTTATTAGCTGCACATGCCATACAACCTACTATTTTGGAGTATTGTATTTTTTGCCATACATCAGGTGAACAAGGACACCAAAAAATGTTAGACTTTTTACAAGTAACCCCGCTTTTAAATTTAGGCCTACGCTTAGGTGAAGGAACTGGATGTGCATTGGCTTTTCCTATAGTACAAGCTAGTATAAACTTTTTAAATCAAATGGCTACCTTTAAAAGTGCCAATGTAAGTGAAGCTTAAAAACATGGTTAAACGACAAATTCATTATTTTTTTACAGCTGTACTATTTTTCACACGTATTCCCTGCCCTAAATGGGTAGATCATTCTCCTGAAATTTTAAATAAAAGTAGCAGATATTTTTCATTAGTAGGTATTTTAGTAGGCTCTATAGCTGCTGCAACATATTACATCTCCTCTTTATTACTTCCTACAGAAATAGCCATATTATTAAGTATGATTAGCTCTGTATGGATAACTGGTGCTTTTCATGAAGATGGCTTTGCTGATGTTTGTGATGGGTTTGGTGGTGGATGGACGAAAGAGAAAATTTTAACTATTATGAAAGACTCCAGACTTGGTACATTTGGTGTTAGCGGATTGATATTTATTTTAGCTCTAAAGTTTTTAGCTTTATACTATCTGCAAAATCATGTAATAAATCTTTTGTTAGTTATTGTATCAGGACATAGTCTTAGTCGTTTTACTGCCACTATTTTATTATACACACACAACTATGTTAGAGACATTGATAGCTCTAAAATAAAACCTACCACAAAACAAATGAGTCTTAAATCGTTAGTTATTTCCTCTATTTTTGGCGTACTACCATTATTCTTTTTTCAAAAACCAATGCTATTTTTAGTATTAATTCCTGTCCTTTTAACTTATTGGTACATGGGGTATTTTTTTAAAAAGTGGATAGGCGGTCAAACTGGAGACTGTGCTGGAGCTTTACAACAAGTATCTGAAATTGTATTTTACCTTAGTATATTAGCATTATGGAAGTTATTTTAGTGCGTCATACAACTCCTAATATTACCAAAGGTATTTGTTATGGGCAAGCAGATATTGAGACTGCTGACTCCTTTGAACAAGAACTTCTCCCCATTCTAAGTGAAATACCAATTAATGAGCCTACTATTGCTTACTTTAGTAGCCCATTACAACGTTGTAGTTTATTAGCAAATAGGTTATCAAGAAACGTCATTTTTGATGATCGCTTAAAAGAACTTAATTTTGGAGATTGGGAGTTGAAAGCTTGGGATGCTATCAATGATCCCTTATTTAACCTTTGGATGAATGATTTTGTTAACACTCCTACCAAAAAGGGAGAATCATATATTGATTTATATACTAGAACGGTAGCTTTTTTAAACGAACTAAAACAGTCTCAACATCAAAAAGCGGTAGTTGTTACACATGCTGGGGTCATAAGGAGTCTTTGGGCACATGTTAATAACATACCTTTAGAAAAGTCTTTCGATTTAAAACTCAGTTACAGTGCTATTGTTAAGTTAATTATATAAACTAAAATTACTAATTTATGAAACCATACTTTTTAAGTGTAATAGCTTTATTCTTTTTATTACAATGTAAAAAAGCACCCAAAAAAGTAATCAAAACTAATAATGTCACTAAAACAGTTTTAAAATATGCCAAAGGTTTTGATATTATTACAGAGAATAATCAAAAGAAGTTAGTTTTAAAACGTATGTTCCCTAACTCCAACAAACAATTATCTTTAATTATAGGAAGCACTACAAACCTTAGTAAACAAATAATTAAAACCCCTATAAATAAACTAGTAGTTACCAGTACCACACACATACCCATGCTAGAATTATTAGGTTGTGAAAATAGATTAGTTGGTTTTCCGCACACTAAATATATCTCTTCAAAAAAAACAAGAAATCGTATAAAAAATGGTCATATTATTGAACTTGGTTCAGAACAGAATATTAATACAGAAAAATTAATTGACTTAGCTCCTGAATTAGTGATAGGATTTTCCTTACACCCAAACAACAAAGTGTATGAAAATGTTAAAAAAACTGGAATCCCAGTTGTTTTTAATGGTGATTGGTTGGAGGAAACTCCTTTAGGAAGAGCAGAGTGGATAAAGTTCTTTGGCGTATTACTACAAAAAGAAAAAGAAGCCGATAGTATTTTTAACGTTATTGAATCAGCTTATTTAAAAGCTAAAAATATTGCCAGTAAAAACACCTATACTCCTACTGTTTTATCTGGAAGTATGTATAAAGATGTTTGGAATGTTCCTGCTGGTGAAAGTTTTAAAGCTACTTACTTTAAAGACGCTAACTTAAATTATATTTGGAAAAACACTAAAGGAACTGGAAGTTTACAACTAAGCTTTGAAAGTGTATTAGAAAAAGGAAAAAAAGCAAATTATTGGATTAATTGTGGTTCTTTCACAACTAAAGAACAAATGCTTACAGCTAATATTAATTATAAAGAATTTGATGCTTTTAAAAACAATAGACTGTACACTTTTGCTCATAAAAAAGGAGAAACAGGTGGAACTATTTATTATGAAATGGCTCCTATACGTCCTGATTTAGTCCTAAAAGATTTGGTGAAAATGATAAACCCTGATTTATTACCAAACTATGAATTAACTTTCTATGATAAAGTAGAATAAATACTAAACGCTTAAACGCTATTAATTAAAATGGAAAAAGTATCTAATAAACCTATTACAACCAAAAGTTGGTTACAACGTTTAAAAGATGAAAGCTGGGAGGCTGAACTACTAGTCTCGGCAATTGCTATTTTTGGTACCTTTCAGTTATTTCATATCATAGATTGGTGGGCTAATTCTTTAATAGACGTACTTAACCCTAGTCAATATAAAATCGGTTATTTTATTGTTTTTTTTGGACTTATAGCTATCAGTATACTGGCTTCCATGTTTATTATCCACTTTTTCCTCCGTGCTTATTGGATTGGTTTAGTTGGACTAAATTCTGTTTTCCCTGATTATAGTATAGAAGACAGTGCATATTCTAAGATTTACACCGAAAAAATACTAACAATACTCCCTAAACTTAAAGACTCTATTGAAAAAGTTGATGAGTTATGCAGTGTTATCTTCTCTGTTGCCTTTACTTTTTTACTAATGTATAGCTACGTAGCAATTTCTTCAAGTTTGTATTTACTAATATACAACCTACTATCTCAATACATTCCTTCTCAAATTTTACTAATTCCAGCTTATTTAGCACTTGGCTTATTGATAGTTCAATTATTTTTTAGCATAATAGCTAATTTAAAACAGAATAAAAACAATAGAAAACTTCAAATAATTAACTTTAGGATAGTTCGTATTGTTTCAATTATATCATACGGACCACTTTATAAATCTATACTACAAGTATCTATGATATTTGGTTCTAACTTTAAAAAGAAAAAATCAATTGTATACTTAATATTTCTTTTCTTGGCAGCCGGTATAGTATTAAGTAGCTATAAAATAAAAAATACTAACATCTTATATCTAATTAATAAAGACATTTATTTTGACAATACTAAAACCTATGCGACTTACTACAAGTCAAACAACAAAAACAACACTTTTTTGTTAACACCAGAAATTGAATCAGATATAATAGATAAAAATATAATAAAAGTATTTATCCCAATATTTAATCACGAAAGAAAACAAAGAGAAGAAATTTGCAGCCCTTTCAATGAAGATTCTAAAATAGATCAAAAAGAAGCCTACTTAAAATGTTACCATGCCTATAATTTTGTTTATTTAAATGATGAAAAAGTATCTGTTGATTTTTTAAAATACTATCATCCAAGAACTAATCAATTTGGAATTATTGGATACGTTCCTCTAACAAAGACTAAAACAGGAAGAAACATTCTTGAAATAAGGAAATATTTTGGAGAAAGCACTACTACTAAATGGAGTATTCCATTTTATACTAACTAATGTTGCTCCAGATCCCTGTTTTCTTCTGTAGTTGCATATAGGTAGCTTTTAAACTAGCATTCTCAGTATTTGACAATGTAGGATCATTACTAATTACATCTATGGCTGTTTTTCTTGCTTGAAATAATATTGGAGAATCTTTTACTACATCAGCTATTTTAAGGTTTAACACACCACTTTGCTGTGTTCCCATAATATTACCTGGTCCCCTCAACTTTAAATCTACCTCTGCTATTTTAAAACCATCTGAAGTTTCTACCATTGTTTGCAATCTTGTTTTTCCATCTGAAGACAATTTGTAACTCGACAATAGAATACAATAACTTTGTTCCGCTCCTCTCCCAACTCTTCCTCTCAACTGGTGCAACTGACTTAATCCAAATCGTTCAGAACTCTCTATTACCATTACGGAAGCGTTGGGTACATTTACACCTACTTCTATTACTGTAGTAGCAACCATTATTTGTGTTTCGCCATTAACAAAACGCTCCATTTCATAATCTTTATCAGCAGGTTTCATCTGCCCATGAACAATACTAATTTGATATTTTGGTGGAGGAAACTCCCTAACAATACTTTCATAACCATCCATTAAGTCTTTATAATCCATAGCTTCCGATTCTTGAATTAATGGATACACAATATAAACCTGTCTTCCTTTTTCTATTTCGTCTTTCAAAAACTTAAAAACAGCTAAACGGTGACTATCATACCTATGTACTGTTTTGATTTCTTTACGTCCTGGTGGCAACTCATCAATAACGGAAACATCTAAGTCTCCATATACAGACATTGCTAATGTTCTTGGGATTGGGGTTGCTGTCATCACTAAAATATGAGGAGGGATAACTCCTCCTAAATCATCTACATTTCCTTTTTGCCAAAGCTTTGATCGTTGTGCAACACCAAATCGATGTTGTTCATCAATAATAGCAAGGCCTAGATTTTTAAACTGTACTTTATCTTCTAAAATAGCATGTGTTCCTATTAAAATATGTAAACTTCCATCTTCTAAACCTGTATGTATTTCCCTTCTCTTTTTTATTCTTGTTGATCCTGTTAACAACTCAACTTTTATATCAGTTTTCTCCAATAACTCAGCAATACCATTATAATGCTGATTTGCTAAAATCTCAGTTGGAGCCATTATTGTGGCCTGATATCCATTATCAATAGCCAATAACATAGTCAATAGAGCTACAATCGTTTTGCCAGAACCTACATCTCCTTGTAACAAACGATTCATATGTGCACCCGAACCTACATCGCGTCTAATTTCTTTTAATACTTTTTTTTGAGCGCCTGTTAAATCAAAAGGTAATTTATGATTATAAAAATCTGAAAAAACTTCTCCAACCTCACCAAATACACAGCCTTTTATTTTTGCTTTTCTAATTAATTTTTTTTGAAGTAATTGTAATTGTATAAAGAACAATTCTTCAAATTTTAATCTAAATTGTGATTTTGCTAGTAATTCTTGACTTTTAGGAAAATGAATATTTAACAACGCTTCCTTTTTATCTATTAACTGATGTTGCTGTAAAATGTAAGAAGGTAACGTTTCAGATATTTCACCAATAAATTGCTGAAATAAATTCATCATCATTCCACGCATTACTTTATGACTTATTCCTTTTGTACTCAACTTCTCAGTTGATGGGTATACAGGTTGCATAGAAGTTTGTAATTTATTTTTATAAGCCTGAACAGTTTCCATTTCTGGATGCGGCATACTTGCCACACCATTATACCAGTTTAACTTTCCATAAATTACATATAGAACATTAGGTTTTAAATTATCTTTTATCCATTTTGCTCCTTTAAACCAAACTAACTCCATTATTCCTGTAGCATCCTCAAAAGTGGCTACTAATCTACTTCCTCTTTTTTGCTTTACAGTTTTTATACCCGTTATTTTACCTACTACTTGAACATCAGATGAGTTTTTTTGTAATTGATTAATGGTATAAAACTGAGTTTTATCTACATACCTAAAAGGAAAAAGGTGTAGTAAATCTCTACACGTTTTTATTCCAAGTTCAGAAAATAATAATTCTGCTCTTGCTACACTTACGCCTTTTATATAGGTTACGGGACTATTTAGGTTCATATAAAAACGAAAATACAAAAACCCATTAAATTCAACTATCTTTGCATTCTTAAATTCAGCAAATGAGATTACATAGAAACTTAGTTTTTACCGTTATTGATAGCTTACGAGATATTTTTAATGAGGGTGTATATGCAGACAAAGCAGTGGAGCTTGCTTTAAAAAGAGATAAACGTTGGGGAGCAAGAGATAGAAAATTTGTTGCTGAGACAATTTACGAAATTGTTCGTTGGAAGCGTTTATATGCAGAAATAGCTCAAGTAAAAGCTCCTTTTTCTAGACCAGATTTATGGCGTTTATTTGCCGTATGGTGTGTTTTAAGAGGTATTAAACTTCCTGATTGGAACCAAATTGAACCTACGCCTTCCAGAAGAATAAAAGGAAAATTTGATGAGTTATCTAAAATTAGAAAATTCAGAGAGTCAATTCCTGATTGGATTGATGAAGTTGGTTTAGAAGAATTAGGTGAAAAAATATGGACCAAAGAAATTGCCGCTTTAAACAAACAAGCTGAAGTTATTTTACGTACTAATACATTAAACATTAGTAAAGAAAAACTTCAGAAAGCGCTTGCTAATGAAAATATTGAAACCGAATTTATCAAAGGATATGATGATGCTCTTAAATTAGTAGAACGCGCTAATGTATTTAAAACCCAAGCATTTAAAAACGGGTATTTTGAAGTACAAGATGCTTCTTCTCAATTAGTAGCTGCTTATTTAGATGTACAACCTGGTATGAAAGTTGTTGACACTTGTGCTGGGGCTGGAGGTAAAACATTGCACTTAGCTTCTTTAATGAAGAATAAAGGGCAAATTATTGCTATGGACATTTATGAGAGTAAATTAAAAAAGCTTAAAGTACGTGCAAGAAGAAATGGTGTTCACAATATTGATACTAGAGTAATTGAGTCTACTAAAGTTATAAAAAAGTTACATGACAAAGTTGATAGAGTTTTAATTGATGCACCTTGTTCTGGACTAGGTGTAATTAGAAGAAATCCCGACAGTAAGTGGAAACTTCAACCTGAATTTTTAGATACTATTAGAAATACTCAACAAGAGGTTTTACAACAATATTCTAAGATGGTAAAATCAGGCGGAAAAATGGTGTATGCTACTTGCTCTGTCCTACCATCTGAAAACCAAGAACAAATTAACAAGTTCTTAGCTTCTGATGCGGGAAAAAACTTTAACTTTGTCCAAGATAATAAAGTATTAGCACACCAATCTGGATTTGATGGGTTCTATATGGCTTTATTAGAAAAACAATAACCCTTTAAATATTTTCAAATGGTAAAAAAACTACTTTCCTTATTATTATTCATAGGTAGTTATGCTATTTTTTCACAGCAGAATTATTATAATGATGTTGATTTAACTAAATCTGGGTTAACTCTAAAAGATGAGTTAGCCACGAAAATAGTTAACACACACACTAGAACTTTATCATATAGTCAAGTATGGGATGCATGTAAAGCCACCGATGTAAACCCTGATAATAGCAATGAAGTTCTCTTAATTTATGGATATAGTAGTACTGGTACTACAGCTAGAACTCGAGGTATTAATGAAAATGGAGGTAGTACTGGAGACTGGAATCGTGAACATACGTACCCAAAAAGTCTTGGAAATCCAAACTTAGGTACTTCTGGAGCAGGTGCAGATGCACATCATTTACGCCCTTCTGATGTTCAACATAATGGAAAGAGAGGTAGTAAAAAATTCGCTTCAGGCTCTGGTAACTCTGGTGATTCTTCTGGTGGTTGGTATCCTGGAGATGAATGGAAAGGTGATGTCGCTAGAATGATGCTATATATGTATTTACGTTATGGAAATCAATGTTTACCTAAAAATGTAGCTATAGGTACTACTAATTCTGTAGATAGTAATATGATTGATTTACTATTACAATGGAATGCTGATGATCCTGTTTCAAGTATTGAAGATGCTAGGAATACTTATCATGAAAACACTTCTAACTCAGCTGCTCAAGGTAACCGTAATCCTTTTATTGACAATCCTAATTTAGCTACACAAATTTGGGGTGGTCCAGTTGCCGAAAATAGATGGGCTACAGCTAATATAAATGAAAACTCTCTATTGGAAACCAAAATATTCCCTAATCCTTCTTCTATTAAAAAAGTTTTCATCAAAGTAAATGACAACCTAAAAATACAAGAGGTAACTTTATATTCTATTTTAGGTAAAACGGTTTACAACGTAAAAAATCCAATTTCTAAAAACGGTTTGATTAGTATAAATAACTTGACTAAAGGAATTTACTTATTAAAAATAGCTAATAGAAATTCAAGTATGACAAAAAAGATTATTATTCAATAATAATGCAAATCTATCTATAAAAAATAGGTCTTTCAATTATCGAAAGACCTATTTTATTTTTATTAAATTAACTCTTATTTATTCACTGCTACTAAGTAATGAGATAAGTTAACTTTAGCATTACCTCTTGCTCCATAATAGTTCGTATAATTTTTATATTTTTCTATAGTATAAAAAGAATCTACATAATCATCATCATTTGTATACCAACTATCTGGCATAGCTTGAATAATTGCGCCAGCAACTTGTCCTAAAGCGTTTACCCATGGCTGAGTTGCAACCGTTCCTATTATTTGAAAAACACCATTAACAATAGTAGATACTAAACTTTTGTAATTTACATTATCATCTTTTTCAAATAACTGTATGTTTGCTGCTTGATACTTATAATCATCCCAAAATAATAATATTTGGTTTGGATAATAATCTCTATCTTCATGATCTAAGTAGTACATTGGAATTACCTTAATTTCTGGTCTATTTTCTTCATCCTTAATTCCAGAAGTAATTGCATACACTTCAGCAGCTCCACTTATCCATGGTTCCTCATCGTCATTTAAACGAATTTTATCTAACTTTGTAGTTACTAAGCCTTCATTTTTAGCAGAATTAGCATTCAAATCCATCTTAGAGTTCTCAAATCGAGCATTTTGAACACCTTCTTCTCTTAAATATTTATTCATATACTCAACTTCTCTTTTTAAAGTTTCAAAACCATTAGTTTCAATAACAATAACTGATTGTTCTGGGGCTTTTTTAGGATCTAAATAAACAACTTCTTTGTTCATAGTAAACGCCTCTATAACCTTCCAATCTTTCTCATCCCCTTCAGGTTCAAAAGAGAATAACAAATCTTTAGAATTTATTTTTTTATTTGCGTTATGCATCCAAACTTCCAAAATTTCAATTTTATCAGCGTTTTCTCCTTTTGCAGCTTTCCTTTCTAAATTATTAGTTTTAGTTGATAAACTTTTAAAGGAAGAAGTTTCAGAAACAAAAGATGATGTTTTCTCTAAAATTGTTGTCATTGCTACACTAGGTTTCTGATTTGACAAAAGATCTAATGTAGTTTTTTTAAAATCTTGATTTCTCATCAAGTCAATAAATTGAAAAGCTACTTCTTTTTTATCTACCAAGTTTGGAGATAAAACAGTAGTTGAGTTTTGATTGTTAGTTGTTAAATCATCTGATGAATTACAACTTGTAATTAACATAGAGGCTAAGATTAGCTTTAATAGAATACGAGGGATTCTCATTTTTAAAATTTTTAATTTGGTTAATAATTAAACTTGCAAGCAAACATACAAAAAACACAACAAAACAATAAAAAAATGTTAATTTTTTAAATATTAACCATAAAAAAACAAAACTTAACTTAAAAATAAACACTAAAACACAAAAAAGACAAACAATTCAATAATAACGATAATAAAATTATTTTTTTACCATTTATAAATTATAACATGACGTTTTTCATTAATTTTATGAATTTACCAAAGTTAATTTTAACCTTTTTAAAGCCTTTTCACAAAACACACTATTAAATACTTTTATAAAAAAGAACAAAACTCACTATAAGGTACTTTTTAAGCATTTTGAGACACTTTTACCCAAAACCTTTTTTATTTACTTTTACAACAAAAACCTCTAAAAAACTTTATTTTAACATTAAAAAAATGTAAATTTGTAGAAATCATAATCGCTTATTGCGATTATTTTTTTGGGGGTAATCATCATTTTCATATAGTTCTTTGTATATCATTTTTTGAACTTTTGATGATTTTTTTAATAACTAAAATTTTAATTAACGCAATAGATATATGAGCGAAGAAAAAAAGCATAATTATTCCGCCGATAGTATTCAGGCTTTGGAAGGAATGGAGCATGTACGTATGCGTCCGTCCATGTATATTGGTGATGTAGGTGTTAGAGGTTTACACCACTTAGTATATGAGGTAGTAGATAACTCTATTGATGAAGCTTTAGCCGGGCACTGTGATGAAATTTCTGTTGACATTAATGAAGATAACTCGATAACTGTTAGAGATAATGGACGAGGTATTCCTGTTGGCTTACACAAAAAAGAAGGTGTTTCTGCTTTAGAAGTAGTAATGACCAAAATTGGAGCTGGTGGAAAATTTGATAAAGATTCCTACAAAGTATCAGGTGGTCTACACGGTGTTGGTGTATCTTGTGTAAATGCTCTTTCAGATCACTTAAAGGCTACAGTGCATCGTGATGGAAAAATTTGGCAACAAGAGTACGAAAGAGGTAAAACATTGTACCCTGTTAAAACTATTGGAGGAACTGATAAAACAGGGACAGAAGTAACTTTTGTTCCAGACAAATCTATCTTCCAACAAACAACTGAATATAATTACGATACGCTTGCTACTCGTATGCGTGAATTAGCTTACCTTAATAAAGGTATTACCGTTACTTTAACAGATAAAAGAGAAAAGGATGATGAAGGTAACTTTATTTCTGAAACCTTTCATAGTACTGAAGGGTTATCGGAATTTGTAAAGTATTTAGATAGTACTCGTGAGCAATTAACAGCTGGTGTTATAGCTATGGAAGGTGAGAAAAACGGGATTCCAGTTGAAGTTGCTATGGTTTATAATACTTCTTACTCTGAAAACCTACACTCATACGTAAACAATATTAATACTCACGAAGGAGGTACCCATTTATCTGGTTTCCGTCGTGGTTTAACTCATACCTTAAAAAAGTATGCAGATGAATCTGGCTTACTTAAAAATGTAAAATTTGAAATTTCTGGAGACGACTTCCGTGAAGGGTTAACTGCTATTGTTTCTGTTAAAGTAGCTGAACCTCAATTTGAAGGGCAAACAAAAACTAAACTTGGTAACCGTGAAGTTACCTCTGCAGTTTCTCAAGCTGTAGCTGAAATGCTAACGGATTATTTAGAAGAAAACCCTAATGATGCCAAAACCATTGTTCAGAAAGTAATTTTAGCAGCGCAAGCTCGTCATGCAGCTCGTAAAGCTCGTGAAATGGTTCAGCGAAAAACTGTGATGAGTATCGGAGGTTTACCTGGTAAATTATCAGATTGTTCCGAAACTGATCCTGCTGAATGTGAAATATTCTTAGTTGAGGGAGATTCGGCAGGTGGTACTGCTAAACAAGGACGTGATCGTAATTTTCAGGCTATTTTACCATTACGAGGAAAAATTTTAAATGTTGAAAAAGCAATGCAACATAAAGTTTTTGAAAATGAAGAAATCAAAAACATGTTCACCGCTTTAGGTATTAGCATTGGTACTGAAGAAGACCCTAGAGCCCTTAATTTATCTAAGTTACGTTATCACAAAGTAGTTATCATGTGTGATGCCGATGTAGATGGTTCTCATATTGCTACGCTTATTTTAACTTTCTTTTTCCGTTACATGCGTGAGATGGTTGAGCAAGGTTATATTTATATTGCGACTCCTCCATTATACCTTGTTAAAAAAGGTCAGAAAAGAGAATATGCTTGGGATGATAACCAGCGTGATTTAATTGTTCAAAAAATGGGTGGCGGTGCCTCTATCCAACGCTATAAAGGTCTTGGAGAGATGAATGCTGAACAGTTATGGGATACAACAATGAATCCTGAATTTAGAACACTTAGACAAGTAACTATTGATAACCTAACTGAAGCTGATAGAGTATTTTCTATGCTTATGGGAGATGATGTTCCACCCCGTAGAGAGTTTATTGAAAAAAATGCTAAATATGCAAATATTGATGCATAAAAACATACTATAAAAAAGTAAAAAGGAGTTATAATTTGATTTATAGCTCCTTTTTTATTGATAATCATTAAAATATTAGATTAAATATCTTTTAGATTCTTTTAAACCTAAAAAGTTTTTGTTAGCTTTGAGTATAACTAAACCTTTACTCGAAATGAAAAAAGCTATAACGTTTATTTTTTCCGTTTTTTTTATAACAATTAGTTCAAAAGCTCAAGAATTAGAAAATATTATCTTAGCAAAAGGGGATGCTGAAAAGCTTACTGAAGCCTATTTAAACCCAGCTATGAAAGGGTTAATTTACAGTATAAACGGAGGCTGGTATCATACTGCTAAGGTTCATAAAAAACTTGGTTTTGATATCACTATAGGTGCTAATGTTTCCTTTATACCTGAAAAAGATGAAATTTTTAATTTAGCTGCACTGAACCTATCTAGTAACTCTAATATTACTAATGCTGTTGCTACTTCTCCAACTGTAGCTGGTAGCCAATCTATAACTCCCGCAGAAGTAAAATTCACACTTCGTGACAATCAAGGAAATGAAATTGGTGAAGCCGATTTTGCGCTTCCTAAAGGTGTAAAAGAAGATCTTCCTGCCAATGCTGTTGCTGCTCCAGTAATTCAAGTTGGCTTAGGGCTTCCTTTTAAGCTTGAAGCTATGCTTCGTTATGTACCAAAACTAAAATTTGATGATGTAAAAGCTGGCCTTTTTGGTATAGGGTTGAAAAAAGAAATTACAGACTGGTTTGGGCCAATGGACAAAACACCTTTGCATGTATCTTTATTAGCTTCTTATACTAATATGAGTGCCGATTATTTAATAGAAAATAGAAATACTGTAAGTGTTAGTACTCAAAATGCTGCTGCTGAATTTGATTTAAACGCATACTCTATACAAGCAATAGCCTCTTTAAATTTCCCTATCATTAATATATATGGAGGTATTGGATATAACGGAGGAAGTACATCATTAGGAATGGTTGGAAGTTATACACTTTCTTATCAATCGAGCATTCCAGCTGCTCCTTCAATTCAAGAAACTATTACCAATCCGCTATCAATTAAAAACAAAACTGGTAGTTTTAATACTACTATTGGAACTAGGTTAAGCTTAGGTTTCTTTAAACTATTTGGTAGTTACACATTACAAGAATACAACACTCTTAATGCTGGTATTGCTTTTAGTTTCAGATAAAAAATTAGTATTAAATACATTATATAAAACACTAGAAAACCTTCTTGAAATTTCAAGAAGGTTTTCCTTTTTTATCCATATTCAAATCGCTATTTTTGTGCATCTTATTAATAATTTTCAATAAAAAAATATATAAAAATGAAAGTAACGGTTGTAGGAGCAGGTGCTGTAGGCGCAAGTTGTGCTGAGTACATTGCTATTAAAGATTTCGCTTCTGAAGTTGTTTTAGTAGATATTAAAGAAGGTTTTGCTGAAGGTAAAGCAATGGACTTAATGCAAACTGCTTCTTTAAATAACTTTGATACTAAAATTACAGGAACTACAGGAGATTATAGCAAAACTGCTGGTTCTGACATCTGTGTAATTACTTCTGGAATTGCTCGTAAGCCAGGAATGTCTCGTGATGAATTATTAGGTATTAATGCAGGAATTGTAAAATCTGTTGCTGCTAGTTTAATTGAGCATTCTCCTAATACTATTATTATTGTAGTATCTAATCCAATGGATACAATGACTTATCTAGTCCATAAGGCTACTGGTTTACCAAAAAATAGAATTATTGGTATGGGTGGAGCATTAGATTCTGCTCGTTTCAAATATCGTTTAGCTGAAGCTTTAGAAGCTCCTATTTCTGACGTTGACGGAATGGTTATTGGTGGACACTCTGACAAAGGAATGGTTCCTTTAACTCGTTTAGCTACTAGAAACTCTGTTCCTGTATCAGAATTTTTATCTGAAGAAAGATTAGAACAAGTTAAGCAAGATACTAAAGTTGGTGGAGCAACATTAACTGGTTTATTAGGTACTTCTGCTTGGTATGCTCCTGGTGCTGCTGTATCAGGAATGGTTCAAGCAATTGCTTGCGATACTAAAAAGATTTTCCCTTGTTCTGCTTTATTAGATGGTGAATATGGTTTATCTGGTTTATGTATTGGTGTTCCTGTTGTATTAGGTAAAAACGGTATTGAAAAAATCGTTGAAATTAACTTAAGCGATGCTGAAAAAGAGCATTTATCAGCTTCTGCTGATGCTGTAAAGAAAAATAACGAAGCGTTATCTTTCTAATTTTTCAGATCTTAAAAGCATATTTTCTAACCCGAATAATCTTATATTATTCGGGTTATTTCTTAAAAAGTGTTAAAACTCTTATGCCAATGTAAGAAAATGGAGAATTGCACGTCTTAATATTAGAGAAACATATCTTATGTTTCTTTTTCATAGTTTTTCATAGCAATTTTCCCACTTCTTTTTTGAAGTGGGTTTTGTTTTTTATCTTTCATCCCTTAAATGTTTTTTCCTTGAAAAAAATTATAGTTTCAGTAACTAACGATATTACTACTGACCAACGTGTAGCTAAAGTTTGTAATACTTTACATAATTTAGGATATGAAATTCTTCTTATTGGTAGAAAATTACCAACAAGTAAGCTTCTGAATAGAAAATACAAAACAAAACGATTTAACCTTCTGTTTAATAATGGGTTTTTATTCTATGCTGAATATAATATCCGTTTATTATTATTTTTACTTTTCACTAAAAAAGACCTTCTTTTTTCCAATGACTTAGACACTTTACTTCCTAACTTTATAATAAGTAAACTCCAAAGAAAACAACTTATATATGATAGTCATGAGTTATTCCCCGAAATTCCAGAATTGATTCAAAGACCCTTCGTAAAAAAAGTGTGGGAAAAGCTTGAAAGCATTATTTTACCTAAATTAAAGAATTGCTTAACGGTAAGTCAAAGTATTGCTGATTTTTATAATGATAAATATGAGACAGATTTTAAAGTACTGAGAAATGTTCCTGTAAAAAAGGAAGTACAAAAAGGTGTATTTCCTTTTGATACACAAAATAAAAAAATAATTATTTATCAAGGTGCTGTAAATCTAGGCAGAGGCATTGAGTTAATGGTAAATTCCATGCACTATTTAAAAGGTTTTATTTTTGTGATTGCTGGTGTTGGTGATGTTATAAATGAAATTAAAACATTAGTTAATGAAAAGAACTTAAATAATAGCGTTTTCTTTTTGGGTAGACTCTCACCTAAAGACCTAAAAAAAATAACTCCTTTAGCTGATTTAGGTATGAGCCTAGAAGAAGATTTGGGCCTAAGCTACCGCTATTCATTACCTAATAAGCTTTTTGATTATATTCAAGCTGAAATCCCTGTTATTACATCGGATCTTCCTGAAATGCGAAATATAGTTTCCTCCTATACTATTGGACAAGTTGTCATAGATAGAACTCCTGAATCAATAGCAAAACAAATTGAATCTATCACAAATGAAAACTATTCAAACAACTTGAAGAAAGCAAAAAATGAGCTTATTTGGGAAAATGAAGAAATTGTTTTAAAAAATATACTTAACAACTTGAAATAGCACTATTTTTTATATTGATGAGGGTTTTCTCTAATCCCTTTTTTAAAGATTTTCCGTACCGTTTTTCTTAATAAATTATCTGATTTTAAAACCAAATCTAACTTACGATTTTTAGAACCAACTCTAAACGTAGTCACATGAAAAGTATCTGTTGGTAATACTGGTGTGTCACTAAAGTAATAGTTAGATACACAACAACGAACAGCTTCTCCTTTAACCTTGCTTACTGAATGCCATGAATTTTGATGTGTAGCCATTACAACTAGTCTATTAAACTTGCTAATTATGGTTAATGGATCTTTACTTATTCCATTGGGCCATAACTCTAAATTTCCACCATTATTTATTTCCCATTCTGGTGTTACGTAATACAACAAATTAACAGCTCTCCATCTATTTCTATCCTTATCATGTGAATTATCTAAATGTGGATGTAAATAATTCTCTTTCCCCATTAAAGACAAACCTCCAGCATATAAAAATTCATCAGGTAACATATCTAACTTTCCGCATATTTCACCGACTATTTTCACTACCTTTTTATCTTGAAAAGCATAAATAAGTTCTTCTAACAAAGTATTATACTTATTCATTTGGTACGCAATATGCTTAAACTCTCTAATATCCTTTCTTTCTACAACGTGCTTCTCTCCTATTTTTGGAAAAACTGCATATACTACCTGAACCAATTCAACTGGTAATAAGTCATCAATAAAAAAATACCCAATTGTATCTTTAGATGCTGCAAACTGACTAGTTAATAATTCTTGGTTCTCCTTTAATTTATCGTAAATTAAATCGGCTATTTCCGTTCGTTGCAAAATAATGCGTATTAATTGTGGTTAAATATATTCATTTTAACTTTTAAAATCTATTTTTGTTATATCCATGAGCAAAAACCTTCATATAATTTCTTTTGACAACCCATATCCTCCTAAATATGGTGGTGTCATTGATGTGTTTTATAAAATAAAAGCACTATCAGATTTAGGTGTTGATATTCAACTACATGTTTTTGCTACAAAAAATAAGCAATCAGATATTGAAGTAACAAAATATTGTTCTCAAGTGTTTTATTATAAAAGAAATAATCCACTTTCTGCGCTCTTTTCAAAGCTTCCTTATAGGATAAAAAGTAGAACAAGTGCTACACTTTTACAAAGACTTTCAGAAAACCCCTTCCCTATTATTTACGAAGGGCTTCACTGCTGTGAGTCACTTCCTTTTGTTACCAATAATAAAACCTATGTAAGAACTCATAATATTGAACATACTTACTTTTATAGCTTGGCTAAAAGTGAAAAAAATATGTTTAAAAAGTGTTTTTTCTATGTAGAAGGCTATAAATTAAAATTATTTGAAAAGCATTTACACAAAGCTTTGGGGATTTTTAGTATTGCTCCGCATGAACAAGACTATTTTCACCAAGTTTATGGTAATAAATCAATTTACATTCCAGCATTTCATGAAGCTACAACTAATAATATGCTTCCTAGAAATAAAGAGTTTGTATTATACCATGGTGATTTACGAGTTTCTGATAATATAAAAGCCGCTCACTTTTTAATAGATGTATATAAAGAAAGTCCTTTTAAATTGATTATTGCTAGTAGTAATAGGGAAAGTTCTATTTTAAATAAAATTAAAAAATATGCTAATATCTCGTTTAAAAACATCCCTACTCAAAAAGACTTGAATATACTTTTTAAACAAGCACATATTAACACGTTAATTACTTTTCAAAAAACGGGTATTAAACTAAAACTGCTTAATTCTTTATACAAAGGGCGATTTGTTATTGCAAATACCCCTATGATTGAAGATACTGGTTTGGAAAACTTATGTAAATTAGCAAATACCAAAGAGCAAATTTTACAGCAAACTGCTCTGTTACTAACCAAAGAGTTTACCGTTGATGAAATAGAAAATAGACATAAAACCTTAACGAGTTTAAGCCCTAAAGAATCTGCCAAAAAAATAATCCAAACTATTTTTCAGGAGTAGTTGGTTGCTGTTGTTGTACCACTTCAAACAATTCTCCACCTTCACACTTTACTGTATTTTGCTTAAACTTAACAATTAATTGATAGTCATGCGTTGCCATAAAAATAGTTTTTCCACTTTTATGAATTTCATTTAGAAGCTCCATTACCTCTAGTGAAGTTTTAGGATCTAAGTTTCCAGTTGGCTCATCGGCTAAAATTAATTCAGGATCATTCAATAAAGCTCTTGCAATGGCAACACGTTGCTGCTCTCCTCCTGAAAGTTCAAATGTTTTTTTGTAGTATTTTTCTTTCATTCCTACTTTATCAAGAACTTGATGAATTTTATCCTTCATATCTTGTTTATTCTTCCATCCAGTAGCTTTTAAAACAAACTCCAGATTTTCAAATACATTTCTATCATTTAGCAACTTAAAGTCCTGAAAAACGATTCCTAATTTTCTTCTTAAAAAAGGAATGTCTTTTTCTTTCATTTTTTTTAAATCAAAACCTACAATACTCCCTAATCCACGTTGTAAACGTAAGTCTCCATATAGCGTTTTTAGTAAGCTACTTTTTCCACTCCCTGTCTTTCCTATTAAATAATAAAAATCTCCTTTATTTAGAGTAAAATTAACTTTAGACAATACCAAATTATCTCTTTGGTAGATATCTGCATTTTCTAATTGTAAAACAGGTACGCTCATAAACTAAATTTGTTTTTTACAAAACTAAAATTTTATTATTTAATTCTGCAACATTTCTTACTTTTGAATATTTATTCTTGCCAACAAATAACAAAAACTTACGTTATAGTTTTAGATAACTTAAAAATATGAGGATTAATTGTATCAAAAAACGCTATTTCTTTTTATTAATAATCACTTTTACTACCACTATTTTTTCGCAAAAAACGGCTTTCAACACTGCGGAGAGTGCTGATTACTACAAAGCTATGGAACTTTATAATAGTAAAGCTTATGCAGCAGCACAAAAGCTTTTTATTAAAGCTTCTAAGGAATCTGCTTCTCATAAGACTTTAAAAGCGGATGCTGATTACTATGATGCTATGTGTGCTATAAAGCTAAATCAAGATGATGCTAATTATAAGGTTTTAAATTTTGTTAAAAATTATCCGCACAATAACAAGAAGGATAACGCTTATTTAAATGTAGGGAACTACTATTTTGCTAACAGAAAAGCTTCACATGCTTTAAGATGGTATCAAAAGGTAAATGAAAAGTTGTTAAATCAACCAGCAAAAGATGAATTAAATTATAAAATGGGCTATGCTTTATTAGTTTCTAATTATTTAAAAGATGCTAAGGCTAGATTTAAAACTTTATTAGGAAATCCTATTTATGGAACAGATGCTCGTTATTACTACGGGTATGTTGCCTATAAACAAGAAAACTTTGGGGAAGCTGAAGATAACTTAAGTCAGTTAGCTAATGATGCTACTTATCAAGCAAAAGCCAATTATTATATTTTAGATATTAGTTTTAAAGCTGGAAGGTTTGATAAGTCTGTACAAATTGGAGAGAAATTACTAGAGACCTCTAAAGATAAAAAGGAAGTTTCTCAAATTTCTAAAATTATAGGAGAAAGTTATTTCAACTTAAAACAATATGAAAAAGCCATTCCTTATTTAAAAGCTTACAAAGGTAAAAATGGTAAATGGACAAATACTGATTATTACTATTTAGGCTATGCTTTTTATAAACAAAAGGATTACGAAACTGCTATTAATAACTTTAATAAAATTATTGGCGGAACTAACAAAGTTGCTCAGAATGCCTATTACCATTTGGGTGAATGTTATTTAGAACTTGACAAAAAAGTAGAAGCATTAAATGCTTTTAAAAATGCTAGTGAAATGGACTTTGATCCTAAAATTAAAGAAGGAGCTTGGTTAAACTATGCTAAATTAAGTTATGAACAAGGAAACCCTTATAAGAGTGTTCCTGAAGTGTTAAAAGAGTTCTTAGCAAAATATCCATACTCTTCTGCTAGTGCTGAGATCAATCAATTATTAATTACTTCCTATTTACATCAACAAGATTATGTAGGTGCACTTGCCTACTTAAATAGTGATAAGAAGAATCCTGAAAATCAAAAATTAGCGAATGAAGTTTCTTTATACAGAGGTATTCAGTTATTTAATGAACAAAAAGTAAAAGAGGCTAAACCTTTTTTTAATAATGCTACTAAAGCTGAAAATCCATCTACTACCAATCAAGCAAATTATTGGTTAGCTGAAACTAACTATTTATTAGGAAACTATAAAAATGCTTTAACACAATTTTTATTAGTAAAAGAAGATACTGTTCAAAATATTAATCAATTAGATTATAACATCGGTTACACCTATTTTAAACTGAAAAAATACACAGATGCTTCAAACCATTTCAAAAAGTTTTTAGCTAAAAATAGTGAAAATACAGATTTAAATGATGATGCTTCGAATAGATTGGGAGATTCTTTTTACGCTACTAAACAGTACAACCAAGCCATTGATGCCTATAAAAAAGTAATTGATGAAGGCGGAACTGGTGCTGATTATTCACAATACCAAACAGCTATGAGTTATGGTCTTTTAGGTAAAAGTGATGCTAAAATAAGTAGCTTACAAACCTTGGCTACCGATTATGTTGACTCACAATTAAAAGACGATGCTCTTTTTCAATTAGCAAATACCTATAGTAGTAAAAATAAAGTACAAAAGGCGCAAAACACATACAATACTTTGGTTACCAAACACCCTACAAGTAGCTATATTCCAAGTGTGTTATTACGTCAAGGGTTATTATATTATAACAATAACAACAGTACTAAAGCTTTGCAAAAGTATAAGGAAGTAGTTGCTAAATTTCCTAACTCGAATGAAGCTAAACAAGCCGTTACCAATGTTAAAAATGTATATATTGATATAGGAAAGGTAGATGTTTATGCTGATTGGGTTAAAAATGTAAAGTTTGTAAACGTATCTGATGCAGAACTAGACAACGCTACATATCAAGCTGCTGAAAATAAATTTTTAGAGAATAATCCTGAAAAAGCCACGGCTGGTTTCCGTA
This sequence comes from Tenacibaculum sp. 190524A02b, assembly GCF_964036645.1. Taxonomy (NCBI): domain Bacteria; kingdom Pseudomonadati; phylum Bacteroidota; class Flavobacteriia; order Flavobacteriales; family Flavobacteriaceae; genus Tenacibaculum; species Tenacibaculum vairaonense. The sequence goes on along the minus strand of NZ_OZ038525.1, from coordinate 666,498 downwards.
ACTATTTACAGCGTTTTCCAAATGGTGTAAATGCTTTAAAAGCTCATTTTTATTTAGCACAGTCTTTACATAAATTGAATCAAAAACAGGAAGCTGCTCCGCATTATGCATATGTTACTAAACAAGCTAAGAGTGAATTTACTGAGGAGTCTCTGGTTAAACTTGCTCAAATTTATTTAGACAATGATGATTGGAAAAATGGTATGACTGTATTACAACAGTTAGAAAAAGAGGCGAATTACCCTCAAAATATCATTTTTGCTCAAAGTAATTTAATGAAAGGCTTTTATAAAGGTAAACAATATGATAACGCTATTACCTATGCCGAAAAAGTATTGGGTTATGGCAAATTAGATACTAAAGTAGCTGAAGATGCTCAAATAATTATTGCTAGAGCTGCTTTTGAAACAAATGACTTTATTACAGCGGAAGAATACTTTAACGAGGTTAATAAAAAAGCTACTGGTAAGCTAAAAGCTGAGTGTTTGTACTATAATGCCTTTTTCTTAAATGATCAAAAGGCGTATGAAGATTCTAATAAAGCTATTCAAGATTTAATTGCTAACTACTCTAACTATAAATATTGGGGAGTTAAGAGTTATGTTATTATGGCTAAGAATTATTATGCTTTAAAAGATGCTTATCAAGCCACTTATATTTTAGAAAGTATTATTAAAAACTTCCCTCAATTTAAAGATGTTATTGAGGAGGCTAAAAATGAGCTTACTTCTATAAAAAACAAAGAAGCTAAAACCAACGAATCAGTAACTAAACAAAACTAAATTTTGTTAAAAGCTAAACATTTGAATTACATGAGAAAGCACGTATGGTTACTTGTTTTATTTACAATATCATTTGTAAATGCACAAGAAGAAACAACAAACAAAGCTAAAGATACTATTATAAAAACCGAGGTAGTAAAAGTTGTTACCTCGTATGTTCCTAAAATTACTGATGCGTTTAAAATAAAACAAAAACCTACAATAACGCATTCTAAGGATACTGAAAAGAAAAAACTTGATTATCAAATTATTTCTGTTCCTGTAGCTTCTACTTTTATTCCTAAAAGTGGTGCTATGAAAAAAATAGATTTAGGTAAACGCGAACGTTTATATGACAATTATGTTTCTGCTGGTTTTGGTATGCAAATAGCTCCTTTTCTGGAAGGTTTTTATAGACGTAATCTAAGTCATGATAGTGAATTGGGGGTTTATGCAAACTTTATTCTATCTCTTGATCCTGTTCAAAATACACAGTTAAGTAGTACTTTTTATAATATGGATGTAGATATATCCTACAAACAGGTAGAGCGTTTATATACATGGGAAGCAGGTTTAAATTTAGAACGTAATAAGTATAGCTGGTATGGCTTGCCTACTAATATTGATTTTCGTGAATCTGTTATTTCAAGTATTGATCCTTCTCAAACTTTTGGCTTTTATAACATCTATGGAAATGTTGCTTTTGATGATTCTTTAATTAATACTATAGATGGTTCTGCTTATTTTTTCTCAGACGCATTTAGTAGTTCAGAAGTTAATATTGATGCAAACGCTAATTTTATTTTTCCTTTAGATAGAATTCATAGAGATATGAACGATTTATCTCTAACTTTATCTACCTATTATTTAGCAGGAAAATTTGCTTTTTCTTACGAAGCTCCTACTGAAATAAAATATAGCTTTTTTAACTTAGGTTTACATCCTACTTATAAATTTGCGGTTCGTGATTTGGCAGTTAAATTAGGTGCTAAAGCATATTTAGGACTCGATTTAGAAAATAGTTTAACCAACTTATTAGTGTATCCTGATGTTGAAATTTCATATCCTATTGTAAAGGATTTTGTTGATATTTACATAGGGGCTTCTGGTGACTTGGAAAATAATTCTTTTAGAAAGTTTACAGAAGAAAACCCTTTTGTTTCTCCTTCTTTAAATATTACCCAAACCAATACAAAGTATAGTGCATTTGGTGGTTTAAGAGGTAAATTAGGGCAACAATTTAGTTATAATGTAAAAGGTAGTTATGCTGATATTGAAGATTATGCTCTTCATACGTTAAATTATTCTAAATCTGATGGAAATAGAGGTACTGGTAACAATGGTTTCTTCTTATATGGCTATGAATATGGGAATTCTTTTAGAGTATTGTATGATGATACTAAATTGATTTCTGTTTTTGGTGAAGTTGCTTTTGAAGGTATTAAAGATTTAATAGTTGGTGGTAATGTTACCTTTAATAAGTTTACTTTAGAGAATGAATTACAACCATGGAATATTCCACAAATTAAAGGGGAATTATTTGGTAGTTATAAAGTTGATAAATGGTATGCTGGCGCTAATATTTTCTTTGTTGGTGAACGAAAAGGTGTGCAATACGCTGGTACTGATGTAGCTCCTTTTGATGTGATTAACTTAGATAGTTATATTGATATTAACTTAAATGGTGGTTATCATTTCCATGATGATTTTTCTGTTTTTCTTAACTTAAAAAATATTATGAATACCAACTACCAACGTTATACTAATTATAACGTTCAAGGTTTTCAAGCTATGGCTGGTTTAACATGGAAATTTGATTCTATGTTTTAAACAATAAAATATTTTTAATACACGAAAAAGGATACTTCATTTTTGTAAGTATCCTTTTTTATTTTTAGCTATTAATAGTTAGTTGTTTAATTCAGAATGATATAATTCACACCTTCTTCAGACTTTGGCCTGCTACCTGTCCGAAGACTTAGTTATTGTGAGCTGACTTTTCTTAATTTTAATTGATACACCACTCCATAAATTAGTCCGAGTAACTCACCAACATAACTCAACCCATTGTTGTTCGTTCATTTTCTTTTTTTAAATAATATTTTTTCCAATTTCTGTCACTTCAGCTTCATCATTATTTAATTTAAGGCAATTTATTTTCACTAATTTTTCTATGGTTTTGTCCACTTCTTCAGTTGAAATAACTCCATTAAATCTTTCATAGATTTGGTCAAGTTTAGTTTTGCCTTTTCCTGAATAATTGACAAATCTAAGAATTGAATCATCTCTATGAGTTATCCCTTTCTTGAAATAAATCTTGTATTCAAAATTTTCTGAAAAGGCTCTTTTTGCCGTATCGAAACAGGATATTAATCCTCTCAAATTTTCATGATTAGAATTAAATCTATTCATCAATTCAAATTCTTTTTCTTTATACTTCACCTTTTGAGTTGTTACGAATCTTAACATTCGTTTTTCAATATTAGGCTCTTCATATTCCAAAAATTGCTTGTCGATTTCAATCTCCAAGTCTTGAATTAATTTTTCTATTTCGGATTGTGAAATTGTTATAATTTTGATTCCCAACTCATTATTAACTACTTCGACTTTCTCTTTTATAAATGGAGCTATTTTGAAACTTTCAAAGTTTGAACAATATCCTAAACTTTGAAATTCACCTTTTTTATATAAGTACATATTTACTCCGTCATCGTATGGTTCTTCATCTATTATACTTTGATTTCTCTCTCTCTCTAAATGACAATTATAGCAAATCTCTTTTGGCAAATATGGACTGTCAGTTGGAATGATTAATTTATTGCAATCTACACAATTAATGGCTCTATGTCTCTCTGTCCACCTTGGGCAGTCATCATCTGGATTATTTGGTGAGGGAAAGAAAAACTCTAAACCATATTTTTCTTTTAATTTTTCACCAATTTCTTGTGCCACTTTTGCCTCTGGATATGGTGGAGCAATTCCTTGAAATAATCTAATATCTCCTCCTAAAGAAATTGTTCCTAAATAGTGTGACGATTCTGTTTTTTTGAAAATTCCTGTTCTTACAATTACAAACATACATAGAAACCAACCTTGAGTATCTCCGTCCCATTGAGCTTCTATTACAATTGGTTTTCCTCCAATTGAATCAATTTTCTTTACTGCTTCTTCATATGTAAAAATGGTGTTTTTCATTTTTTTAATAACGTATAACGGTTAATATAACAAGCTTAACCTGACGTAAGCTGCTATGATTTGCTATACAGTGTTAGCCCCTTTTTATATATTTTTTGTTCGGTTTATTTTCAAATCTAAATATTTCAATTACTTCGTAATCTACTGAAAATGTCGCTCTTTCTCTGAAATCAGCTTTATGTTTTAATCTTTTCTCGCAAGGCTCGTGCATTATTTCATTTTTCTAAAAGTCAAACTCATTCGTCCATTTTCAGTGTCTGATTTTGGAATTGCGTGTTGCCATTCATCTTGAACTTTGTTGGTCATATAAATAAACGAACCAGACGGGAGTTCAAAATCCTTTATTATTTCTCGATTTTTGATATTTCGGAACCTTAAAATTCGAGTTTCTCCAATTGATACTATTCCGACTCCTGTATTTTCTTGCAATATATCGGTCTGATCAGAATGAAATCCCATTTTAGATTTTCCGTCCAAATAATAATTAATTAAGCAATTATTCGGTTTGAATTTAAGTGTATTATTAATTGATTCAATTATAACGTTCAGCTCTGGTGTGAATTCTTGAAAAGGATAGCTTATTTGAGAATAGTTATATGCTTTTCCATAACTCGCAGTTTTTCGAGCAGACATTCTTTCATCCCACTCAACATTGTTTTTTAATTTATCAAACAATTCCGTTGAATTATCTATGAAATTCTCTATAAATGTTATTCCCTTCATTTGTATACTTGTGGCTTACGGTCTTATACAACCATCAGTTACGGGTTAATATGTGTTAATTTTCGGTTTAGCACTAATGTTAGCAATTCCGAGTGGATTCGGACGTAGTCGAATCTGCCGTTATTGCGGTTATAAATTGTTGGCAACTATTTTTTTATTCAAAAATAGTATAATCGCTAATATAACGAATTGTAAAATTGGAAGGAATGCAAGGTATCCACGTAACATTAAACTTCCTTTATTTGCTTTTGCATAATTATCAAATTCCGTTGAATATTTTTCCAGCAAAAAGTCAGTTCCGAAATACGTGAATAAAAACTGTAATACTAAAATTCCAAAGAACATCTTTATTAATGATTTCAAAATTTTTTGAGTATCCATTCCAATCGGTTCATTGTATTTTTTTATTCCCAAAATCACAATTATTGTAAAAAGAATTAAACTCATTACTTCAGGTAACCAAATAATAGTTTTAGCTACTGTTCCAGTAATTATTAAGATGTTCTTAAATAAGTATTCAATTAGATCGCAAAATTCACTGATAGCAATGTAAGCGAAAGCTCCAATTCCTAATTTGCTTATAAAGTCTGTTTGAGTTTTTTTCAATTTACTTAATTCATCCATAATTTAATTCCAATTACACACAACCTTTAGTATAACAAGCGTAGCCTACCGGTAGGTGGCTATGATTTGTTTACCAATTTTCTTTATTTCCTCTTACTCTGTCCACAAAAGTCTTTGAATCAATTTCATCTGCTCCGAACCTTTCTCTGAAACGTTCTGCTATTCGATTTACCCATCCCAAATAGCCTTCCATGCCTTCTGCATTAACCACATCTTCTGCAAATTCAATCGCTTGATAGTGTTTCTTTTTTGAAATTTCTTCATGTTCATCAGGAGGGATGCAAAAACCCCATTTCACACAAAGGTCAGCAAGGAAATATATTAATTCTCGTTCCATTGGTGGAACATTTTTTCCTACTTTAAATCCCATTCAGTTTTTAATTGCACATATAACATTATAGGATTAAATCATATAAGCCAAAGGCGCATTTTGATTTAATCCGTAGTTGAACTATGCGGTATCTGTTTTACCTATGGTTTATTATGGGGATTAAATCCTTTTTTCTGTTGACCAAATTTAAATTATTTTACTAAATAAAGACCAATTTTTCTATGTTATTCTGATTTAGATAATCATTATAAATACAGCTATTAAAGTATTAAAAAAGAAAACATTCCTTTGAGTTATGAACCTTTTATACCCAAAAAAACGCTACGTTAAACCCATAGGTAACACTAAAATTACGCTAAACCTTTAAGGGGTTAGCCAACACTATCTTCATACTTTGGTCTACGACCAGTCCGAAGACTTAGTTATTACCAGCTTTTTTTTATTCTTTGAATTCAAGTATATCTTGTTTCATTTCGTTATTCCAAAAATCCACTTTGTCTTTATAGATTCTTGTTATCGGGTATCCATTAGTTTCCTTTTTCGATTTCCATGTTAGATGGACAACAGCAATTCTTTCATCTTCTAGTTCTAGTACGATATCATCATTATTTATCTTTCTAGCAATTAGTTCAGTATTTTGATAACGTAACATATGATCATCAGGTAATTCAAGTTTGAGTTCGTTCATTAAAGCTTGAATATTTTTCTCTTCCATTTCAATTACATCCCAGTACGGATCTAGGAACTTCAATTCAAAAGTCGTGTTATTTAGTATGTCTTCTAAATTTCCATTTTTCAATAAGTCAACGATTGTTTTTTCGATACAATTTCTGGATAATTCTTTTACTAATAAGTCTGGAGGTACTAGATAAAGTCCATTTAGGTTTTCTCCATTTTCTTTATCTGTACTAATCGCAGTTTCAAGAAATTTATACGTCCAAACATTTATTCCATAACTTCTACCATCTAAAGTATCAACTATGATGTTTGCAAAATCATTTTCAATATCATCCCAAGGAGTTGATATTTCAAATTCAAGCCATAATTTGAATGGTTTATTCTCATTTCCAATGACTTTTTCACTTAAAGAATATGGATTTATGTTTCTAATATCCATTTTTATCTAATTGCTGGTAACGAGGGAATAAACACAATGTGTTTACTCCCATTACATATACAAATCTACTAGTTTTTTAACTAATTAAAAACCATAAAATAGTTCAACATCAATTTAACCCCACAAACAACTAACTACAAGCACTTTAATACTAAGTCAATAAGCACAGTTATGATAAACATACATTTTATAAAATAAAAATTAGAATAAACGAATATTATTCGAATAATATTCGTTTAGCAGATACTTCAACAAAATAACCTTATGAGAATGTATCAATGAGCTATGGGAAAGTTTCAGCGGACTACGGAAACACAGCTACGGACTGTGGGAAAACTTCAGCGAACTACGGAAACACAGCAGCGAACCGTGGGAAAGCATCAGCGGACTGACTGCAAGTGTCAGCGAACCGACTGCAAGTATCAGCGAACTGACTGCAAGTATCAGCGAACCAACTGCAAGTATCAGCGAACCACCTGCAAGTGTCAGCGAACCGACTGCAAGTGTCAGCGAACTGACTGCAAGCTTCAGCGAACCGACTGCAAGTATCAGCGAACCAACTGCAAGTGTCAGCGAACCAACTGCAAGCATCAGCGAACTGACTGCAAGTATCAGCGAACCGACTGCAAGCATCAGCGAACCGACTGCAAGCTCCAACTAACTACAGATAAGCCTTATAATTGAATTTTTCTTGTGAGTAAATTTTTAACTATGATTTTCTTCCTCTTGTTGCTCTTGTTTTTTTCTCTTTAATCTTTACAAAGATTAATTTATGCCTGTTTTTTTGATTTTCTCGTTGTTCTACTTCAAACCTATTTATTGATTTTATCAACGGAGTTAGTTTATCAAATCCGTAGTTTCTGGAATCAAAATTTGGTCTCTTTTTCTGTAACAAACTCCCTACATCTCCCAAAAATGCCCAACCATCATCATCCGATAAATCTCTTATTGTTGAAGCTATTAAATTTATATCTCTCTTGGTTATCTTATCGTATGCCGTTTTATCTGATTCTTTACTTTCTACTTTTTCTTCAGATTGTTGTTTTAAAATCTCTATATAAATAAACTTATCACAAGCTACAATAAACGGATTCGGAGTTTTCTTTTCTCCAATACCTATTACTTGCATCCCTGCTTCTCTTAATCTAGTAGCCAAACGTGTAAAATCGCTATCACTTGACACTAAACAAAAGCCGTTTACTTTTTTACTATAAAGAATATCCATAGCATCTATAATCATAGCAGAATCCGTAGCATTTTTTCCTGTTGTATATCCATATTGCTGAATAGGTGTTATGGCATTTTCTAACAACAGATTTTTCCACTTAGTAAGCCCTGGTCTTGTCCAGTCACCATATATTCTTTTAATTGTTGGGTTTCCGTATTTAGCAATTTCTTCCATCATTTCTTCTACATAAGCAGATGGGATATTATCGCCATCTATTAAAACGGCTAGATTTGAGTTGGTAGTCATTTTTTTATAGTTCAAAAAAACATTAAAAAAGCTGTTTGTCTTTCTATGTTTTGTTTTGTAGTAAATGTAGGTAATTCTTCTTAATTGACTTTTAGAATGAAGTGTATTACTTATATTATACTCTTCTTTTTAAGTTTTGAATTGTTTTAAACTAAAAAAATTATCATAAATAATAAAAAAAATCTCATACTAAATTCACAAGTGATTCTCCATTTACTTATTAAATTAATAATTAAGCTCTCGAAAATCCAACAAATAATACATAAAACCCAATAAAACTTATACTATATAGTTTTAATTCTTAAAAACAATACACTACATAGGTAAAATAATATCAATTAAGATAAAATAATACCACCCTACCATCGTTATATTAGCCATAATTAAACAAAACAAAAATTTTTATGTAAAAATTAAACAAATACATAAAAAACAAACATCATGAAAAAACTTAAAACCCTTCTAAAACAATCAATCATGAGAAAGTTAAACTATTGTACCTTATTTATTGGTATACTATTTTTTATAGCTTGTGAAAAGAATGAACTTACAAACGACGTAAACATTACAACTCCCAACATTAATGATCCTGAATTGGCTTTTCCAAACAAATCTGGAACGCTAAAAAAAGGCTTTTATTTAGGAATGCCTATTACTTATGAAGTTATTGATAATCAATACATTATTAATGGAGATATTATGCTTCCTAAAAATCAAGTATACGATTCTATGGAAGGTATAATTTTAGAGCCTGGACAAAAGCCTTCTGCTCATAAAATTTTTAGTGCTGGTAGATCAGATTCTAGATGGCCAAATAATACTGTTTATTATTCAATTGATCCTAATTTACCCAACAAATACAGAGCTACTGATGCTATTAGACATTGGGAAAGTAAAACCAACCTAAAGTTTATACAAAGAACCAATCAGCCTAACTATGTTTATTTTTATAGTGGTCCTGGTTGTAGTTCTCATGTAGGTATGCAAGGTGGTATTCAATATATCTCTTTAGCTGGTGGTTGTACCACAGGTGCAGCAATTCATGAAATTGGACATGCTGTTGGACTTTTCCATGAACATGCAAGAGCAGATAGAGATCAATATGTTACTATACATTGGCAAAATATTCAGTCTGGTACAGCTTATAACTTTGAAACTTATTTGCAAAGAGGCTATCGTGGCTCTGATAATACTGCTTTTGACTTTAATTCTATTATGATGTATGGAGCTTTTTCCTTTACAATAAATAGTAATCCAACCATAACTAAATTAAATGGTAATACCTACCAACATCAGAGAAATGGATTGTCTAGATTAGACATTCAAGGTATTAACAAAATGTACCCTGCTTCTGGAACTGGTGGCGGAGGCGGAAACCCTACCTACGTAAATGGTCAATGGTATACTGTTCATGGGTTACGTGTTTACAGATATAGTAATGTATGGTGGTATCAATACCATGGTACTTGGAGACAAGTAGAATATGTAAACAATCAATGGCAATACGTAAAATAAATTAATAAGATATTTTGTTTTGTTTTCTATTATTAGCTGCCTAAAAGGCAGCTTTTTATTTTAATAGTTCTTATGTAAAAATGAACGTTTAAATTATTCTTAATTAATTTACAAAATATGCTTTGTAAAAATTACTGAAACTAAAAAACAAGCTTAAAAAGCTTGTTTTTCGATTTTAACTTTAACTATTATAAAATTTGTAATTTACATTAAATTACCTTCTAACATTTTCTCTTTGAGTGTTTTTATTAACTGTTTTGGTTTTTCAGCTTCTTGTTTTGTTGTTTCTATAAACTGAATATAATTAAGGCTTGTTGTTTTTAAATAAGAAGTCTATACAACTTAATATGCCAATTACCATCCAACAAATAAAAACCTTTGATGTTAGTTATACGGTTTCTTATCAAGATTTTTCAGGTGTAGTTTTAAGTAAATCTGTTTGTGATCGTCTTTTAGTGGAAGAGGTTTAGTTGGCAACTTTTTTAAATCCTTAAAACTTCTCCGCAATTTTATTTAATTAATGTATTTGTCCAAATAGTTTTAAACTGCTCACATACTATAAGCATATCTTCTGTTGGTTTTTCATTTTTTATTTTCATTTCACGTGAATAATAATCCCAGTGAACTTTTTTCCAATATTCCAATGACTTGTCTCCTTCTCCTTCTATTTCGGCATACTCTTGAGTTATTTTATTGTAAGGCACCTGTTCTATAACTGTAGTTTGAATTATAGCTTTTCCTTTACCGTTCCAATCAGTAATTATATAAATGTCTCCTTTTTTTGGTAAAGGTTCATTATTTGTTTCATACCACCATAATGAAGTTGATGTAGCTTGTTTGATTCCATCAACCACCAACTGAGCACATTCATTAGCATCTTTTTCATTATCGCAAAAAAACCAAGAATCTGGCATAGTTACATTTTTAAAGCTTGGATTATTAGCTAAAAAATCTTCCCATAACTCAATGACAGACCTATCTATTTTAACTTCCATTGTATTCTGTTTAGTTTCTTTATTTTTACATGAACAAAATAACAACAACCCAAATACAAGAAATAACTTTTTCATTATCTATTTAATTTTGGTTGTAAATCTACTTAATTTCTTTTACAAACATGCTTTTTTGCTATATACCTAACCATAAATATTTCTTATAAAAATTAGGTTTTACTTGTTTTAACACTTTCTTTTTAACTATTTTAGTGCAAACTTTATTGAGAATTCTTGTTATGACTAATTTTTTAATAGGCATTGGAAAAAGAATAAAAGAAATCAGAAAGTCTAAGGGCATAACCATTAGTGTATTAGCTGAAAATGCTGGCGTAAGTAATGGACTTATTTCAAGAATAGAAAACGGTAGAACCATCCCCTCTTTACCTGTTTTTTTAGAAATAATTGCGGCTTTAGAAATTGATGCCAGTACTTTTTTTCAAGGTGTTGAAAAAAGAGCTGGTGCTAAATTTATTCATGTAAAAAAAGAAGAGCAACAACTAATTGAAAAAGAGGTTGAAGCTAAAGGGTTTACTTATCATCAAATTTTTGGAAAAAGCTTACATGCTATGGGTTTTGAGGCCGTTATGCTTACGGTTGCTCCAAACTCTGAACGTGAGAAAGTTATTACTGATGCCTGGGAGTTTAAATACATCCTTAAAGGCAGTTGTACTTACATTATAGATGATAGTGAGGTTACAGTTAACGAAGGTGATTCTATTTACTTTGATGGAAGACTACCTCATGTTCCTGAAAATAGAACTCAGGAAAATTGTACTATGCTTGTTCTTTATTTTTATTCTGAAGTTAACTAAAAAAGAATCTCCTATTTTACTAGGAGATTCAAATAAAACAATTAATTAAGAACTTAGCCTTTTATTTTTTAATCAGGCTAAGTATTCTTATTTTTCAAATCCGGGCCAAGTAACGTTATTTATTGGTTTTGGATAACCTACCTCTACCCTATCTAACACTTTACTATATTTTAAATAAGTTCCATCATTTAAAAAGAAATAACAATGAACTGAATTCCAATTAACAGCTGCTGTTATTTTTGTTCCATAGCCTGCCATACCTGGCCAAGTACTATTGTTTACTGGTTTTGGATAGCCTGAATCTACCCTATCATTAGTAATGTTATAGCGTACGTAAGTTCCATCATTTAAAAAGATGTATGCTTTTTTACTATTCCATTGGAAAGCTGCAATTATTTTATTTTTATAAAGAGCTAACCCTGGCCAATTACTATTGGTAATTTCTCTAGCTCCTGAATTAGCACGATCTGTATTCATATTGTAATTAATATAAGTTCCGTCATTTAAGAAAAAGAAACAAGTACTATTGTTCCAATTAAACGAAGCTGTAATTTTATTTCTAAATACCTCTAAACCTGGCCAATTTCCATTAGTTACCATTATTGGGTAACCTGCATCTACTTTATCTAATGCTTTATTATAACGCATGTACTCTCCATTTCCTCTGAAAAAATATGCTTTATTATTTATTGAGTCATTCCAATCTAAACCAGCGATCACATTTATATTTTTTATGGTAACTGAAGCAGTTTGCCCATTTAAAACTAATGTATATGTTAAATCTCCATCTGGCTGATTATTATCTACAAATGAACCTTGTGAAGCATTTACACTGGCTAAATATTGTTTGTTTCTATAAACTTCTATTGTTCCGCTAGCTCCAGCACTCCAATAAATGGTGTTTTTATTTTTCATCATTACTTTTCTTGGTCCTACATTGCCAATTAAAGAAGTTGAACATAATTCCCATTCTCTTTTTATAGGAATCTCTAAATGTGTTAAAATTGTAGGCACTAATGAAGTATGTGATACATATCCATATAATCCACCATAATCTTTATTAGGCACTGAAGCATCTACCGATGTAAACTCCTCATTTCCTGCTCTATTTAATCCAATAAAAATTGTTTTTTCTGTACCTGATTGCCCTCCATGATTGTATCCATTACTTTGTCTACCATGATCTGTACTTAAAATAATAAGCCAATCTTCATTTTTTTCATTCGCTCTTTTTTCTATAGCATTTACAATGGATCCAACTCTTGTATCTGCTCTTCTTACAGCATCGTTGTATAAACCTCCAAAACCACTTGCATGTCCAACTGCATCAGGTTCATCAATATCTATAAATAAAAAATCTGGGTTATGATTATTAATTTCAAATAAAGCATTGTTTACTGCTTTATCATCACCATATTCTGCATGCTTAAAATCTACATACTTCATTTGATCTCTTAAAAAGTCATGTATTGTTTTCCAAGTAATCACACTTGTTGTTTCTAAATTGGGGTTATGCTCTTTAAGTATTTGGAACACACTTTTTACATTTAGTTTATATGAGCTACTGTTATCTAAAACTCTATGTTTATTTGCCCATACTCCTGTTAACATGGTAGTCCATCCTGGTCCACTATTGGTTTTTTGCTCTGATGAAGTACCTTTAATACCTCCGGTATAAGCTTTTACCATATTAAACTTATCTATGTTTGGTGTAGAGACTCCGTGAATTTTTTCCCATTGCAAACCGTCTATACCTAATAGCAATACTTTTTTCTTTTTTACTATTCTTGCTTTGGATGTTTTGTGTTGTGTTGTTTCTTTTGTTTCAAAATCGCCAGTAGTTTGACAAGCTGTGAAGACTAGCAAGCATGCGATTATAACTTGATTGATGAATGTTTGTTTTTTCATTTGGTTGGGTTTAATATTTGTTAATTTTTATATTAAAAGTATCTTCTTTAGAAAGTAAAAAAACTACCTCTAGAGATAGTTTTCTTTTTGTTATTTTTTAACATTAGTAAAACTATAATTCAAAAATACACTTATAGTAAACTAATTTTATTTAAGTAGTTAAGTTTAAGGCAAACTTAACCTAGCTAACATTAGCAAAATACTTACCCAACACAAGGTTTACATTTTATTAATAGTTAACTTTTTAGCTTATTAAATCCACTAAAGATTCTAAAATATAATCAGGTTCGACGGTTTCTAATTGCTCTTTAGTTTGAGCTCCTGATAATACCCCAATGGTAAGTCCGCAATTGGCATTTTTTCCTTCTTCAATATCTATAGCAGAATCTCCAGCTTTTAACACAACAGAAGCATCTTGTATAGCAAACATATCCATAGCTTTTTCAATCATTTCTGGATGAGGACGTCCATTAACTACATCACTTGCTGTTATTAAAGCATCAAAGTGTTCTCCTTCTTTCCAATTCATTTTTTGCAATAGTAAGGTAGCTATTTCTCTATTATAGCCAGTATTTAATACTATTTTAATATCTTGATTACGCAACTTTACTAATACTTGATCTACACCTTTTACTGGTTTTACATTTAAGGTTTGGTATGCTTCATCTAACATTGTTTTAAAGTTTTCAAATACTATTTGTGATTCGTTAACTTTATCAGATGCTAAATGAGCTAAAATATCCTTAATAGCTTGGTGTTTTTCTTTACCTGCTCCTAATTCTAAAACCTTTGGTAAGTCAACTTCTACTCCATAATTTACAATTGCTTTATGTAATGTTTTATAGACTACATTTTGTTCATCAACTGTGGTTCCTGCCATATCAAATACGGCCAATTTTATGTTTTCTAACATTCCCTTATTTGTTATAAATTCTATTAATGTTTTCTTTTGAAAATCCTGCACTCCCTGTCATTCCTTTACCTCCTATTCCTGTAATAATATGTATATTACTTCCAATAGTATGCTCAAATATATCTTGTGATTTACACTGACTATAAAAACCTGCCCAACGATGTTGAATATCATAGTTAGGTAAATTGATTATTTTTTTAGCTTCTGCAATCATAAATGCATCTATTTCTTCCTTTAAATCAAAACCTAAATCATCTATATTTTTTGCGGTTGCATACTCATGAGAATCTCCAATAATTACCGATCCGTCTATTGCTTGTTTAAACAAAATATGAATTCCGTATTCTTTCTCAAAACTGTTTGGGTCTTCTTTTAATTTTATTGCTTCCCATGAAGGACATTCTTCAAAAGCTTCATAACGACGAATAGTTAGTCCTGTTAAAATTGAACCATCTAGTTTATAGTTTTCCTGTGGTTTAGTTTGTAGCATTTGTAATTTTGATACAATTAAATCACTCTCGTTATAGATGGTTGGAAATAGTGCTTTAAAATCACTCCCGTTACATACAATGGTTTTAGCTGCTTTATACTGTGCTCCATCTGCTGTATATACAGTAGTTTCTCCTTGGGTTTCTTGTATATTAACCACTGTAGTATTGTAGAAAAAAGTAACTGCCAATTTTTGTTCCATAAAACTATGCAAACGATGGATCATTGTTCTAGGTTCTACAGTTACCTCATCTGGAAAAAACAATCCTGCCTTACAATACTCTTTTTTTAATCCTGCATATTTTTGTAGGCATTCTGTTTTTGTCAATAATTGCGAGTTATAATTATTCTGTTTGTTTATTTGATGTAACTCTTCTATTAGCTGAATTTCTTCTTCGTTTGAGGCTATATAAACGGTTCCGTTTTGACGAATAGAAATATCAAATTGCTCTTGTATTTCTTTGTAAATTTTTAAGCTTTCTCTTCCATAATTTTGCCACTTTTGGTTCATTCCTGAAGGCACTACTTGTCCGAAATTTCTTACGGTAGCTCCTTGAGGTTTATTGTTTTTTTCTAAAACAGCAACTTTTAATCCTTTTTGTGAAGCATGATAGGCATGAAAAGTACCTAACACACCACCTCCTACAACTATTAAGTCATATCTATTGTCCATATACTAATTTGTTTACTTTAATTGTTTTTTTACGTTCTTTTTTAAAGAAATACATGCAATAAATTGTTATTGCAAAACCAAGAAATCCTAAAATATATAATGCGCTTGTAAAAAATGACAACCAAGAAATACTTGCTTTTCCAAAGTTTTTATAAAGCAGAATTACAATACTTCCTAAATACCCAAATGCATCTGCTATGTATATTAAAAAGCCTACATTTCCTTTTATTTTAAAGGTAGCTATCATTCTATCAAAGAAAATTCCATTAAACGGTACATAAGAACTATATAAGCCTAAACCAGATATAATCATCCAACTAATTGCTGAAATCATTTCTGTTTGAAATAAATATGTAGAAATAATGATAGAGGTGGTTCCTAGTATTAATACATAGTGATAATACATAAATGCTTTATAGTTTTTGGTTACGCTACCTATATACCCTAAAATAAATAATACGATTAATGCGATTGGAATTTCGGTTAC
This sequence comes from Tenacibaculum sp. 190524A02b, assembly GCF_964036645.1. Classification (NCBI taxonomy): domain Bacteria; kingdom Pseudomonadati; phylum Bacteroidota; class Flavobacteriia; order Flavobacteriales; family Flavobacteriaceae; genus Tenacibaculum; species Tenacibaculum vairaonense. The sequence goes on along the minus strand of NZ_OZ038525.1, from coordinate 650,481 downwards.
ACTAAAAATTGAAGCATCTTGATACCCTAATGCATCCCATATTTCACGAGCAAAATTATCTCTGAAATCTCTAATAGATGTTAATGTCATAAAAAACACAACTATTAATGCTAATGGAACAGCATATTGTTTAAAAACTTCTTTACGTTCTGATTTAGTTAAAGGGTTCCTTATGGCTCTTAGTTGATTATCTTCTTCTGTTGGCTTAGGAAGTTTCTCTAAAATGACAGCAAACAACACCAAAGGAGCTACAAACAATAGTCCTGTTACAAAGGGCATCCAAGTTTCAGAAATATGCCAACTATCCATAGTCCATTTACCAATTGTTTTTACAACACCTGAGGAAACAATGAAACTGGAAGATAAAATAACACCTAATAATTCAGTTACTTTACGTCCTTCTATATAAGAGAATACAATTCCCCAAATCATTCCTAACGGTAAACCGTTTAAGAATAAGCATATAATATTGTATGGAGCAGGTATTATTGCAAAACCTAAAAGCGCTAATTCTGCAAATAAAATAAAGCCAATTAAATAGAAAACCCTTCCTTTTGATTTCATTTCAGAAATAATTTTTATTCCTAAAAATTTTGAAAGTGTATACCCTAAAATTTGTGCTATAATTAATAAAATTTTATAGTCAATTCCCCAAAAAGCCAAATCAGAAAAGGTAGCTACCGTAAATGGTTTTCTGAAAGCATACATGCAAAAATAAGTTCCAAAAGCAGCTAGTGAAGCTTGTAGTATAAATCGTATATTCATTTATTTAGCTTTGTATTAATGATTATTGTTAACATACAGGTTTCATTTTTTTTTAGTAAGATAAGCTCTCTTAATAAGAGAGCTTAATCTAACATTAAACAGAATTAATTTATTCAATAGATGAAAAAATTATCTTTCAAGTATTGGTAAAACTTTTTGATTTGCTTTACTTCCTAATACTTTAATTTGTAATATATCTTGAATCGTAGCTGCTATTTGATTGTTATACAGTTGGGCTTCCGTTTTAACTTCACCCTTACTTGATACATTAGGTCCAATTACTGCTAACCATGTTTCATCTGATCCGTTTATATTATAGGTTTTCCCATGATAGGTTAAGTTCAGTCCATGACTTTTCCAGCTTTCCAAAGGTTCTGTTCCTCTACCATGATCTGTAGTTATAATGAATGTTGTTTTTCCTTTATAAAATGGATTCGACTGGCAGTAGTTCCATAATTGCTGTATCATAGCATCTGTATTTTCTGCTGCTAATAAATAATGTGTGTAATCTCCATCATGTGCAAAATCATCTGTTTCACCATAAGAGATATACATTAGTTTAGGCTTTTCCTTCTTAATAAATTCTAAGGCATAATTATGTGTAAATACATCTTGCCTTACAGAACTCCATGGTTGAATGGCTTGCTTTTGTAATTGGTTTAAATAATTTTCTTTAGCAGTTAAATTATCACCAATTGCTTCTTTATAACCTGCATTTACATATATTTTACTTCTTTCTTCATTAATGATATATGGAAATACATCCCAACTACCAAAAGCTCCTACTTTACCTTTATATGCTGGTAAATTATTGGTTAACTCTAAAATGGTTTGGTTTGGGTTATTCTTTTTATCATTACTATTAATCCGATCATTATCTGCATAACCACATAAAATCTCGCTATATCCTGGATAGGAAAACCAATGGGTATTGGCTACATTTACTTTATTATTATAAGTTCTATTACCATACAATTGTCCTTTTTTTGCTATTGAATTCCAAAAAAATGGTAATAAGGTTGTTCTTCTTTCTACCGATTCTTTTTTCCAATACTTTGCTTTTAGGTACGAAGTATCTTTTGTATAAGTTGTATTATTTATTAATAAAGAATCTGCGCCCGTAAAAAGTTCTTGCCATCGTAAACCATCTAAAGTGATTAAAAATACTTTTTGACTGGCATCAATATTTTTAACAGTACCATTGGTATCCTTTGCTTTTTGAGTATTACACCCAAAAAACAAAGGAGTTATTGCTAATAAGTAAAGGATTACTTTTTTCATATGTTGGTTACTTATCCCACCAAGATTTAGAATTATAATCATTCCCTCCAGTTAACCAACTTAAAGCTTGTGCATTGTTTGCTTTATTTGTGAATGTTTCCTCTGATGGATATTTGAATCTTACAGGAACTTTATCTCCATTAATATTATTTAGAGCTACTGGAATTGTTGGAAATCCTGTTCTTCTATAATCAAACCATGCTTCATGTCCTGTCATGATATTAGCTAAATACTTTTGGTTGATGATATTCTCTAAATTACCATTCCATTGTCCTTTCGAAGCACTTGTTAAATAATCAGCTGGAATAGCTACATTTCTATACTCAAAATTTGCTTTTACTGCATTTTCATAATGTGTTTGTGCGTCTGATGTTATATACCCTTTTAAAGCAGCTTCTGCTAAAATAAACTCTTGTTCATGATAGGTAGCAAATACCATATCCATTACATCTGTTGCTCTTAGGTTATTACTTAGTCCTGTATAATTACCTGCTCTATCATTTGAGCCTGGTGTAATTCCTACATAATTGCCAGCATCGTTTGTTTTGTAATAAAATGCTAATCTTGGGTCTTGTTTATCTTCTAACATTTTTAATACCGTAGTAGTAACACTATATAGCGAGAAATCACCATCTCTTACTCTTGATAAAAACCAATGATTAGGTTCTCCTTGAAATGCTAAAACAGCATTATCTGCATTAGAAGCAAAAATATTTCCTGTAGCTATAATTTGCTTAATTTTTGCGCCTACGCTTGGGTAATTTTCACTTATTCTTAGTAAATAACGTAATTGTAATACGTTGGCTAATTTTATCCAAGATTCTTTGTTTCCTGAGAAAAGAATATCTCCAACAATTCCTGTATTATCTGTTGTTAATGTTGAAGTAGCTTGTGCTAATAAACTTAATACTCCATTGGTAGCGGTGTAAATATCTTTTTGTTGATCGTACTTTGGTGTTAAATTATTTTTATTTCCTGCTTCAAAAAAAGGTACTGGTCCGTATAAATCTGTTAGTTCAGCACCAATAATTGCTTTTACAATTTTAGCTACTGCTTTTGTTGATACACTTGCTTTTTCACTTGCTAATACATCGTTCATATCTGCTAATAATTTATAATTAGCTACCCACACAGCATTATTAGTTTCTATCTCATATTGATCTACATCATTAAAATCAAACTTACCATGGTGTTGCATTAACGTACTACTGAATGTAAACCCATTAGTTGCTGTTTGATTTCCTAATGTATAGATTGCGTTTGTTAATAAATAACTTGCTTCCGGTTGTGTTGGTTCGTTTGGATTGATATTTAACTCCGAAAGGTCACTACATGAGGTAAAAATTACGATTAATCCTAGTAGTATATTTTTGAATAAATTACTTTTTTTCATTTTAATATTTTTTTGAATTAGAACTTAAATAAAAAGTTAATTCCGTAGCTTCTTGCTGATGGATACGATACGTCTTCAATACCAGGAACGATATTACTCCCTTGTAATGCTAATGTTTCAGGATCAAAATGTGGATTTGAAGAAGGTGTCCATAAAGCTAAATTTCTTCCAACTAAAGAAACACGTATACTTTCCATTCCTAATTTTTCTACCAATGTAGTTGGTACATTATAACCAAATTTTACTTCTCTTAATTTTACATAAGTTGCATCTACAATTCCTGTTTCTTGATGACTCTTTCTGTTGTAAAGTGGCTTGTAGTATGCCCACCAACCTACTGCATCAGCATCAGTTAATGGTACGTATTGTCCGTTTACCTCTTTTACACCATCAGGAACAATATCTTTATAAGCATTTCTGTCTACTGAACTTTCTAAGTTACCAGCGTACGTACCTACTTGTTTTGTTCTTGAGATTAACGTTCCTCCTTGCTTCCAATCTACTAAAAATGATAAGCTAAAGTTTTTGTAGGTAAATGAATTATTAAAGCCTAGTGAAAAGTCTGGATTATAGTTTCCTAATAATTGTAGCTCATCTTCTATTACTGGTGCTCCATCTTTATAAACTATTTTTCCATTATGACGTTTGAATCTTCTTCCGTACATATTTCCAAGCTTTTCACCTTTTCTTGCTTGAATAAATACTTTTGATCCTTCTGCATCATATACAGAGGCAAAATTAGTAGTTAAAACTCCATCAGTTCCTTCTGGTAACTCTAATACTTTTCCTTCATTTTTGGTAAAGTTTATGCTTGATGCCCATTCAAAGTTCTCATTCTTAACTGGTTTTACTGTTAACAATGCTTCAATACCTTGATTCTGGATTTTACCTCCGTTAATTACCTGACTTAAATATCCTACAGTATTTGATACTGGAACTCTAATAATTTGATCTTCTGAAATAGATCTATAATAAGTAAGATCTAAATTTACGCTATTACCAAACATTCTTAAATCTGCTCCAACTTCATATGAAGTGATTTGTTCTGGTTTTAAATTTTCATTTAATAATACATTACCTCTACTTAAAGTTCTGTTACCAGCATATGGGATTTGATATTGATATGGAGTTTTTAAATTATAGGGTTCTGTATCATTTCCTACTTTTGCCCATGAACCTCTTAACTTAAAGAAATTAAACATTTCTGGCATTTCAAAAATATCAGTCATAACAGCACTTAGCGATGCTGATGGATAGAAATATGAATTATTATCTTCTGGTAAAGTAGAAGACCAATCATTACGAGCTGATAACTCTAAGAATAATTTATTGTCATATGATAACCCAAATACTCCGTATAAACTTCTAATTTCTTTTTCTAATTTATACTGATCTGTTACTAAAGGTAATCCTGAGTTTTTTAAGTTATAAATTCCTGGAATTACTAATTTATTAGCTATATTAGATAAGAAGTTAACTTCTTGTTCCATAATGTTTCCTCCTAAGTCTACATTTAATCCGAAGGAGTCACTAATATCCTTTTTATACGATAGTAATACATCTGTATTTATTTCTTTAAAGTTTACTCTTTCATCTTTATAAGCTCCTTGTAAGAAACGCTGTGTACTATAAGCTCTTTTAGATTCACGATGATCTGAGTAGTAATCCATACCACTTCTTGCTTGTAACTTTAAAGCATCAGTAAATTGGTATTCTAATTTTATATTTCCTAATAACCTATGCTTATCAAATGCATTGGTATTTTCATTTAACATGAAATAAGGATTGTCATGCCAAGCGTAGTTATAGTTAAACTGCTCTAAGCCTTCATAACCTCTTTGCCAGTATTCTTTTAAAGCGTTTGTATTTACCGTTCTTCCATACCATGTAAAAATATACATTGCAGATTCTGAACCATACCCAGAACTTGGACGGTTATTACTTTTTGAATTAATATAGTTTGATTTTAATGATAACTTCATTTTATCCGTTACATCAACACTTCCATTTACTCTAAAAGATTTTCTTGTTAAATCTGTATTTGGAATGATGCCTTCACTATCCAACAAACCTAAACTGAATACCACATCTGACTTTTCTCCTCCAAATCCTACAGATGTTGATATTGTTGAAGTATGTCCTGTTCTAAAAAAATCTTCAACATTATTAGGTCTAGTTACAAATGGTGTAGCAATAATATCATTAGGATCTGTTGCAGGTGAAGTAATTGTACCATCTGCATTTCTTACCCATCCTCTGGCAAAAATGTCTCCAGCTCTTAAACCTCCAGTAGTTGGACTATCAAACTGTGTAATTAATTGTCCTAATGCTTGTGGTCCCCAAGAAACATCTTCTTGATCATTTGACCCCAAAGCATTGTTTAAACCATCAACATACTTAAAGTCTCCAGCCCAACCTTGTCCGTATTTATTTTGGTATTTTGGTAAACGTAATACACTTTCTAATGTTAATCCTGTATTTACCTCAACTTGTAATTTTTTATTTCTTTTAGCTGATTTTGTATTGATTAAAATAACTCCGTTAGCTCCTCGAGAACCGTATAAAGCTGTAGCACTTGCTCCTTTAAGTACACTCATACTTTCAATATCATCTGAATTGATTTCAGAAGCTCCATTTCCATAATCAACTTCTTGCATTTCACTACCTCCTGTGTTTTGAATTGTATTTAAATACGTTCTGTTGTTTATTGGAACTCCATCTACAATAAATAATGGCCCATTTTGCCCTGAGTTTAATGATACTTCCCCACGAATTACAACTCTTGATGATGATCCTACCCCCGAAGAACCATTTGTTATTTGTACTCCGGCAACCTTACCATTTAAAGAGTTTACTAAGTTTGTTTCTTTTGCTTCTGCTAATTCCTTAGGCTTTAAAGTAGACACTGCATATCCTAAAGACTTTTCTTCTTTTTTAATTCCTAATGCTGTAACCACTATTTCATTTAGTTGTTCTGAAAGTGGTTGTAATACAATAGTTCCTATGTTTTTAGTTTCTCCTGAAATTACAGTTACATTAACTGTTTTTGTTTCGTGTCCTATAAATGAAACACTTAATACTAAATTACCTGAAGAAACATTATTAATTATAAAGTTTCCATCAAAATCAGTTGTAGCCCCTTTATCAGAATTTACAACTGTTACATTTGCCCCTGGCAATGGAAAATTGCCATCACTTATAATACCTTTTATGGAGGTACTTTGTGCATAAGTGCAAATACTTACTAAAAATGTAAGTACAGTTACTAAAAAATTTTTGTTACCCATCTTGTTTTCTTTATTTACAATAGTTAAAATATACTGACGCAAATCAATATTTTTTTTATTATTTGTAAATATATTTTACGTTAAGAAAACTTTTAGTAATCTATACTTTTATGTAATTTTTTTGTTAAGTGTTCTTTACTAAGGTTAACATTTTGTTTTTTTAATTATATAAATCGCTATAAATTAAGTTTTTTTTAAAACTATTTGTTTTTTACTATTTGTAAACTAAAAAAGGAGTATTATTCAAACCTAAGGTACTTTTCGTTATTAATTGACGTTATAATTGTAGTATTTTATTTTTATTTAGATTGATTTAAGTTAAATTTGTACCCCTTTTCAATTATAACATGTATTTAACCAACCATACTTTATTAAATAAAGATTTATTTATAGAAAATCATATAACAAACAATTGTGGAGTTTTTACCAAAAACTACTCACTCAACGAAAAATTTGGTCAAGGAAATCTTATTACCCATTCTTTTGATGGGCTTCATATAGAGTTTTTAACAGCAACTTTACATGACAACTATATTTTAAAAAATGTTAACTCTAGTAATACGTTTGATTTATCAATTTTATTAAAAGGAGAAAAAGTCATTAGTTGTAGATCTGTTAATAAAGAAATTACTCAAGAGTCGCAAGAAACATTAATGTACTTCACAAAGAATGATGAAGAATGTATTAAATATTATAAAAACATTCCTGTAAAGGAAATTCGAGTTAAAATGTTTTATGAATTTATAAAAAAACATCAATTGACTACCTTATTTCCTTTATTAAAAAAATGTTCTGAAATTAATAGTGTGTATAGTTTTACGGCTACTTTTTGTTCTAAAACTCAAGAAATAATCACTAATTTATTAACCGATACTAGAAAAGGTATCTTAAAGCGTTTATTTTTAGAATCAAAAGTACTTGAATTGATTTCATTACAAGTAGAACAACAGAATAAATTAAACTCTTCTGAGCATTTAGTAAAAAAACTGTATAAAGTTAGGAACATTATTTCAGCAAACTTAAACGAACATTTTTCTATTAAGAAATTGTCTAAAGAGGTTTTACTGAATGATACCATTTTAAAAAAAGAATTTAAACGTGTTTTTAACACTACTATTTCTGAGTATTCTACTTCCTTACGAATGACTAAAGCTCGTGAATTGTTAACACATACTGATAAACCTATTTATGAAGTTTCAGATATAGTGGGTTATAAAAATCCTACACATTTTTCTGCAGCTTTTAAAAAGCATGAAAGTCTTACCCCTAAACAGTTTAGAGGTAAGCATGCTGTTTAATTTCAATTTAACCTTAGTATCGTTTTTTTATGCTGTTATTTTTAATTTTCTCTTTTGAGCATTAATAATTAATTCCATTCTCCTCAAATCTTTACTCTCCATGTTTAAACAAGCATTTACCCAAAGGTCTGTTATGTCTAATAATTCTCCCTTTTGCAAAGGGAAAACTTTCTTTATACTTTGATAATGACAATACTGAAAATTAAAACTTGATTTGTTCTTATTTATATATTTTATGATTGCCTTAATGCTTTCTTCTTCTTGAAAAATTGTGTCTATTAACCCAGATTCTTCTAGCTCTCTAGCTTTATAAATAGCTCCGCTATAAAGTATTTCAGTAGCTTTTTTAATATTTAATTTTCTACATAAAAAACTATAGGCTCCCATTCCTGGAAATAAATTGAATTTATTTTCAGGAAGGCAAAATTTAGCCTTCTTATTTGCTAATACTACATCATGAGCTAATACACATTCAAAACCTCCTCCATAAGCATTGCCTTCAACCAAAGAGATATTTATAATTGGTAAATCAAATGATTTATAAATATTATAAATAGCATCTATACATAAATGCGCATATTCTTTTAACTTTTCTTTGTTTTTTGACTTAATGCTTTCATAAAAATATGGCAAATCTCCTCCAAGATTATAGACTTCATTATGTGTTGAGCTTGAAACTATATATTTTAAGGGGTACATATTATCTGAAAACATCATTTTAAGATCTTCAGAAAAACGTTTAAACTCTCTAAGGGCTTCAATACAAAAATTAGGTATTCCCTCTGTTTTAATCTTCCAGTTTACTAATTCATATTCTGGATAATAATCTACCTCAATATTCTTATACTGATTTAACATATTTAGTGTACTTATTTCTTGCTACTTTTTTCAAAAGCTTTATCAACTACTTTTTGCACTGCAAATGTTAACACTGTAAAAAGTATCATTAGTAAAAGTATAGGAACTACCGTTTTATCATGGTATCCAAAAAAAGTCATGCCCCAACAAATTAAAGCCCACTGCACTACATATATTGATGTGATTCTATTACTACAATAAAAAAATACATCAGTTATTTTATTAGGTTTTATTCTTTTTAAAATGATTTGCGCTAACCAGAAAAACAATAAGTTATAGCCTAATAAATACAATACGCCTCCTGCCCCTAAATGAAAGTAATCTCTCATATGATACTCATAATCATAAAAACATAGCGCTCCTCCTATTATTACCGTGGCTAAGCCCGCATATAACATAGCTTTAAATGTTTTTTCAACATCTTTGTTACTTTCATTAAATAGATAGCCAAAAAACATTCCTACAAAAATAAATGCTCCCCAAGGAAATACTGAAAAGTATACATTCCAATCTTTCCCCCATAATAAATCTAATATGTAATCAACTCCTGGTATTCCTATCCTGTACCCTCTAATAAATTCTGTAATCAATAAAACTAAAACCGCTAATACTAAGGTTATGTATTTATTCTTTTGTCCGTATTTATGAACTACACCCATAAAAAACAAGCATACCCCAGCTAACTGTAATATGTCTCCTGTTAATAACATATATATCATATTACCAAAATTTGCGGGTGGTGTCCAACCATACGCTTTTATAAAACTATCTGGTATAACACCTAATACAGTAGGGACAATAAACTTTAAGAAATTCATAAAGTATCCTATTCCTAATAAATAGAGTCCTCTTTTAATAGAAGAACTGATCGTATTCCTTTTAGATAGCGTATATGAAAATCCCATAGCTATTAAAAAAACTCCAGCCCATTTTCCAAAAAAATGGACTAATAATCCTAACCAACTTTCTTCTTGAGTGTAGGTAGTTCCATAAATTAGTAATGTATGCGCCATTGGTATAAAAAACACACCAATTCCTCTTGCTAAATCAATAGCTTGAATTCTTTTAGTTTTTGTTATAGTAGTACTCATTTGTTATATTTTTTGCCAACTTAATTTTTTAGTTATTGATTTTCTTTTTCTATTCACCTCTAACGTATCTTTCTTCAAATAGCCCATATAGAATATTCCAAAGCATTTTTCATTGTCTTTTAAATCAATAATTTCTGATACATATTTAATAGTTGCTTCTCCTGAATCCCAATAAGCTCCTATTTTTAAAGAAGTACAACTTAACCACATGTTTTGAACAGCAGATGAAACTGCGGCTATTTCTTCCCACTCTGGTATTTTTACTCTTTTACTTCTTTCCATTATTAGAACTATCAGTGTAGCATTTTTAGGGTACTGTTTTGTTTCTTCAAACCTTTGATTTGAAAATTCTTCTTCAGTATATCGCTCTCTATAATAATTAGCCATATAGTTCCCTAAATTTTCATGATGCTTCCCTTCTAGTACCACAAATCTCCATGGTTGTGTCAATTTATGTGTAGGTGCCCATATTGCATTAGTAACAATTTCTTCTATTAATTCTTTTGATATTTTTTCTTCAGAAAAATCAGAAGCATAGTGGGTTCTTCTACCTCTTATTATTCTTGTTAATTGCTCAAAATCCATATTCTATAATTTCATTAGTGCTTTTTCTTTTTTGACAGCAAACTGAGCTATTGGATTCTCTAATACTCCATCTAGTTTTAGGCTCTCAATTGGATCCGCTAGATTCAACATTTGCTTTGTATTAGATAATTGTAGTTTATTTAAACAGCATCTATCAAATTGAGATTCAAACAAATTATAACGTTCATACTTATCTGAAAACTCTGGGTATTCTTCTTGATATTCATGAATGCAATCTGCTACAAGCTCCCAAAATTGATTTTCTGAAAATTCACCATGTGTTTCTAATATCTGTCCTATAAACCTGAAAATACAGTCAAATACATCGGTAAAAATTGATAGTATTTTCATTTTATCAGAAGTCTTAGTAAACAACCTATCTACATGCTCTGGTAACTCCATAGTTTCATTAAATACAATTACTTCCTCTGTTATGTCTTTCATTAATACATATGCTGGTGTATAATTTTCTAAAACTAAAATTAGGTTTTCTCCATGCGGCATGAATACCAATTCATATTTGTAGAAACAATGCAACAGTGGACTTAAATATGCTTTTAAATATTTCTTTACCCAAGATTTGGTTTCTAATTTCGAGGCTTTAATCCACTCCACCATCAAAGAAGTGTCATTTTTATCAATATGTAACAATGCAGCCATTGTTGCTACTTCTTGATTCTCGCTTATTTTACTATATGGACTCTCTCTCCATAAGGCTGATAACATTTTATTATGAGGGTTCGTTTTTCCTAAAACTTCATAATAATGATTGTGATATCCTACCGTTGCTACTTCACCTAACATGGTAAACCCGTTATTTTTTAGGTAAGAATCATTTCCTAATAAATTATTTATCCAATGGGTAATATGTGGAGTACTTTGCATATAGTAAGGTGATAACCCTCTTACAAATCCCATATTTAATATAGAAAGTGCTGTTTTTGTATATAATTTTTGTGGATTAGTAGCATTGAACAATGTTCTTATAGATTGTTGTGCTGAAAATTGATCTTCACTTTCTCCTAAAAAAACAATATCCTCATTAGCTATATCTGCTGCAAATACGTGAACTAGTTTATTTTCCCATTGCCATGGATGAACAGGCATAAATACATACTCTTCAACGTTTAATTGTTTATTTTCAAGTAGTGCTCTAAAAGTTTCTAACTTTTCAACTCCTAATTCACTTTTTAATAAACTTTCATAATTAAATGTTTCTAAAGCTGTAAATGTGGTATAGTTTTTATGCCCCGCAATCCAATAAATATTAAATTTATAATCTACTTCTGGTGCATATTTCAAATAATCATTTCTATTAAATCCTATACGTCCATTATTAGCTACAAAACAAGGGTGTCCTTCTGTCATAGCATGCTCTATATCTTGAAAGCTTCTTTTTGCTAATTCTTCAGATGAAAATTGTTCGTTATCATATTTATAACAAGCACTTATTAAAGTGCTTGTTATTTCTTCTAAATACGTTGCTAGGAATTCATCGGGTATTTGTAATATCTCTTTAAACTCTACAATAAATTTTAAGGCATCCAGCTCTTGTTTTTCTTCTTGAACTATTTTTTTTATGCTTTCAATATTAACATACCAATGATCTAGATAAAATTGTTTTGCTTCAAAAGTGTATCTTATTTTACCTGTTTCTGTGGCTAGTTCATACTTCTTCCATCCTTTTCCTAAATCCTCTATTAAAACAGGATTAAAAATGAGCTCATGAGTAAATTCACTTATAGCCTTTTTTATTAATTGTTTATTAACTTGACTCCAAGTTTTAGGATGTATAGTTAGCGTAGGTTGTTTCATTATATTTCTTTTAATGCTTCTGTAGCTTTTTCATAATCCTCCCTTGTACATATAGCCAAAGCAGCTACTTTATTAGGCAATTGTATGGTTCCTTGATATACAAAACCGGCTTTTTTATTTAGTACATGAATTTTATCGTTATTCTCATCGGGTTCTACAACTACTCTTTCTACATAAGGTAAACTGAAAAAATAATCCATAATAGTAGAAAATACATGCCAAGTAAATTTTGGAATTCTCTTTTGTACTGGGGCTACTAAAACATGCATTCCATAATCATTTAATCTTGCATTATAAAGTTCTCCTATAATATCTTCCGAAGCTTTATAGCGTTCCATTAAAAATATAGGCTCATCATCAAGTGTTCCAATATATACATGGTGATGTGGATTTTCATCTAATTCTTTGTATGCTTGAAGTACTTCCTCTTTTGTACTAGTAAGCATATCCCAATATTTTGCATAGGGTTGTGTAACCCAATTATGAATGATCTCTACATCTTTTTTTAGATTTAAAGGACGTAGCGTTATTACTCCAATGCCTACTATTTTCTTACTAAAAACTTCTTGTTCTATCTGTATTGTTCCCATTATACTTCTTGCAATTGTTGTTCTTCTTTAAATACAGCTATTGGGTTCTCTAATTCTCCTGCAAATTGAAGTAATGCTACAGGGTCATCTAAATCAATCATTTGTTTATGATTATTTAGTTGTAATCGATTTAAACAAGATAACTTAAAGGTATCTGCAAACAAATCATACTTTTCAAACTTTTCAGCAAATTGAGGGAATTGTGTTTGATAAGTTGCTATATTTTCTGCAACTAACTTCCAAAATTCACTTTCTGGAAAATCTAAATGCTCTTCTAAAATAGGTGTTAAATACCTAAAGAAACCATCAAATACATCTGTAAAAATTGAAAGTAACTTTACATCTTCAGGTACTGGTGCATACATTCTTTTTAAATGTTCCGGAAGTTCAACATCAGGACTTAAAATAACGGCTTCTTCAGTAATATCTTTTAATAAACTATTTACAGGTTTGTTATCTTCTAGAACCAAAATAATGTTTTCTCCATGCGGCATAAACACTAAATCATATTGGTAAAAACAATGTACTAATGGACTTAAATATGCTTTTAAATAAGCTGCTATCCAATTTTCTGGTGTTAATCCAGAACTTTTAATTAACTCAGGTAACAATGCTTCTCCATATTGATCAATATGTAGTAATGCTGCCATTGTAAGCGGTTTTTGTCCTTTTTTTATTGCTGAATATGGACTTTCTCTCCATAAAGAGGCTAGCATTTTGTTATAATCATTATGTGGGCCAAACTCTTCAAAATAAGGATTCACATAACTTACTGACCCTATCTCACTTAACATTCTAAAACCTGTTTCTTGTATATATGCATCTTTATATAACAGCTCTTCTAACCAAACCGCCATTTTTGGAGCAGTTCCTAAATAATATAATGGTAAACCTCTCATGAAGCCCATATTTAATATTGATAGTGCTGATTTAGTATAGAATTTATAAGGATTGGTATTATTAAATAGCGTTCTTATAGATTGTTGTGCCAAATACTGATCTGGTCCATAACCTAAACATACTAAATCTCCTTTAGCTACTTCTGGCGCAAATACCATAGCTAATTTGTTAAACCATTGCCAAGGATGAATTGGCAAAAACAAGTAATCCTCAGGATTATGACCCTTTTCTGTTAAAACTTGATTAAATTGTGCTATAGTAGCGTTATCTAGTTCTTGATTTATTAATGTTTCATACGGTAATTTTTCGATAGCTGCATAGACTGCTTTTGATTTATGTCCTGCTAGCCATAAAAGTGAAAATGAATTTCCTGCCTCTGGTGCATAAGACCTGTAATCACTACTATCAAAACCAATACGTCCATTATTAGCTACAAAACCAGGATGCCCTTCGGTCATTGATTGTTCAATAGTTTGAAAATCTGCATCTGCTAACTCTTTAGCCGTAGGGTTGCCTTTTACTATTTTAAATGCACTACTATATAAAGTACTAATTATTTCTTCAAGATATACAGGCATCTTAGCTGTATCCATACCAAGAATACCTCTAAATTCTTTTATAAATAGTATTGCATCTAGAGGAAGTTCTTCTTCTCCATTGTATTTTTTTATACTTTCTTCCTTAATCATTAACTGATTTAAAGATAGAGCTTTTGCTATAAATTCATAAGCTATTAAAACATCATCTGCTACTATTCTATATTCATTCCAGTTATTAGCTAATTTTTTAACAATAGTCGGGGTTATTAAACGTTCATGAGCGAATTCTGTAATCGCTTTTTTTACTAATAAGTTATTTGATTTTTGCCATACTTCTGGCTTTATATGTTGTGTAGATTGTTGTGGTGAAACCACATTATCTAATGTATTCATGGCACTACGTTTTGAAGGTGTAAATAATTGTATGTGTTTGTGATATGCTTGCCTGTTTAAGAATGCTAATTGTGCAGTTTTATAGGGTAATTCAACTACTTTATCTAGTGTAAAACCTATGCGTTGACATAGTGCAAACATTTTTTTATTTCTTATATCTGGTTCCACTACTATTCTATCAATAGCGGTATTAGAAAAAACAAAATCCATTATACTCCTAAACATATACCATGTAAAGTTTGGTGTTTTAGGTTGTTTAGGAGGTGCAACTATAATATGTATTCCGCAATCAGAAGGTTGTGCATTATAATAGTTGTTTATAATATCTTTTTGTGGATTGTATTTTTCTAGTACAAAAGCTATTTCACCGTTATACTTACCGATATAAACATCATAATGATCTGGAGCTGTTAACTTTTTATATTCCTCTTCTACTTCCTGTAATGAGGCTTTTTGCATCCCCCAAAAAACAGCATAATCTTGAGTTACCCAACTATGTAATATTGGACTATCTCTTTTTATGTGAAATGGTTGAATGCTAATTGTTCCAAACTCATGATATGATTTAGAAAATAAAGTGCTTTTTTCCATTTTTTTATAAAGTTTTAGGAACTCTTTTAGGGTTGAACGAAAATTTAAAGATGAAGAAATACAAAACTAATGTTACTACAAAACCTATTAGTGCAATTAGAAATGGTAATTGTAATCCCCAATTATCAACAATAATTCCTACATTTAGAGAAGCTATTAATACTCCTAAATTTTGAAAAAAGTGTACTTTACTATAATCTACAGCATAAGATTCTGGTGTGCTCATTTCAAATAGTAATACATCAAATTTGACTACACCTTGAAAAATTGCCCATCCGTAAATAATTCTACCTGCAATTACAAACATATCTGATGGTATTCCTTGTAATAACAACCCTATGACACCAATGGATAATGCTGAAATTATGCCTTCATAACCATTATTAGATTTCCTTTTATTATTAATCCATAAAACTATTAGTGCTACAAATCCTGGTATTGCGTATATGGTTCCTGATACAATCTTTGAGCTATAATGAGAAAAACTCTCCCAATACGTAGAGAAAAATGGCCTGATTAAAAAATCACTGAAATAAAGAATGAATGTTAACAATCCTATTTTCAATATAAAATTTGTTGATGATAGTTTCTTTTCTTCATTCTCACTTTTTTCTACAACGATTGATGTATTGTATTTTTTGCTTTTTAGTAAGTAAGCACTCATTAACATTTGTACGAAATCACCACCTGCCATTATTAAAAAAATAGAACTTGGGTCAATATAATCTACCGTAACTCCACCAATAACAGCTCCCAAGATACCTCCTAAATGGACAACAACTGATAGCACACCTATAGTAGTTACATGCTCTTCTTTTTTAATGATTTTAAGAATGTAAGGATATACTAATAAATAGCTTCCTTTAAACAAAACCATTATAAGAGATACTATCCAAAAGTTTATATACGAATTTGTCCAATAACAGTACAATGCTAAAATACCAGCCACTGCTTGTGTATAAATTAAAATTTGAAGCTCAGCCACTTTTTTGGAAACATAAGCCCAAAAGGGAAAAGCTATCATTACCATAAAGCAAATGGCTGCAAAGTAATATCCTACCATCTTAGGATCGGTCATACCAAACCTTAATTTAAAAAATTGAGGGTAAAATGGATGCAATAAGTAATCACTTACCACTGCTATGAATGTCATTAATATTAGAAATGATTTTAACTTCATTTTACATAACATTTAAAGACTTTAATACCTCTTCTTCTTTTGTTACCCCAAATTGTTGGAAGGCTATACTTTTCTCTATTGGATAATATTCCTTCCCTGTTAATTCTTTTATGATGCATGAGTTTCTATAACATGCCATTCCTAAATCTGGAGTTACAAATCCATGGGTATGTAACTCTACATTTTGTACAAAAACATCTTTATTATTCTTATCAATACTGTAGTTTCTATTTACATTAAAACGACCTTTGTCATCCCATTGTAATCTATCAGAAATTCCATCTAAAAATTCTGGAAGTCTATACCCATAACCAGTAGCTAATACTAATCCTTCTGTCTTATGATTGAAATATTTATCTTGCTCTATTTGATGTAACTCTAAGATTATTTCTTCTTCATTTATAGAAGTTTCTTTTAGCTCTGTATTTGTGCGTAGGTTTACTTTTAGTTCACCATTAGTTACAATTTTTTTAGTATACAAAGTATCGTGAATTGCATTGATTAAATCTTGATTTATACCTTTATACAAATGCTTCTGATTTTTAATTAAATCATCTCTCTTCTCTTCTGGTAAATTATAGAAATAGTCTACATATTCAGGAGAAGTCATTTCCAATGTTAACTTTGAATATTCTAGTGGGAAAAACCTCGGTGATCTGGTTATCCAATTGAGCTCATAACCAATGGTATCAGCTTCTTGTAATAAATCATAAAATATTTCGGCTGCACTTTGACCACTACCCAAAATAGTTATTGATTTCTTGTCTTGTAAACGTTCTTTATGATTTAAATATGATGAAGAGTGAATTGCATTGCCTTTTAGTTTTTTAGCACAGTTAGGTATATATGGTTGTGTTCCTGTTCCTAAAATTATTCTTTTGGCTTTATAAACTATAACTTCTCCTGTTTGAGTATTCTTAGAAGTTACAACATAGCACGCTGAACTTTCTTCATAATTAATATGCGTTACTTCTGTTTTGAAAAAAACGTTAGGTAACTTTTCTATAGCCCATTGGCAATACATATTATATTCATTTCGGAGTAATAAAAAGTTTTCTCTTATGTAAAATGAATACAGTCTCCCCTGTTTTTTACTATAGTTTAAAAAACTAAAAGGATTGGTTGGATCTGCTAAGGTTACTAAATCTGCCATAAATGGAACCTGCAATGTTGTATCTTGTAACAGCATTCCTGGATGCCAATTAAACTTTTCTTTTTTATCTAAAAAAACACCATTTAAATTATCTATTGGGGCTGTTAAACATGCCAATCCTAAATTAAAAGGTCCTACTCCTACTGCTACAAAGTCTAAAATATCTTGTTGTCCCATTTTCTTAATAATTGTTTCTAATATATTCTGCTCCACTATTTTTAATTGCTCTCACTATTCCTAGAAGATTTTCTATAGAATTATTTGGATTTAATAGTGTGAACTTTAAGTAAATTGTATTGTTTAATTTTGTACTTGCTACTGACGCTACACCTTCTTTAAATAAGCTATTTTTTATAAACATATTAATAGCATCATGTTCTTTATTAGAAGTAGCTTCTTCAGCCTTATACCTAAACACCACTGTACTTAACTCAGGTATATGTGCTGTTTCAAATAAATAATCTTTATTTATTTCTTCATAAATAGCTTTTGCCAAGTGATGCACAGCTTCTAAATAAGATGCTATTGTTTTTGCTCCAACCGTCTTTAGAGTAAACCATACTTTTAAAGCATCAAATCGTCTTGTCGTTTGAATTGACTTTTCAATAAGATTGGGCCTTTCTGGATCTTTATCCTCTAATGGATTTAAATAATCAGCATAATAAGATACGTATTGGAAATGCTGTTTATTTTTTGCTAAATACACACTACTACAAACCGGTTGAAATAAGGTTTTATGAAAATCTATAGTAACAGAATCTACTTTATCCATATACTCAAAATGATGCTTGTGTGTATCTGTTAATACAAAACAACCTCCATAAGCACCATCAGCATGCAGCCACATCTTATATTCTTTGGCTACTTTAGAAATGGTTTCTAATGGATCAAAGCTTCCATAATCTGTTGTTCCTAATGTAGCTACTACAGCTATTGGAATATTTCCTTCTTGTTTTACTTTTTCTATAGCTAGTACCAGTTCATTAACATCCATTCGCATTTCATCGTCTGTCTTAACTGGTATAACAGAATCGTATCCCATTCCTAATAATGCTGCATTCTTCTTTATGCTAAAATGTGCTTTCTCTGAACAGAAAATTCTAAATTTACTTACTTCATCAAACCATCCATTTTGTTTAATATTTACTCCGTAATTAGCAAAAGCATAATGGTCTCTAGCCATTAATAAAGCCATAAAATTTGATTGTGTTCCTCCACTGGTAAAAACACCATCGGTTGTTTCAGGAAGTGTTAGCTCATTTGAAATCCATTTGATTACTTCCTGTTCTATAAAAGTACCTGCCGTACTTTGATCCCAAGTTTCAATGGCTGTATTTAAAGTAGTAGCAACTGCTTCTGCTGCTATTGATGGTAACGTTATAGGGCAATTTAAGTGCGCAACATAATCAGGATGATGAAAGGCTATAGCGTTCTTTACATACAAGTTATTTAATACCTCTAAAGCTTCATTAAATGTGTATGTATCTCCATTAATTTTTGCATCTAATTTATTTTGTCGAATTTCAGAAAGTTCATCACCTTTATAAAAGCTTTTCGTTTGTAAAAATTCTTTTATAATAGTATTAGTAGCGGTTGTATATTCTTCTAGCTTTTCAAATGATTGTCCCAACAGTAGGTTTTCATGTATTGGGTTGCCAATCAGCGCTGGAATTTCGTCTAAAATCATTATTTTTATTTAGTCTTAATAGTTTTAGGTAACAAAACTAAGACCTAACTAATATCTAAAATGACGAATCTGTGATAAAAAATGACGTAATTATAAAACTTTAGAAAAACTTAAAATATACTTATCATAAGATTAACTTTCTTTAAGTATCTTAAGCTTGTTTTTTCTATAAAAAAAAGAGCTCTTTTTATTTATTTAACAATTATCAATCTATTTTTTTGAAGGTTTGCAAAGCTCTCTCTCTTGCATACTTATGCTCTACTATTGGTAATGGATAACTTAACTCCTCTAAATTTTTTACCCATTTTTTTGTGTAAAGTAAATTTTTATCAAACTTTCTTAACTGTTCCGTAGGGTTGAATATTCTAAAATAAGGTACTGCATCACAACCTGTACTTGCAGCCCATTGCCAATTTCCATTATTAGCAGCTAACTCATAATCTAATAATTTTCTTGCAAAATAAGCTTCTCCCCAACGCCAATCTATTAATAAGTGCTTACACAAAAAGCTAGCAGTAATCATTCTGACTCTATTGTGCATATATCCAGTTTCATTCAATTCTCGCATGCCGGCATCTACCAATGGATATCCAGTTTCTCCATTACACCATTTTTCAAATTCTATTTCATTATTTCTCCACTCTAGTGCATCGTACTTTTTTTTGAAATTCTGAGTAACTACCTGTGGAAAGTGATATAAAATTTGCATAAAAAACTCTCTCCAAATTAACTCACTTAAAAAAATAGCATTTGTTTTTAAAGCTATAGCTACCATTTGACGAATACTTACAGTGCCAAACCGTAAATGAGGAGATAAGTATGACGTTGTATTTTTACTTGGGTAATCTCTGGTTTCATCATAATTTGATAATAACGATAAATTGTAAGGCTTTACTTTAATAGCACTTTTAGTAAATCCTATTTCCTTCAAAGATGGATAATTACATCTATACTTGTAAAAATTGACAAACAAACGCTGATCATAATTCAATTTTGTATGAAGTTCTTTTTGAAATTTTAACAGCCATTTTTTCTTATACGGTGTATAAACTGTATAAGGGGTATCATCATTTTTTAAAATCTCTGACTCTTCAAAAATTACCTGATCTTTATAACTAAAAACTTCAATACCTCTTTCTTTTAATAAAGAGGTTATATCTTCATCTCTCTGTAACGCATAAGGTTCATAGTCTTTATTAAAAAATACTTTATTTATAGAAAACTCTGTCAATAAACTTTTCCATATTTCTTTTGGCTCCCCTATTTTTACTAATATACTAGTATTGTACGCTTGTAACTCTTCTTGAATGGATTGTAAGCAATCATAAATAAAATTAACTCTAGCATCATTTTTAGGTAGTTTGTCCAGAATATTTTCATCAAAAATAAAAACAGGTATTACTTTATTTCCTGAATTTAAAGCTTTAAATAAAGCCGTATTATCATACAAACGTAAATCTCTACGAAACCAAAATATAGATAATTTACTTTCCATTAAATAACTTTTCTAAGGTTTGATATCGATGTGTAAAAATAGCTTGTAGTTGTTTTTTAATAACTATTTTTTGTGCTAGATGTCCTAAAAACCCAAATGGAATTTTATACGATATTTTATCTTTCATTACTGTTTTTCCGACTTCTAATTCTTCAAACCAATGTTCATGATGCCACATAGCATAAGGTCCAAAACGCTGCTCATCAATAAAAAAAGCTTTTTCCTTTACTTGCGTAATTTCGGTTACCCAACTAGATTTTATGCCTGGTAAAATGCCAACTTTATAAGTAATTATCTGACCTGCATACGCTTTTTCATCAATTTTAGAGGTAATTTTAAACCCCATATGACTCGGAGTTATTTTCTCTAAGTTTTCTGGAGAGCTAAAAAAACTCCAAGCTTTTTCTAAAGATACCTCTAAAGTTTGCTTAGTTTCTAATGTATAGATTCCTGAATGTTTTTTAAAACTAATCAATGGTTATAAGAGTTTTGTAATTTTTGAACTTTGTGGTTTTGTTACTGAATAGAAATAATCTACAAATCTTCCTTTTTCATCTACTAAATACTTTTGAAAATTCCATTTTACTGTAGAGTTAGATTTACCATTCAAACTTTTTTCAGTTAACCATTTATATAATGGATGTTTATTCTTTCCTTTTACTTCTACTTTTTCTGTCATTAAAAAGCTAACACCATAGTTTACTTCACAAAATGACTGGATTTCTTCTAAAGTACCTGGTTCTTGTGCTCCAAACTGATTACAAGGCACACCAATGATCATTAGTTTATCTTGATTATTTTGATACAAAGCTTCTAAACCTTTATATTGTCCAGTAAAACCACATTTAGAAGCTACATTAACAACTAAAATTTTCTTTCCTCTAAATTCTTCTAAATTAATTTTCTTTCCTGAAATATCATTAATTTCAATATCATAAATAGGTGTTTTAGGTTCTAAAGTTTGTGCTTTTATTGATGTGGAAAAAATAGACATGATTACGATTAGTTTTAATAGTTTCATTCGTTTTTATTTATACTGCTTTTATAATTTTAAAGTTGTTATTCCTGCATCTATAGGAAATACTTGACCTGAAATAGCTTTTGAATCATCAGACAATAAATAGTTTGCTAAAGAAGCAACTTCTTCTGCTTCTAAATACATTTTTAATGGGTGACGTTCTGCCATACTTTCCTTTTGTTTTTCATTACGTAATAAACGAGATGCTAAAGATGTATTTGTAACTGTTGGTGCAATTGCATTGAATCTAATTTTAGTAGCATACTCTGCTGCTAAAGATTTTGTTAGTCCTTCAACTCCAGCTTTACTAACTGCTATACTTGCATGAAACGGCATTCCCATTTGGGTAGCTACTGTGCTAAACAAAACTACGCTTCCTTTTTTATTACTGAATGATTTTTGATATTTTTTTATGACTTTGACAGCTCCTAAAACATTTATTTCAAAATCTTTTTGAAAGTCTTCTAATGTTAAGCGAGTAAACGGTTTTAAGTTTATACTTCCTGGACAATAAACCAAACCATCTAAATTGTCTAGCACAGGTAATTCATCCTCTAATATATTTATTGGATAATGAATAATATCATCATTTTCAGAAGCAGAACGGCTAAACATAATTATATTATGAGAACTAATTAATTTATTAACTATAGCCTTACCAATACCTTTACTTCCACCAACTACCAATATTGTTTTCATTCATTCCCTGTTTTTATTAAAATTATAATCTTCCTTTTAATCTAATTTCTATTTTTCTTTTTATCACAGTAACTCTTTTCATAATATCCATTAATGCTTTATCTTTTGTTTTTTTATAAATGTTATTTAATGATAAAACTAATTCTTTTGCTTTTCTAGAAGCTAAAATTTTTTCATTCCTTGTTCTAAATTGCTTATGATTTCTTTCAAAATCAAGAGCTTCTTGTATTAAATCTACTGTACTCATTTTATATAATTTTGAAGTTCAACTATTTTTTCTGACTCATTAAACATACCTCCATAGAAGCAGGTTACTGTTGATGAAGAGTCATCTTTAACTCCTCTAGAAGAAACACATAAATGTTTTGCTTCTATAATAACAGCCACATCTTTTGTTTTTAAAATTTCTTGTAAATCAAAAGCTATTTGATTAGTCAGCCTTTCTTGAACCTGAGGTCTTTTTGCATAATACTGAACTATTCTATTAAGCTTTGATAAACCAATTACTCTTCCTGATGAAATATAAGCTACGTGAGCTTTTCCTATTATTGGAACAAAATGATGTTCACAATTAGAGTAAAATTGGATATCTTTTTCAATCAGCATTTGATTGTATTGATATTTATTTTCAAATAGTGCTATTTTGGGTTTATTTTTAGGGTCTAATCCTGAAAAAATTTCATCTATATACATTTTAGCAACTCTTTTGGGAGTTCCTTTTAGTGAATCATCCAATAAATCTAACCCCATTACATCCATTATTTGTGAAAATAATTCTGTAATTTTCTTTTTCTTTTCTTGATTAGACATTAAAAAAGCATCATCTTTTAACGGTGTTTCTATTCCAGTATATAAATGATCATCTCCTATTTCATCTACTGAAAAATCTTTTAAAGAATTTCTAGACATTGTAAGGGTATTCAACAAAGTTTCTTGGTGTTTCATATAACTTTACTTTTAATTCCAAATTATCCGGAATTTCATTGATTATTAAATGGTAAATTACCACTGCTATGTTCTCAACTGTTGGATTTAAATTTTTAAAGTGCTCAACCTCCAAATTCAAATTTTTATGATCAAAAGGTTCTAAAACTTTATTTTTAATGATGTTTGATAAAATTTTAGTATCAATAACATAACCTGTATCTTGATTTATCTCTCCTATAATTGTAACTTCTAATTCATAGTTATGTCCATGAAAATTAGGGTTATTACACTTCCCAAATATTTCTTTATTCTTTTTATCACTCCAATTTTTATTATGAAGCCTATGTGCTGCATTGAAATGTTCTTTTCTAGTTATTCCTATTTTATATTGATTCATTTACCTCTTAGATATACTATTATTGCTTATTGTTCTTTGCCTTGAACATTTAAATCTCTTTATTCCAGATACTCTCTTTAATTCATGTTTAGTTTTTCTTCCTTTTACTCTTTTTCTCCATAATTTAAAACTTGACAAGCTTATATTTTTTCTCATTAACCTTGTCACTTCTTTTTCGTTTAATTTGAATTGAATATTAATAGCTTCAAAAGTTGTTCTATCTTCCCAAGCCATTTCTATTATTCTATCTATCTCTCTTTGATTAAATGAATCTAAATTTCTCATATGAAATGCTTTTTAAACGCATCATTTTACTAATGAACTTTTTACTTATTTCATATCTATTATTTTTTACCATTTGAATAAAGTTTCCTTCAGAATGAATACTAAAATAGGTTACATTAAAAATTGATAATTTATAATACGGTATTACCCATGAATATCGCTTTAGTTGTTTAGTTATATGTACAATTATCCCTTTGGGTCTTAGTTCAATATTAGCATAATTAACATCAGATACTTTATTCAACAGCATTTGAAGATTTGTACTCACTCCATGTATTATAAGTCTTTTACTACCAATGCCTCCTAATTTTATTTTTTCTACTAATGAAAAAGGCTTTCCAACCAATGTTTCAATTTCTAATTGCTCTTCTCTATCTGTATAAGTTGTATTAAATAGAATCATTTTGTAACATGTTTTTTAAGTATTCGAATACTCTCCTCTATAACATCTTTATCTTTTCTCATTTGCCAAATAACATCTGATGCTTTTTTCCTTGTTTTAGGAACGTCTACTATTGGTTTAGGATAATCTATACCTAATGAAAAATTGTATAGTTTCTGTTCTAATTTTGTTAATTTATAAGGTTCATGTCTAAAAGCAACCGGTAATTTTTCCAATTCTGGGAGCCATTCAGTAATAAATTCTGCTTTTGGATCATGTTCTAGACCGTTTTTTACTGGACTATAAATTCTAATAGTATTAATTCCAGTTTCTCCTGCTTGCATCTGTAATTGTGGAAAATGAATTCCTGGTTCAAAGTCTAAAAATACTTTTGATAAATACTTAGATGCTTCTTGCCAAGGTTGCCAAAGATTATGTGTAAAAAATGATACAACCATGGCTCTCATTCTAAAGTTTAAGTAACCCGTGGCTTTTAAACATCGCATACATGCATCTACTATTGGAATTCCTGTATTACCTTCTTCCCATGCTTTTTTATATTTTTTGGAGACTTCTTTTTTTAACTTATGAAATCCTTTATTTATACTTTCAGTTTCCATAATACATTCCATTTCAAATTTTTGAATAAAATGTGCTTGCCATCTTAATCTTGAAGTAAATGCATCAATAGCTCTTGTATCAACCGTATTTTTCCTACATGCTTTTGCATATTGATATACTTCTCTTACAGACAAATTACCCCATGACAAATATGGAGACAACCTACTACAACTTTGTCTAGCTAATAATGGTTTAGAAATAAATTTAGCATAGTTTACATAACGTTCTTTAAAAAAAGATTCCATATACTTTAATGCAAAGCTCCTTCCTCCTTTTTGCATGAACTTATTATCTTCTACTTCTAACGATTCTAATGTTAAATGCTTTTCTATTTCAAAAATATTATCCCTGCTTAAGAATGTATTAGATTTGGGAGAAAATACTAATTGAGACTTATTCATATATGCTTCCCAATCTTCTTTCCAATGCTCTCTATCTTCTCTTCCTCTAAAAACTCCGTTGTTAATATTTTCTACCCAATCAATAGAATTATTTCTACAAAATCTTGTAAATTCTTTATCTCGTTTATATGTTTTTAAAATACCTGTCTCTTGATGTGAGAAAACTTTTACTACTCTTTTTTTAGATAATAAATAACTAAAAAATGGTTGAATTTCAGAGGTTATAGTTAATACTTTGGTTTGATACTTTATTAGGTTATAATTAATGGCTTTTATAGATTGCTTTATAAAAACCCAATGTCTTTCTGAATAATGTTCATCATTGTATAAACTGGGTTCAAAAACATAAAGCAATAATACTTTATAACCAGAACCTATAGCATTAAAAACTGCTTCATTATCATGTAAACGAAGATCTCTTTTCAACCAAACTACTGCTATTTTTTCTTTAGAATCCATTGATAAACCTACTCTTATTCAAAGATAATAATTTTGTTTAACCTTTCAAAGAAAAGAATAAACAAAACTATAACTAACAAAAAAAATTATTCCTTTATTAAAGCATTCAACATCCCTTTAAAAACAAAAGCATGAAATGGTAAAACGCTGTACCAATATAATCTTCCCAAAATACCTTTTGGCCTAAATACAGCTCTTTGATAAAGGGTTCCTTTTATAACTTTAAACTCTAACCACGCCTCACCTGGCAACTTCATTTCTGCAAATAACAATAATCTTTTTTCTTTTTTATCTGCTAATAAAACACGCCAAAAGTCTAATGCATCTCCAGCTATTAATTCTGTAGTATGTCTTCTTCCTCTTCTCAACCCCACTCCTCCAAATAGCTTATCGATATAGCCTCTAACTCTCCATAGTAAGTTAAAACGATACCAACCATTCTCACCTCCTATTTTCCATATTTTCTCTATCGTATAGGCTTCATCTATTATTTTTTCACTTCTTAAATCTTTAAAACATCCATAGTGAGGAATTTGAATGTGCATGGCTAATTGTTCATTAAAAACTCCACTTATCATAGCGTCTTTCCAGCTTGAGATAATAGAATTCTGCTCTATTTTTATAAAAGCTTTGCACACTGCTTCTTTATACGTTATAGGAACTACATTAATAATGGTATTTATTTCAGAATCTTTTCCTACTACTTCTACTTTCATACTATCTACCAAGGAAGTTGCTAACTTAAAAGACGTAGAGGTAACAAAAAACAACCAATAGGAAGATAATTTTGGCGTTAATACAGGTAACGTTATAATCAATCTTTTTAGGTTTCTTGCTTCTGCAAATTGTAACAACATTTGCTTGTAGGTTAACACTTCAGGTCCAAAGATATCAAATGACTTATTATATAATTCTTCTTTAAAAACTGCTTGAGTTAAATACGTTAAGACATCTCTTATAGCTATAGGTTGTGTTTTAGTATTTAACCATTTAGGTGCTACCATTACTGGTAGCTTCTCTACTAAATCTCTTATTATTTCAAATGAAGCACTTCCGCTTCCTACTATAATTCCTGCTCTAAAAGTGGTTAACGCATATTGTTTTGACTGTAGTGTTTGTTCAACCTTAAATCTAGATTGTAAGTGTTTTGACAATGAATTATCATTAACAATACCGCTTAAATAAATAACCTGTTTGCAATTGGTTTTTTCTACTAATGTTTTAAAGTTTTTAGCACATGTATATTCTAAGTTTTCAAAATTTGTACTGCTAGACGACATCGAATGAATTAGATAATAGGCTACTTCTATTTCTTTAGGAAATTGTTTTTCTTTAACATTTAAAAAATCAATTTCTAAAAAACCTATTGATTTATTCTCTTTTAAATCTTCAGGAATTCTAGACACATCTCGTACACAACATAATAACTCATGTCCTTCTTCCAAAAGTTTTGGTATTAACCTTTTTGCTATATATCCTGTTGTTCCTGTGATTACTATTTTCATCTAAAACATTTATATACTTTTACCATAGTGGTATCATTATTTTTATGGAAACCTTCCTACACTAGTGCAGGACAACCTTTGTATCATTAATTGTTTACTTATTATTTAGGTCTTTGGTATGAAAATCTTTTTCCTTTTTTAGGAATTAAATAAGCATCTAAACCATTAATAACTGCTGTTTTGGCTTCCGATAGATTAACAAAACCATCTTCTTTTACCAAACTATCTTCAATATACAAATCGACAATCTCACCTAAGATTAAAATAGTATCATTCGCTTTAATATGGTATTCTTCTGCATATTTTAAACCTATTTTCACCTTACATCCCTTTACAAAAGGCGCATAAAAATTATTTAAATGCTCTTCTTGCAAAGTTGTTTTATCAAACTCTGATATTTCAGCTGGATATTTTGCTGATGTGTGATGTGCTTCTTCAAGAATAGCATCATGTATATGGTTTATTGTAAAGTACCCTGTTTCTTTTATATTATCATAAGTATTTCGTCTAACCGTAGTAGGCCTAAGGACGAACCCTAGAATTGGCGGTGCTGAACCGTAATGCACTACAGAACTAAATACAGCAACATTAGATATACCTTCTTTGGATTGTGTAGCTATTAAGTTAGCAGATTTAAATCCTAAGATACTGTTTATTAAGTTTATTTTATAAAGGTGTTCTAAACTATCTATATGTTGTCTAGTAAAATACATTTACATATTTTTAAAATTATTAATCTTTACCTGTGTAGCTTTTAAATCGTGCATTAGGTTGTATAAACCAAAAAATGTTCTGTTAATGTAAATAAAGTGTTTAGAACCTCTATTTCCATTCATTTTTTTTAATTCAGTACTCTTGGCATATTTCTGGCCTAAGTCTGCTATTCTCCCAAAGAAAACAGCATCTGAAAAATCAAATTCTTCTTTATGAAAAGGTTGTGTAAACAATGAAAGCATTTCATGGAAAAGTGCTTTAAAAAATTGCTTTTCTTCAGCTGTATCATCCTTTCTTAAAATTTCAAGCTCATATAATTTTGCTTCAAAAAACTCAGGATTTTCTATATTTTCTTTTTTAGCTAACTCAAAATAAGGAATATAAAAACTGTTAGGAACTTCTTTCATACAACCAAAGTCAATAACAATTAACTCGTCTTTTTCTGATACTAAAAAATTACCTGGATGCGGATCTGCATGTACTTTTTTTAACACATGCATTTGATACATATAAAAATCCCATAAAGCTTGCCCTATCTTATTTAAACTTTCTTGTGAGTTTTCTTTGGCTACATATTCAGAAAGATGTACACCCATCATCCAATCCATCGTTAAAATTCGTTCAGAGGAATATTCTGGATAATAGTTTGGAAATTTTAAATTAGGAATTATACTACATTTTTCAGCTATTTCTTGACTTTGTTTTAGTTCAAGTGTATAATTAGTTTCTTCTAACAACTTATTTTCTACTTCTTTAAAATATTCATCTGAGCCTTCTCCCTTAATATTGAACATTTTAATAGCTATAGGTTTTACCATAGCTAAATCTGAAGATATACTATCTGCAACTCCTGGATACTGGATTTTAACAGCCAAGTTTTTATCAGCTAATGTTGCTTTATGCACTTGACCTATACTAGCAGCATTTACAGATTCTGAAGTAAAGGTATCAAACACCTCTGTTGGTGCTTTTTTAAAATATTTTTTAAATGTCTTAACAACTAATGGCGCAGATAAAGGTGGTACTGAAAATTGTGATAATGAAAATTTCTCAACATAAGCTCTAGGCAATATGTTCTTTTCCATACTTAGCATTTGAGCAACTTTTAACGCTGAACCTTTTAAAGTTTTTAAGCCATCATAAATATCAGCTGCATTTGCTTCATTTAAATTTTCTTTTGCTTCTTCTTCTGATTTTACAATTTTTTCTCCGTAATATTTTGCATAGTTCACCCCTATTTTTAAACCTGTTGTTACTAGTTTAGAGGCTCTCTGTATTTTTCCTGTTGGTATATTATCTATTGTTTTCATTCACTATACGGGCATTTTTTCTTTCCATAAAAACTTTGCAAAATCAAATACACTTTTTAAAGGTGTTATATCTTTTAAATCAAAACTTGCTTTTACTGCTTTTTCAATAAAAACATCAGTTTTTTCAAAGTTCTTTGATTCATCTTCTAACCAAAATTGCAAGGCAAATAATAACTGTATCCATGCAGTTTCTTCCATTCCTTTGTCTCTTACTTTATTTACTTTTTCATTCTTAAAATCGATTTTATCTGAATGGAACTCTTCTTTTATGTATCGTATATGAGCTTCTTTTAATTTAGATAACAACTTAACAGATTCCAACTTATTTTTATTTCCTTTAAGCTTTAAATGTACATAAGACCTATTTGCTGTTAATAATTCAAAAAACGTATAATAGAAGCTTAATAACTTACTTTTTTCATCGTAGGTTTTATATTCTTCATTGTTATGAAGTAATTCAATTGTTTTATCATGAAAAATTGCAAAAATTTCTTTTTCTAATGTTTCAAAACTGCTAAAATGCTGATAAAACTCATTTTCTTCAAACTCATGCTTCTTTGCAAAAGCGTAAATAGTTTTTGAAGTACCATCCATTAATACTTCATCCATATATAATTCTATAATTTTTTGTGCGGTAATTTGTTTTCTCGCCATAACTTTTAAGATTAATTATTAAAAACAATGTATGCATTTAAGCTAGTTGCTATTGTCATCCATATTAGATAGGGAACTATTAATAGTGTTACCCATTTTAACTCTTTTTTAAAGTTAAATGTAAAAAATCCGATAAGTAACCATAATGCTACGATTATTAACAATCCTACTTCTGTTAAATGCTGATTAAAAAATGCATAATTCCAATACACATTCAACATCCATTGAACTACATATAAAACAATTAACTTTTTATTTAAATACTGATAGTTGAAACTCAATTTAGTCATGTAAAATGAGAAACAAAACATAATAAACGACCATGCTGCACCAAACATCCAATTAGGCGGTGTCCAAGGTGCTTTATTTAATGATAAATACCAATCTGTTCTAGGACCATTATTCATTAACCATACGCCAATTGCTAAAGCAGAAAAATTAGCTATTAGAAAAATGATAAATCGTACATATTTATTATTCTCCATAGTTTTTACTTTTTAGGTAGTTAAAGATTAACTGTATTGAAAACAATAAATTAAAAGCATAAAATATATCTTCAAATGGTATTGTAAATAATCTAAAACCAAGGTTTTCATTGTTATTATACCAAACTACAGGTTCTTCTATAAAACTACCTGTTAAAATTCCATTTACTATAAAAAAAGGGATTAGGATTACTAAAAAACTTGGATAATAGGTTTGTAATGTTGTTATATGATATTTTAAAGCATATAAGATTAATATTAAGAAAAAAATAAAATTTACCGTTGTATACCATTTTCCAAAGTTTAGGAAAAGTAATATTGCTATTAAACTAATTATAATAAAACTTATAATTCTTACATTTTTTTCAGATACTTTGAAATTTGGTAAATAGTACTTTAATACCTCATGTGTAAATAAGCAAGCATAAGGAATACAAATAAAAAACATCCATTCTTCCATTGGCATTGCTGCCAGTTTCAATCCTAAAAAATAGGTTGAATTAAATCCCCAAAAACCATTATGAGTAAAATAAGCATCCCAAATTAGAAAAGGAATTGCCACTAAAACAATACTTATTAAGGCTATTTTAAAGTATTTAATAAAATGAAACTTTTTTTCAAAAATGCTGTAAAGTAAAGGAATACTTAAGCTACCTAAATTTAATATGAGGTATAAATAATTACTCATTCCACTTGGGCTTTTTAAAGTATTTAAAAGGAACATAAAGCATTCCAAAGCATTCTCCTTCTTCTTTTCCTAGATGTTTATGATGAATTTTATGAGCCTTTCGCAATCCTCTTAAATATCTATTTTTAGTGTTTTTAAACCAGTTAAATCGTCTATGTATTAAAACATCATGCACCAAAAAATAAGCTAACCCGTATAATAGAATTCCAAAACCTATAAAAAATAAATAATTTAGCTCTGGACGAATTCCAAAGTAAAAAAGTAAAATACTTGGTATAGCAAAAACAACAAAAAAGGCATCATTTTTTTCAAAAATATGTGGATATCCAGGCTGATGATGATCTTCATGTAAAAACCACCCAAAACCATGCATTACATACTTATGGGTACACCAAGTTATGCCTTCCATAATTATAAATGTAACTATTGTTGTTATTATAAATAATACAATCATAATGACGTGTTCTTTTTTATATAATAATCCAAATAATCAGAATTATCTACTTCTTCTAATTTTCTTTTTAAAAATTCTTTATCTTCAGTGATGCTTGATTTGTAATTTAATATAGCTGGTATATTTTCTTGTATTACTAACCTTACATATCTTAAATCAACATTTTCAGGATGCTCTTTAATCAATTGTTCTAACTCTTTTTTCCCTTTATTGAATACAGAAAGTTTTTTCCAAGGGAAAAATTTATACTTAGCTTGTTTCATTTTTAAAGAAACTACATACGCTTTTACACTGGTTTTATTAGAACGCTTATACTTAATTATAAATGCCTCTTCTTGCTCTTTTGTAGTAGCTTTATGAAAAGCTTCTAAATACTCTGGTGCTTTTACATTTATAAATAAAAGAGTTATTAATAAAGCAAGTAACTTCATTTATAATAGATTAAGTTTATACCTTGCATACCCTCTCATTAACAAACTTATTTTTAACGTATTTGAAATTCTAATACGAGTATCCATGATTTGAGAAGATGGCACTGATTTTAATTTTTTTAACAACCTCCTGTAATATCTGTAAGCAATATATACTCCAAACTTAGCTTCTACAGGTAGCTTTAGCACCCCATGTTTATATGCATACTCAAAATCAGCTTCAATTTCTTCTATGATTTGTTGTTTAGCTTGAGTATCTAGATTTTTAAGGTTTACATTTGGAAAATAAGACCTGTTCAGTAACTCAACATCATCTTTTAAATCACGTAAAAAATTTACTTTTTGAAAAGCGGAACCTAAACGCATAGCGGCATCTTTAAGCTCGTTATATTTTTTATCATCTCCTTTTACGAAAACTCGTAAACACATTAAACCAACTACATCTGCTGACCCATAAATATATTCATCATACTCTTCTTTTGTAGTATATACTGTTTTGTATAAGTCTGCTCTCATACTTTTTAAAAAAGCCTGTACTAATTCATCTTCTATATGATATTTATTTACTGTATGTATAAAAGAGTTTAAAATAGGATTAGTGCTAATTCCTTGCTGCTTCCCTAAGTAATAGTTTTTTTCAAATTGTAACAACAATGCTTCTTTATCATAATCATGAAAACTATCTACAATTTCATCTGCAAACCTTACAAATCCATAGATATTATATATTGCTGCTCTTATTTCTGGAGCTAACATTCGGGTTGCTAAAGAAAAAGATGTGCTATATTTTTGGGTTACTAGTTTACTACATGTATAGGAAACTTGATCAAATAATTGTTTCATTATTTATGTGTGGTTAAGATTAGTTCTGATGCTACTTTTCCCGAAATTAATGACGGTGGTACTCCCGGTCCTGGAACCGTTAATTGTCCTGTAAAGTATAAGTTTGTTACTTTACTACTTTTGATTTTAGGCCTTAAAAAAGCCGTTTGGGTTAATATATTAGCCAATCCATACGCATTTCCTTTATAAGAGTTATAATCTTTTATAAAGTTATTTACACAATAACTTTCTTTAGAAACAATATGGCTCTTTACTTTTTGATTGGTCAATTTTTCAAACCTATCAATTATCAAATCAAAGTACTTTTCTCTTATCTCTGGCGTATCTTCTATTCCAGGTGCTAACGGAATTAAAAAAGTTCCAGCTTCTTTTCCTTCTGGGGCAAAGGAATCATCGGTCATTGAAGGAAAGCTAGCATAAAACAATGGATCTTTTGGCCAACTAGGCGTATCATAAATTGTTTTAGCATGTACATCAAAATCCGTATCAAAAAACAACGTATGATGATTTACATTCTTCAATTTTTTATCAAAACCAATATAGAATAATAATGAAGACGGAGCAAATGTTTTTTTTGCCCAATATGAATCTGAATATTGTCTATAATTTTTTGGTAATAATGTTTCTGTATGATGATAATCTGCTCCACTGAGTACTAAATCAGTTTCTATAAATTTTCCATTTACACTTACTCCAGCTACTTTACTATCTTTAATAACTATTTCATTAACTGTAGTATTTGTTTTAAATTCTACCCCTAAATCTTTGGCTAATTTAACCATCCCTTCAATTACTTTATACATACCTCCTATAGGATGCCAAGTTCCTAAGGAAAAATCAGCATAGTTCATAAAGTTATAGAATGCTGGAGTATTACTAGGTTTAGCTCCAAGGAATAAAACAGGAAACTCTAATATTTGTATAAGTTTTTTGCTTTTTATTTTTTTACGAACTTGTTTTCGTATAGTAGAAAAAAATTGATTGACTCTAATAGCAGTTTGTGGTGTTATTAATTCTAAAGGAGATACTCCTGGCTTATATACCATACCTTTTACTGCTATGTTGTAGTTATTTTCAGCAGACTTAATAAATTTTCTTAAATGTTTTGAACTTCCTTTTTCTTCTTGTTCAAAAACTGCACAAATATCTTCAAAGTTATCTGGTATTGTAACAAAATCTTCTTTTCCAAAATACACTTGATATGCTGGAGAAAGTTTTTCAAGTTGATAATAATCAGAAGGTTTTTTACCGAAGTCTGCAAAAAACTTTTCAAAAACATCAGGCATCCAATACCAAGTAGGCCCTATATCAAATGTAAATCCTTTATTTAAATACTGCCTTGCTCTTCCGCCAAGTGTATTGTTTTTTTCGTAAATTACTACCTCATATCCATACTTT
Organism: Tenacibaculum sp. 190524A02b; assembly: GCF_964036645.1. NCBI lineage: Bacteria > Pseudomonadati > Bacteroidota > Flavobacteriia > Flavobacteriales > Flavobacteriaceae > Tenacibaculum > Tenacibaculum vairaonense. Next base: position 615,909 of record NZ_OZ038525.1, on the reverse strand, counting down.
GCCAAATAGCAAGCTGCAGATAAAGAAGAAAACCCCGAACCAATGAGTGTTATTTTTTGTTTAACCATACTCAAACAAAGTTAAACAAAATATTAATAGATTGCATTTTTTTACTACTATTTTTTGTTAAACAAATCATAATTTGATTTAATTAAATAGTCTCTAAAAAATTTACTACTGAAGGAAAAACTTTTATATTCGAATTAAATTTTTCTTTTTCTACTAAAGCTGCTTTACAGCCTAAACCTATAAACTCGTGGTTAGTACCCTTTAACACTTCTTCTATCTCTTTAAAATACCCCAACACTCTATCCTCATAAGGTTTTACTGTCATTGATGAAACAAAACTAATTGCTGTTTCACTGTTGAAAAAGTAATTTAAATTATCTAGAGGTAAACTTTGCCCAAGATAAATAGTTGGAAACCCTCTTAAAACTAATTCATAGTTTAAGTACAACAACCCTATTTCATGGATCTCACCATCTGGAAGAAACAAAACATAAGTACGACTATTGTTATTAACCGAATACTCTAACTTCTCTGTATTAATTTGAATCTTTTGAATTATTAAGTTAGAAATAAAATGTTCATGAGCAGGCAACAAAGTATCTGTTTGCCATAACATTCCAATATTATTTAAAAAAGGAATAAAAACTTCTTTAAAAATTTGTCTAAAAGTTTTTTTATGTAACAGTTTATTATACGTATTATTAAAAAGGACTTTATCAAACTGAAACATAGAAACTTTAAAAGCATTAATAGCTTCATCATCCACAGCAAATTTAAAAGCCAACTCTCTCGCAGTAACCTTGATTTGTTCTTCAGACATTTCGGCTATCTTCGAAATCTTATACCTATGCTTATTTAGCAATACTACATTTAAAAGTTTTTGTAAACTTTCTGAAGAATAATACCTTATGTTAGTATCTGTTCTTTTAGGCTGAAGTAAATTATACCTTTTTTCCCATATTCTAATAGTATGAGCTTTTATACCTGAAATATTTTCAAGGTCTTTTATCGTAAAAATCGTCTTTATATTGTTCAACTAATCAGATATTTAGTTAAACAAAGATAACTAATTATTTTATAAAAACCCTAAAAACAAAATTTGGAGTTATACCTAGTGAAATATCTTCTACTGTATTAATTCGATGTTTATCATCAGTTATAAGCACTTCATTACGTCTACTTAAAACATTCACCTTATCATAAACATTTAACAATGAAACTCCCAATTTACCTCTCCATTTCCCTTTTTTATCTATATTAAACGAATATCCAGAGGAAAAGTCAAGTTTATGGTATGATGGTAAACGTTTAGAGTTTATTTCTCCAAAAGTAGCTTTGTTGGTTTCATTATTTAAAGAAACAGGAGTAAAAGGTGTTCCTGTTTTTAATACCCATGACAAAGAAAAATCGAAATTACCTAATTTCAAATTGTGAACCCATAAAAAATTATTTCTTACGTCAAAATCACTAGGAAAAGAATTTCCATTATTCACTTCATCAAACCTAAAATCTGTTTTACTATAACTATAATTAATCCAAGTATTATAATTATTAAATCTTTTTCTTATTAAAAAATCAACACCTACCACATCTCCTTTACCAGAATAAAAACCACTTAATGTATTTTCCGTACCTGCAGTAAAAGATGTTAACCCATCACTTGTTTTCCTATAAAACTCAACATCTATTAAAAAGTTATTTTCCTTATATAATGCTCCTATTGTATATTGATTACTTTTTAAAATTGGAAAAACATCATTATCAGCCAAAAGCCATATTTGATTACCTAAACCAAAATCTTGTGTATGTGTCTCTAAAAATTGCACAATATTTTGTTGCTTAAACTCTAAAGATGATTTAAGAGAAAATTTAGGCCAAATTTGTTGCTCTACGTAAACTCTAGGAGCAAAAAAAGTTCTATTAGTATGAGAGAAGTAATTTGTTCTAGCACCAATATTTAAAATTGTTTTATCTTCTTTATTATACCCATAATCAACAAACAAAGCATGAGTATCATTATAATCATAACCATAAACATACGTTTTATTTGTTATTCTTGAATCTTTTCTACTGATCTTAAAATCCACTCCATTCTTTACAAACTCATAACCTAATGAAAGTAATGTGTTTTTATTTAACTCACTTTCAAAAACCGTCTTTCCTCCATAATCTTTAATCATATTTTTCTTAAAAGCAGATTGTGTAAATGGATTCCCAAAATCAAACTTCCCATCATAACCATAATCTAAATCATAATTAGAATAATAAACACTTGTACGCTGTGATACTTTTTCACTCCATTCATGATTCCATTTTAACCTATACCCTGTATTTCTTATTTGTAAATGATCTTTAGTATTATAAGAACTATTGTTTTTTGAACTAAACTCATAATCTAACCTATTTCTCACCCATAAATAATTAAATGTTAACACATCTTTGTCTGATAAGTTATATGTTATTTTAGAGTTTATATCGAAAAAATAAAAGTCATTAGTATTTTGATATTGCTCAGTTCCAACCTCTTCATTGCTATCTATAACAGAATTTTGAAATACTTTTTTAGATAGTTTTGTAAATGTTGGAGTATCAAAAAAATCTGTAAAAGATCTTCTTACCGAAGCTGCAATACCTAAATTCTTGGTTACCGGAACACTTACAAATACATCAAAATGAGTCATATTAGCTCCAAAGCCTCCTTTAATAGCTTCTCCTACTTTATTATTTGTTTCTATATCAATTACTCCAGATGAGTGATTTCCATATTCAGCTTTAGCTGCACTTTTAAACACTTTAACTTTGTCAACTATATAAGGATTAAAAGCTGATATTGTTCCAAAAAAATGAGAAGAGTTGTACATTTTAATGCCGTCATACAGTACTAAATTCTGATCAGGAGCTCCTCCTCTAATATACAAACCTGAAGCTGTCTCGTTTGGACTATTAACGCCAGGAAGTAATTGTATGCTTTGCAAAACATCTGGTTCTGTTAATCCAGAAACCACCCCTAACTTTTGCGGTGATATCACAATTGAACCATCAATATCTTTATCAATTCCTCCAACCATATAATCAGAAACAATTACTTCTTCTAAAAGCATACTATGATGCTTTAAATCAACTTTTGAACATTTGGTACCTAATCTATCTTTTACAGGTATTATTTGAGTTTCATATCCTACAAAAGACACCTTGATACTATCTAACTCTGAAAGATTTTTTAAATTAAAAAAACCATTCTTTGCTGAAACTGTACCTTTAGAGTTATGAAGTGAAAAAATAGTTGCTCCTTGGATAGGTTTATTAAGTTTACCATCCATTATAAAACCACAAATACTATTCTCTTTATTAATATTTATATCTGTAATAGTAATATAACGTTTAGTAACTCTTTCGAAACTTAAATTTGTTTTAGAAATAAGTTCACTAAGAATATCTTCAATACTGTAATTTTCAGAAAAATCTAAGTAGAGTTGTTTTTCTTTTACTAAGGAATCCTTGTAAGAAAATTTTACATTGTATTTTTTTTCAACCAAAATAAGGACTTCTTTTAAAGAAGTCCTTTTATTTTTTGTTATTTTTTGTGCAGATACATGCTGAAAGCAGCTTAAGAACACAAAAATTATAAATACATAATTCCTTGTTTTAATCATTTATTGCTTAACTAATCTCACTGTTTTTGAGTCTGTAAATATAACTCCTATTTTCATAGGTTCAAAAACAGTTTTTAAAGCAACTTCTAAATTAGCATGAGTAAAACTTCCTGTAAACTTTTGTTTTAAGTCTAAATTTGTAGATTTTATTTCAATTCCATATTGATTTTCTATAGACCTTATTACATATTTTAAAGGTATACTTTTAAACGAGGTTTCTCCGTTTTTCCATGAAGGTTCAGATTGTAATATTTCCCACTCTTCAGGTTTATCCATATTTCTAAACGCACGACCTTTAGTTAAAATACTTTCTACTTCCTCTGAAACCACCTTTACTTTACCTTCAAAACAATGCACTTCAATAAACTTGTTACTTGCGTTTACATTAAATTGAGTTCCTAACACATTAACCTCTCCATACTCAGTTAAAACACTAAATTTCTGCCCTTTCTCTACTTTAAAAAAAGCTTCTCCACTCAAGTTAATTTTTCTTTGAGCATCCCATTTATTCTCATCATATTCAATTGATGACTTGGAATTTAAAATAACCTCAGAACCATCAGGTAATGTAACTGCCATTTGCTCTCCATACCCTGTTTTATAACAAACAGGTTGGTTTACATAATAGAATAAACTAAAAAGAAGTAATACCGAAGCAGCAGCACCATAAACCCAGTTCATCTTTATAACCTTTGACTTCTTTTCTTTAATATTAGTAGTAGCCAACTTAGCTTTAATACCTCCTAAAACTTTTTCTTTTTCAAATTCTGGAGCTTCAAATTCAGCTGATACTTTAGCTATCTTATCATACAAAGAGTAATCTGAAGACTCCTTAAAGCCTGCAAGCTCCTCTTCTGTAAGCTCTTGATTTAGCCATCGGGCTAAAAAAACATCATCATTTTTATTATTTTTCATTATTTTCTGTCTATCTATCTACTATTATAACAGGTAATTTAAAAATTACCCTACTTAAAATTACTCCCTATTTTTTCTCTCAATACTTTTAATGCTAAAGACATTCTTTTTTCAACTGCTTTAACAGATATTCCAAGCATTTCAGATATTTCTTTATACTTCTTTTTATCTATTCTATTTAGCAAAAATACCTCTCTTTGCTTTTCTGGTAAATCGGCTATTGCCTTTTTAAGCTTTTGTAAAAATTCTTGTTCTTCAATTAAAAACTCAGGAGTTTCATTAGTATAATCTTTTTTATGTTCTGAAGAATGTTTTAAAACTATCTTATTATGTGCTACATGATTTAAAAATAAGTTATTAGCAACTGTAAACAAAAAAGATTTTGCTTTTTCTATGAGTACTTTTGAACAATTACCCCACAACTTAACATAAGAGTCTTGTACAAAGTCCTCTGCTAAACTTTTATCACCACATTTGTAGTACATAAAGTTGTATAAGGTTTTTGAATGCTCTTCATAAACCTCATTGAATACTTTGGGTTCGCAAATTGATTTTTTTACTTTCATTGCAACAAACTTACTATTTTTTTAAAAAATTGGTAGGGTAAAATCATTTTTAATTGTTTTAAATACAAATTAATTAGATAGAGGTGCTATTAGTCTTACCCTACCCTTCAATCTTGCTAATAGCACCAATTTAATAAAAACTTAATAATTTACATAAAATTTTATACGAAGTACATTAATTTTGCCCAATGCAAAAATCTAAAGATTCCTCTGGTTTAGAGTTTATTTTTTTAATGGCTTCTTTAATGTCTCTTGTTGCTCTAGCAATTGATGCCCTCTTGCCCGCTTTATCACAAATAGGCACCTCTATTAAAGCTACTAATAGTGAAGATAAACAACTTTTAATTACTATGATATTTTTAGGCTTAGGTTTTGGCCAACTAATTTCTGGTCCTTTATCTGATAGTCTGGGAAGAAAACCTATTATCTATCTTGGCTTTTTAATCTTTACCATTGCTAGTTTTATATGCATTACAGCTAATTCTTTAGAAACTATGATCTTTGGAAGAATACTACAAGGTATTGGTTTATCAGCTCCAAGAACTATAAGTATAGCTATGGTTAGAGATAGTTTTAGTGGAAATTACATGGCCAGAATTATGTCTTTTATTGTTGTCATTTTTATATTAGTACCAGTAGTAGCGCCATCTATAGGTAAGGTATTTTTAGATTTTTGGGGATGGAAATCAATATTTACTAGCCAACTTATTTTTGGATTTATAGTAATGATTTGGCTATGGAAAAGACAACCCGAAACTTTAAATGAGAACTTTAAATCTAAACTTTCTTTATCTTTATTTTACAGTGGATTTAAAGAGTTTATTAAATTTAAACAAGCTGTTGTTTTTACACTTATTTCTGGTTTTATTACAGGGTCTTTTATGGTTTATTTAAGTGCTTCCCAGCATATATTTGAAGTACAATATAACCTAATTGAAGAATTTCCTTTTATTTTTGCCTGTTTAGCTATTTCTGTCGGGTTAGCTACCTTTTTAAACGGTAAATTTGTTATGAAATATGGAATGTTTAAACTTGTTTATTTTTTCACAATTATTTTCATAATTATTCCTATAATTTATATTTTCCTTTTTTCTGGAAATGCTAATCCTAGCATCTCTATTTTATTATTATTTTTCGGCTGTCAATTTTTTGCTATTGGTTTTTTATTTGGAAATTTAAGAGCTTTAGCCATGGAACCTATTGGACACATAGCAGGAGTTGGTGCTGCTTTTAATGGATTTATATCAACTATTATGGCTGTTCCTATTGCTACTTATATTGGTAAATATATTACTATAAATGTTGTTCCTTTATTTACAGGCTTTCTTGTTTGCGGGGTAATTAGTTTTGTTTTATTAGTCAGTGTAAAAAATAAGTTTAATCATTAATTTTTGTATTTTGAAAGTTGAAATAATTTATCAAGATGAATATTTTATTTGTGTAACAAAACCCAATAACGTTGTTGTTCATCATGCACATCATTCTAGAAATGTTGCTGATGAAAAATCTCTTTTGCAATTACTTTTAGATCAAACTGGAAATAAACTCTACCCTATTCATAGACTAGATAGAAAAACTTCTGGTATTATTCTTTTGTGTAAAGACAAAAAATTTGTTTCCAAATTTCAGCAACTTTTTACTCAAAATCAAATCGAAAAAGCTTATTTAGGCGTTGTAAGAGGTCATGCTCCAGATAAACTCATTATGGACTCTCCTGTAAAAGGTAGAGATGCAAAGATACACAAGGAAGCGGAAACAGAGTTAAATACTCTTCAAACTATTACCTTAAATATTCCTGTAAAACCTTACGATACCTCTAGATATAGTCTAGTTAAATTAACTCCAAAAACTGGTAGATTACATCAATTACGAATACACACCAATAAAATTAGTCATCCATTAATTGGTGATCCTAAATATGGTGACAAGAACCATAATCTAATGTTTATTAAAGAGTTTAGTTATGAAAACTTATTTCTCCATGCTTATAAACTAATCTTTAAGCATCCTTTTACTAACGAAGAGCTAGTTCTCAAATCATCTTTACCTGAAGACTGGAATGATTTATTAAAAAAGTTTGATTGGGAAGTGTACTAAGTTATTTTTAGCATTATAAATTATTTTATCTAATTCACTAACCTCGTCCTTACGAAAAATACTTTATTACCGTAATTACTCCAACCAAAACAAAAAAGTAGTTAAAATATAGCTACGCTCTTATTAAATGTTTATAATAAAACAAATAACTCTCATTTGTTTTATTTTAAACACGTTGCAATTTTTATACTTTATTCCCTATATATAGTATAATATTATCAATTAATTAACTTTTTATAAACCCAATTTAATTAAATGAAAAATTTTAAACCCTTCACACTAATATTCGTTGCTTCTATATTATTTAATAGTTGTAACAATAACGAATCTACTCCAGTAGAATCACCTTCTTCTATTGAACTAAACAGTAAACATTCTCACAAAGAGTGTAGCTTTATTGATCAATACTGGGGGCAAAATGCCTATATCGGTTCTACTATTGTGAATCAATCAGAGACTAACTTTTTAAAAAATCAAAACAATAAAATTGCTAGTGTTTTCAACATTAATCCAATTCCTTTATATTTTGCAAAAGGAGATGGTACGGCTAATGCCATTTCATATGGACGTGGTTATATTATTTTTGGTGAGCAATTATATAATTTAGCCCTAAACAGAGGCGGAAGAATTTCTTGTGCTATGGTTCAAGCTCATGAGGTAGGCCATCAATTACAATTTAGAAATAATTTTCCTTCAAGAAGAGAAAACACTGCTAGAGCTGGAGAGTTAGAAGCTGATGCTTTTGCTGGTTATTATATAAGAAAACCTAATGGTTACAATGCTACATGGACACAAGCTGCTCCTGCTTATAATTTTGCTGGTTCAATTGGAGACAATAACATAAATAGTCCAAACCATCATGGAACTGCAGCTCAGCGTCGCTCAGCTTTTCGTTTAGGTTATTTGTTAGGTCAATATAATTTATCAGTTGGTGATTTCGACTACAATTTCTTCTACTACTATGATAATTATGTTTTACCTGGTAATTTACGTAAAGGCTTAAAAAAACCTAAAGATATTAGATCAGATATACATAATTTTATACTCTCTAAAATACAAGAGTTACGTAAAATTCGCTCTGGAGAAATTTCTAAAGAAGAATATGAAAAACTATAATCCTAGGTTAATCAATTAAAACTAAAATAAAAAAGTTAATTAATAAAAAAAAGGGCTGCAAAATTTGCAACCCTTTTATTTTTAATACTTAAATTTCTTTAAAAATTGCGTGCATTAGACGCTTTTTATCATTTATACTTTCTTCTAATGATATCATAGTTTCTGTTCTGTTAACCCCATGAATATCATCCACCCTATAAATAATATCCTTCGCATCATTTGTGCTTCTTGCTCTTACTTTACAGAAAATATTATACTTTCCAGCAGTTACATAAGCCACTGTTACATTAGGAATAAGTCTTAAGTTATCCAAAACATGTTGTGTCATTGATGTTTTTTCAAGAAAAACACCTACATGAGCTATAAAAGAATACCCCATTTTTTCGTAATTAAGGGTTAAGGTAGAACCTTCTATAATCCCTTCATCTTCCATCTTCTTAACACGAACATGAATAGTCCCTGCTGATACAAGTAATTTTTTGGCTATATCTGTAAATGGTGTCCGAGCATTCTCTATTAAAATGTCTAAGATTTGATGATCTATTTCATCTAATACAAATTTCTTCATCTTATTTTTATTCAAATAATATTGCTAAAATATGTTTTTTTTTTAATAATTAAATGATTTGTTTGAAAGAAAGACAATTATCATTCATTTATATTGAATTCTTTGTGAGATAAATATGATGATAAGTCACCTTCCTTCTCTTTAACTAAATCGAGTGCAAATTTATTACTTTCTATCTTTTCTACGTACTGATATGCTATATCTTTTTTATTATTTTTTGACCTATAAATTACATCAAAAAAGTTCTTTACATTATTAGGTATTGAAAAGTATTTTTCATATATTTTAAAGTCTTCTGTAATTGATATATGATATACTCCTTGAAGGATGGCATAAAAATTAAACTTTCTTACCAACTCTCTTTCATAGTCATTTGGATAATGACCTGCTTCAATTAAAATTGTGTTATGACCTAGTTTTTGAAAATTATCTCCTGTTGCGGTAGGATAAAACTCATCTGTGTATCTTCCTACATGATTAGGTATCACTTTTTGCAACAATTCATTCATAACTACTATTACATTCATAGTCTCTTTTCTTCCATCAGTTATTTTTCTACTCTCTTCTTCTGATGGAGCCAAGAAAGAAATTGTTGCTGGGTTTTTAGTTCCTTCTACTCCAAATATTGTTCTTTGATCATGTAAATTAAAACAAAACTCAGGATTTATTTTATCCAAAATCTTCCTTAGTAATTTACTTTCTTTTGCTTGTAAAGCAACAGCGTCTCTATTTAAATCTACTCCAAATGAGTTAACTCTTGTATAAGCTTGAGCTCCATCTGGGTTTAACATTGGAATAATATGTATTTCTGTATTTGAAAGAATCGTTTTTACTATTTCAGTTGTTGACTCATATTTAAGGAAGTTTAAAAAATCAAACACTGCTTTAGTTCCAGTACTTTCATTACCGTGCATCTGACTCCACATTAAAATCTTCTTACTTCCATTTCCTAGTTTAAGTTTATAAATAGGTACTTCTCGCTCTGACTCTCCTATTAATTCATACTCTATAAAACTTGGTAAAGAAGCAAACAATTCTTTGATTTCATTGAATGTTATCCACCTTCCTTGAAGGGTATTTTCTTTTATCCTTAAGTAGTTTTCTTCTAAAAAACTTATATCTAATATTTTCATTCTTTTCATCTAAATAGCAAACCAATCAGAAACAAGTTTCTTTTCTACTGGTTCAACAGTATTATGTACATAATCATCTTTTGACAAGTCATAATGATAGTCTTTAGACCAGTTTTCTATATTCTCTGCTAATTCTTTTAACGAATCACATATATAACTAACTTCTTCATTAGTTATTGTTGGATGCATTGATAAACGAATCCAACCTGGCTTATCCATACTACAACCTTCTATAATTTGATCTTGAATTTTATGAGAAGAATATTGATCTACATTTAATAAATAATGCCCATAAGTACCTGCACATGAACATCCTCCTCTAGTTTGAATTCCAAATCGATCGTTCAATAGTTTCACTACCAAATTAAAATGATACTCTTGAAAATAAAAGGAAAAAATACTTAGTCTTTGCTTGTGTAAAGGAGCCAATATTGTAACTCCTGATAAATTTTCTAAACACTCAAACATAACAGCGTTAATTTCTTCTTCTCTTTTCTCCATATTATCCGTTCCCATCTGCTCTTTCAGTTGCATTGATAATGCAATACGAATTGTTTGTAAAAAAGCAGGTGTACCACCATCTTCTCTAGTTTCTACATCATCTATATAGTCATGCTCTCCCCAAGGGTTAGTGTAAGTAACAGTTCCACCACCTGGATTATCAGGAATCGTATTTTTATACAGTTTTTTATTAAACAATAATACACCTGAGCTTCCTGGTCCACCTAAAAATTTGTGTGGCGAAAAGAATATTCCATCTAAATATTCATCTTCTTTTTCAGGATGCATATTAATATCTACATAGGGTGCAGAACATGCAAAATCAACAAAACAAAGTCCGTTGTACTTATGTATTAAAGCAGCAACCTTATGATAATCAGTTTTTATACCTGTAACATTTGACGCTGCTATTATTGAAGCTATTTTTATGGGTCTATCTTGATATTTTTTTATACTCTCTTCAAACTTATCCAAACAAACCAAACCAGCACTATTACAAGGTACAATTTCTACATCTGCGATTGTCTCATACCATGAAGTTTGATTAGAATGATGCTCCATATGACTTATAAATACAACAGGTCTTTTTTCATCTGGTATTTGAGTGTATTCTTTTAAGCTTTCCGAAACTTTAAGTCCTAAAATTCTCTGAAATTTATTGATAACACCAGTCATTCCAGAACCTTCAGTAATTAATACATCATCTTCATTTGCATTTACATGTCTTTTGATAATATTTCTAGCTTTATGATATGCTAATGTCATGGCAGCTCCAGACGTAGAGGTTTCTGTATGTGTATTAGCTACAAAAGGGCCAAATTTATACAACAACTTTTCTTCTATTTCTTTATACAACCTACCACTCGCAGTCCAATCTGTATATATTAACCTTTTTTCTCCATAAGGTGTTTTAAAGGTTTGATTAACACCTACAATATTATTTCTAAACGAATTAAAATAAACTTCTAAACTCATACTCAAACTTTGTTTTTATGATACTACTTATTTATAAACACCTCTCCTTTATTTATAAAAAAGTTTAATAAACAATCAACTTTCCATATTTAATCAATAATAGCTTGAATTTCTTTTATAAATCTTTCTGCTAAATTATCTGCCTGTTCTTGAGACTTAGATTCTGTATAGATTCTAATTATTGGTTCTGTGTTAGATTTTCTTAAATGAATCCATTCTTCAGTAAAGTCAATTTTTACTCCATCAATTGTATTCACTTCTTCATTTTTATACTTTTCAGCCATCTGAACTAATAATTCATCCACATTTATCTTGGGAGTTAACTGAATTTTATTTTTACTCATAAAATAGCTTGGATAACTATCTCTTAACTCTTTACAGGAAACTTTCTTTTTAGCTAAATGCGATAAAAATAAAGCTATACCAACTAATGAATCTCTACCATAGTGAGAATCAGGATAAATAATACCTCCATTTCCTTCTCCTCCTATAACTGTACCCGTTTCTTTCATTTTTTTCACGACATTAACTTCACCTACTGCACTAGCTGTATAAACACCCCCATGCTTTTCGGTAACATCTCTTAATGCCCTTGAAGAAGATAAATTTGATACTGTATTTCCGCCACCTAGCTTCCCTAAAACATAGTCAGCACAAGCAACTAATGTATATTCTTCTCCAAACATAGAACCATCTTCCGATATTAAAGCTAAACGATCAACATCTGGGTCTACAACAATTCCGAAATCCGCTTTCTTTTTTACTACCAATTCAGATATATCTGTTAAATGCTCTTTTAGTGGTTCTGGATTATGAGGAAACTCTCCATTAGGCTCACAATATAATTTAATACATTTTACTCCTAATTCTTCCAACAACATTGGTACCGCAATCCCCCCTGTAGAATTAACACCATCAACTACTACTTTAAACTTAGCTTTTTTAATAGCTTTTTTATCTACTAAATCTAACTTTAGAACTTCTTTTATATGCTTTTTAATGTAATTCTTTTTCTTTTTATAGATTCCTAAACCATCAACCTCAGCAAACTGTAAATCAGCACTATCAGCTAACCTTAAAACTTCTGCTCCATCTTCACCATCAATAAACTCTCCTTTTTCATTTAATAGTTTTAAGGCATTCCATTGTTTAGGATTATGTGAAGCTGTTAAAATTATTCCTCCATCTGCTTTTTCTATAGGAACAGCTACTTCAACCGTAGGAGTTGTAGACAATCCTAAATCTAGTACATCTATACCTAGGCCTACTAATGTATTTGCCACTAAACTAGTAATCATTTTACCTGAAATTCGAGCATCTCTTCCGATAACTATTTTTACTTTTTTCTTTCCTTTATTTTTATTTAAAATAAAAGTTCCATAAGCTGCAGCAAACTTAACTGCATCAATTGGAGTTAAATTATTTCCAATTCTTCCACCAATTGTCCCTCGAATTCCTGATATAGATTTGATTAATGTCATATTAACTTCTTAAAATTTATAACAAATATAATAGTATTCTAAGAATCTGGAATCACAATTTGTTTAATATGATGTAACTTTTGTTACATTATAACAGATATAAAAAAAACGTTGGAAGTACAACGTTTTTTTTTATAAATGACTTTGTTTAAACTATTAATTATCTAGTTTATACACTAACTTTTTTTCTTCTTTACCTTCAATACAAACAGTTTTTACTAGGTTGAACCCTTTAGGGAGGTTTTTCATAATCATTGTTGGGTTATACAGTTCAACTTCACTTAAATCTTTTAACTTATAATGATTAGAAATTGTAGCACCAAAACTCAACACGACTCCTGAAACATATTTTTTATTCTCTGGAAAATTACAGTTATATGCTTTTTCTTTTGATAATTGCAATATTTTTACAGCTGTATAATATGGATGATTCTGAACTAACTCTTTAGATGAATAGGACTCAAAAATCGTATTATAATCATTACAATCTACAAACTGATAGTCAAATCCTTTTTGATACTTTAAAGTATTCCCCTTTATACTCATAAAAGTCTGATTTTTTCGCTTATTATATGGTTCATAAAGACTTTCAACTGTCCCTAAAACTCTATTATAGTCTGTCTGCATTCTTTCTTTTATTATTTTTCTCATTCTATCACCTTGACCTTTTGTAAACATCGCATTCTTAAGAGATCTACAAGGCAAAATATTTGCACTCATAAAATTATTGGTTGGTAAATACGAATAATCAATTCCGCATTTAGTTTTTGATTTATTCCCTGTATATGTTATACAATCACTTCCTATTTCAGCAGCTTTGTATATTAGAGAAGGCCTTGTGTCATCTACCAAATCATTCTGAACAACCAAATCACAATTTTCACTTGTTGACCTATAATGTGTATGATGTAATAGAAAATTATGAGCAACCTCATGAGGTAAACTAGAAGTTAATAAGTATTCATCTTCTATAACTGAGTTGGTACCTGGTTTATCTGCAATCCCAACAAGAGGTGAATCATCATATTGGCTATAACGGATAGTTGAAGCTATGAAGATGTTTAAACTATTCTCCTTATAAACATTAAGACTTTTGGCATAATCTACTAATTGACCAAAAGTTCTTCTTCCTCTTAAGTACACTACAGAACGCCATGTGCTATCTATATTTCCATGTCCTTGATATTTAAAAAATATCTTGAACGGATTAAATGTTTTATTCAAAATAGCAACAGCTTCTTGAATATCATCTTCTGAAATTGGAAATGACCTAGAGCCTCCGTTTTCATTTAAAATGTGAAAATAAATGTTAAAAACGTAAATTTCACCATTATCAATAGGTATATGACTTTGATTAAGTCCTAGCCCTTTTCCATTGTCAATATAATTTTTAGATTCAATACACCTAGGTAAGGAAATAAAATTTTTACTGACATAATCTTCTACTTCATTTAATTTTAGCTTTTCTTCTTCTAACAACTGTTGAATTTCTCCTTGGGGGAAAATCTGGATACTGCACAAAATTAACAGTATCACAAATAAATTTCTTGCTCTTTTCATTAGATATAAGTTTTTAAGTTAAACTGGGGGGATGGGGGGATGAAACTTTTAAACTTTATATTTTCAGACAAGATAAACGAGTAAAATTCTAACTAGTATTTTTCGTTATTGTTTATTTTTCATTAAGTCAAAACTGGTTAAAAATTAATACAAGGATTCTTTTCAGCATAATATTCCAAAGATATTGGTTAGCAGCTACTTATAAATTTAATCATTTTTTTTATAAAAAAACAGAAATCGCTAATGTTTTTTGAAAACTTTTCAAAACAACAAAAAACCCGTTGTAAAACAACGGGTTTTTTTATAGATTGTAAAATGGATTTTTATTTTCCTTCCATCTTTTTCTTTAACTCTGCTAAGCCTCCAATATCTCCTAAAGTAGTTTTTTCTACCTCTTGAGCTTTTTTAGCCGCAGCTTTAACATTTCTTTGCTCTTCTTCTCTAAAGATAGACGAGTGAGAAACAACAATTCTACGGTATTCCTTGCTAAATTCTACTACTTGGAATTTAACAGTTTCACCTTTTCCTAACTTTCCACCTTCTTCTTTATCTAAATAACGAGACGGTGCAAAAGCCTCTACTCCATCAGCAAAAGCAACTGTAGCTCCTTTATCATTCTTCTCTTTTACAGTACCTTCATGAACAGATCCGATAGCATAAGTTGTTTCATGAGCATCCCATGGATTATCTTGAGTTTGCTTATGACCTAAGTTTAACTTACGGTTTTCAACATCTAGTTCTAATACTTGAACCTCTAACTTATCACCAACTGTTACAAAATCAGATGGGTGCTTAATTTTCTTAGTCCAAGATAAATCAGAAATATATACTAATCCATCAATTCCTTCTTCTAATTCAATAAATACACCAAAATTAGTATAATTACGAACTGTTCCTGAATGCTTAGAACCAACTGGGTATTTAGTTGTAATATCAGTCCAAGGATCTGGGTGTAATTGCTTCATACCTAAAGACATTTTACGCTCCTCGCGATCTAATGTTAAGATTTGAGCCTCTACTTCATCTCCAACTGTTACAAAATCTTGAGCTGAACGTAAGTGCGTAGACCAAGACATTTCAGATACGTGGATTAAACCTTCTACTCCATCTTCAACTTCTACAAATGCTCCATAATCAGCTAAAACAACTACTTTACCTTTAACAGTATCTCCAACTTTTAATTCTGGATTTAATGCTTCCCATGGGTGAGCAGATAATTGCTTTAATCCTAATTGAATTCTTGACTTGTTATCATCAAAGTCTAAAATTACAACGTTTAATTTTTGATCTAACTCAACAACTTCATTTGGATGGTTGATACGAGACCAAGATAAA